>JAGWTZ010000023.1 GCA_028868695.1 Alphaproteobacteria bacterium | reverse complement strand
AGTCTAACCTCTACTGAAAATTGGGGGATGACCACATGCGGCTGTTCTTGTTGATTGCGGGCATTCTGGCCTGCCTGTTTGGGGCCGCGCTGCTGCTGGTGCCCCAGGCCTTCTATCAGCCCACCGGCATCGACATGACGCCGCTCATCGCGACGCTGCCCCAGGCCCATGGCGCAACCCTGTTTGGCCTTGGCGTCTTCAATATCCTGGCGCGCAAGGCTGATGCCGCGGGACTCCGGGCCGCATTCGCAGGCAATCTTGTGGTGCAGGTCCTGTCGCTCGTCATTGTGGTCCGCACCATGACTCTGGGCCCCGGCATGGCGGTGGCGCCGGGCGTCGTCATTCATGTGGTGCTGGGCTCGCTCTGCGCGTGGTTCCTCCTGCAGCTGCGCAAGCCCGCATGAGCGCAGGCGGCGCGGAAGTTTCCTCCCGCACCGCGATGATCTGGTGGGCAACCTCACTTTCCGAGATAGGCTGGGTTTTCGCACTGCACTTCATAGTGCTGGCAGGGGCCGAACAGCTGGCCGGGCATGGCCGGGCCAAACTGCGTGCACACCTTGACCCAAGACTTGGGCGGCGGGCAGCTTGAGAAGGCCGCGGCGGCGCGGCTGCTGCTGTTGATGGAATTGAGGAAGGCAGAGTTTCCGGCGAAGGCCGAAGAGGCAAGCGTGCTGGCCGAAATCACTGCGGCGATCAGCAACTGGGTGGAAGACTTGAACAGCTTGGATTTGGAAATCGTGGTCATGGCATTCTCCTGTGTTGTGCCGGACTTTCATGATTGATCGTCCTTGCTTGAGTGTGAGAATGCGCCACCCCGGCGCCTGCCGCTGTTCCCGGGGGAACAGGGCCAGAAAATAATTTGGCCGCACTGGCTTCAGGTCTCAATCGGGCTGGCGTTTTATTGCCCGAATCCGATTGTGAATGTATGTTAACGATGCGCTGAGGCGACTCAAAAGTGGTTGGCGGCGGGAATTGGGGCCGAAGGCAAATTGAATTCTGAACTTCAATTCCAGGTGATGTTGGGCACTGAGGCCTTGGGCGGCCATCAGTGGGGTAACCTTGACATTGCCGACGTTGAAAAGGCCGTGCTGCATGCCGCGGATGTCGGCATCGGGGCTTTCGACACGGCCGATTGCTACGGCCTGGGCCTAGCGGAAGAGCGGCTGGGCAAGCTGCTGGCGGGCCGCCGGAACTCCGCGTTCATCGCAACCAAGTTTGGCGTGCGCCATGAGAACGGCAAGACCTGGCATGACAATGCCCCGGCTTATATCGAGCAGGCCTTGCATGCCAGCCTGAGGCGCCTGGGCACCAGCCACATTGACCTTTACCAACTGCATTGGCCCGACCAGGTGACCCCGCTCGATGCCGTCTTCGAGAGGCTGGAGCGGTTCTGCGAGGCCGGGCTGATCCGCAGCTATGGCGTGTGCAACCTGCCGCCTTCGATGCCCTTTCCCGTCAACAACCGCTCAGCGCGTTTTGCCAGCTTCTCGCTGGAATATTCCCTTGCCCAGCCGGCGCGCGAGGCTGAAATCAAGTCCATTCTCGCGGCCACTGATCTTGGCTTCCTGTCCTGGGGCACGCTTGGCCAGGGTGTGCTGAGCGGAAAATACTCCGCCCCCGCCACCTTCCCCGCCAATGACCGGCGGGCGCTGCCGCATTGGAAGAATTTTCATGGCGCAACATTTGAGCACAACATGAAACTGGTGGCGGCCTTGCAGCAGATTGCCGCCAGGCTGGAAACGCCGGGCATTTCGCCAGCCGTTCTCGCCATCCGCTGGAACATGCAGCGCCTGCCGCGCTGCCTGCCCATTGTCGGCGTCAAGTCACCCGCACAGGTGGATGACGTGAAGAAGGCCCTCACACTGCAATTGCCGGAATGGGCCATGGCACAGCTTGGCCAGCTTGCCTTTTGACAGCACAACGGCCAAAGGCAGGAGGCAGGGCCTGATGCTCAAACGCCTTCTTGATCTCGTGGGCGGCGCGGCGGGGCTTGCCGTTTCATTGCCGTTGATTGCGGTGGCGGCGCTGGCCGTGTGGTTGCAGGATGGCAAGCCGCCCATCTATGTGTCTTCGCGCATTGGCCAGCACGGGCTTGCCTTCAAGGTCTGGAAATTGCGCACCATGGCTGTGGGCGCCGACAAGGCGGGCCGCCACACCATCAGCAGCGATGACCCGAATGTGACAGCGCTTGGCCGGTTGCTGCGCAAATACAAGATCGATGAGTTGCTGCAGTTCGGCCATGTTCTGGCCGGGCAGATGAGCCTTGTTGGCCCGCGCCCCAACGTCAAGGCGGCGGTGGACCGCTACACGCCAGAGGAGAGGCGCATTCTCTCGGTGAAGCCGGGGATCACCGACTTTGCTTCCATCGTGTTCAGCGATCTTGATGAGCTGATGGCGGGCAGCGCCGATGTCAATGCCGCCTATGACACGCGCATCCGCCCGTGGAAAAGCCGCCTCTCGCTGTTCTATGTTGACCACCACAACATGAGCATGGATGTGCTGCTGCTGTGGTACACGGCGCTCAACATCATCAACAGGCAGGCAGCGCTTGAAGGTGTCTCAGCCTTGTTGAGGCGCCATGGTGCCAGCGCCGAGCTGGCCAATTTCGCCTTGCGCGAGGGCGCAGTGCCGGAGGCAAAGCCGCCTGGGGCCTAGCGGAGGCCCGCACCCTCCCTGTGCTGCCGTAGCAAGTATTCCCTCAATGAAAAGGCGGGAGAATTGCTTCTCCCGCCTTCATCCTGTTCGCGGCACCAGAGGCATGCCGCGCCAGGGCGCGCTGTTCCTAGGCCTGCTTCACCACGATGGGGATCATCAGGTCGCCCCAATAGCCGCCTTCCGCGTGATGGCGGGCACCGCGCTGCAGCTCCACCGACAGGCCGGAATCCACCGCGGCAATCACCGCATTGTTCAGCCGGTGCAGTTCATTGGCGAGGCGGCGGATGGCCTCGCTCTGCTTGGTGTTCATGCTCGAGGTTTGCTCCTCGGCGCGGTCCTTCACGTGTTTCTGAAGCATGGTGTCCTCCCTTATTCGGCAGCTTTGAATTGCGCATGCTCGGTTGAGTCATGCATGGCGGTGGTCGATGACGTGCCGCCGCTGATAGTGGTGGAGACGAGATCGAAATAGCCCGTGCCCACTTCGCGCTGGTGGCGCGTGGCGGTGTAGCCATTCGCCTCGGCGGCGAACTCGGCTTCCTGCAGGCGCGAATAGGCCGCCATCTGTTCCTTCGCATAACCGCGCGCCAGTTCGAACATGCCGTAGTTGAGCTGGTGGAAACCCGCCAGCGTGATGAACTGGAACTTGTAGCCCATGGCGCCGAGCTCACGCTGGAACTTGGCGATGGTGGCGTCATCCAGGTTCTTCTTCCAATTGAAGGACGGCGAGCAATTATAGGCCAGCATCTTGTTCGGATGTTCCTTGCGCACCGCTTCGGCAAATTTCTTCGCCTGTCCCAAATCGGGCTTCGATGTTTCCATCCAGATCAGGTCGCAATAAGGCGCATAGGCAATGGCGCGGGCAATGCACGGGTCCATGCCGTTCTTGACATTGTAGAAGCCTTCGGGCGTGCGCTCACCCGGAATGACGAAGGGCTTGTCGTTCTCGTCAATGTCCGAGGTGAGAAGCTTGGCGGCCTCGGCATCAGTGCGCGCCACGATCAGCGTGGGCGTGCCCATCACGTCTGCGGCGAGGCGTGCAGCAACCAGATTGCGGATGTGAGCACCCGTTGGGATCAACACCTTGCCGCCCAGGTGGCCACACTTCTTCTCCGAAGCCAGCTGGTCTTCAAAGTGAACGCCGGCAGCGCCCGCCTCAATGAAGGCCTTCATGATCTCAAAGGCGTTGAGCGGCCCGCCGAAGCCGGCCTCGGCATCGGCCACGATGGGTGCAAACCACGTCTCCACGCTCTTGCGGCCCTCGGAGTGTTCGATCTGGTCGGCGCGCTGAAGCGTGCGGTTGATCTTCTTCACCAGCTCCGGTGCGGAGTTGGCGGGATAGAGCGACTGGTCGGGATACATGGCACCGGCGGTGTTGGCATCCGCCGCCACCTGCCAGCCGGAGAGATAGATGGCCTTGAGGCCTGCCCGTACCATCTGCATGGCCTGGTTGCCGGAGAGGGCACCAAGGGCATTGGTGAAGGGCTCGTCATGCAGCAATTCCCACAGGCGCTTGGCGCCCATTTCGGCCAGCGTGTAACGCTGGGTGATGGAGCCGCGCAGCTTGGCCACTTCCGCCGGGCTATAGGGGCGCTTGATGCCGTTGTAGCGGCCGCGCTGGGCGGTGGGGATCAGGGCTTCGAAAGTCGTCATCGCAGGAACTCCGTGTTGGCGTGATGACAAACTCATACAACACTTTTCAGAGATTTCGCTGGTGCAGCAGGCAGTTTCCGGGTAATTGTGTTATGTTTTGTAAATACTATTGAGCACATTTGTAAATTTAGTCACAACCATCTCACCCTGAGGTGCTCCGCGCAAGCGGAGCTTCAAGGGTGCGCCGCGGAAACCGAACCTGCGGCCCATGCTTCAAGGCCGCGTGCCGCGGCACCTCAGCATGAGGGTTGAAACGAGAGCAGAAACCCATGTCCGCCAGCAGCAAGATCTTCGCCGGTTCCCGCTTGCGCCGCCTGCGCCTCAAGCTTGGCCTCAGCCAGGCCGCCTTTGCGCAAAGCCTTGGGCTTTCGGCCAGTTATCTCAATCTCATGGAGCGCGACCAGCGCCCGCTCACCGCGCAAGTGGTGCTCAAGCTTTCCGGCATGGAAGGCGTGGATGTGGCAGAGCTGGCGGCGGGCGAAGCGGCGCACAGCCTGCTGCAGCCCTTGCGCGAAATGGTGGCAGACCCGCTTCTGGCCGGCGAAGTGCCGCCCGGCGGCGAGCTTGCCGAGGCGTTGCAGGCCGCGCCCAATTTCGCCACTGCCACCTTGAAGCTCTATGCCGCCTACCGCGAAGCGCTGAAGCGCCTGGCCGATGCGGCGCGCGGCCTTCCTGCCGCCGCCCGCGAGGCCAGCGTGGATGACTGGCTCGCCGCCCGCAGCATGGAAGATGTGGAAGGCCTCGCTGAAGATATCTGGGGGGAACTCACGCCCAAGGATGACGTGTTCGCCGGTCTGAAGGCGCGGCTGCGCGCCAGCTTCGGCATTGATGTGCGCATCCTGCCCACCACAATTCTGGGCGAGGACCGCTCACGCTATGACCGCCACTCCCAGCGCCTCCTGATCTCGGAAGCCTTGGGCTTTGAGGCACGCATCGGCGAGGCCGCGCATCTGCTGGCGCGGCTGGAAGGCAAGGCGCTGGTGGAAGCCGCAACAGAACCTTTCACTGAAAGGCCCGAACAGCGCCGCGCCGCCAAGGCCGCGCTGGATGACCGGCTGGCGCTGGCGCTGCTTTGCCCGCGCGGCAGGTTTTCCGCCGCGGCGGAAGACCTGAAACTTGATCCCGCTGCGCTGGCCCGCCGCTTCGCGGTGACACAGGGTCAGGTGATGCAGCGTGTGGCACAAATGCGCGAGGACATGGCCGCCATCACGGTGGATGCCACGGGCCGCATTCTGGCCAGACAAGGCCGCCTGCCCTTTCACCTGGCCCGCGATGAGCCGCTTTGCGCGCAGCTTCCGCTGTTTGACCAAGGCCCAGCGTTGAACGCCGCCCTGATGCAGCCGGCCGAAGGCGCAGGCACCATCGCCCTCGCGATGCGTGATGAAGGCAAGGCGCATGCGCTTTTCATGCCGCCCGCTGAATTCGAGATGACCGCGCTGGCCACCAAAGCAGTGCGGCGCCCATTGGGCGCCACGTGCAGGCTGTGTGAGGTGCGAAATTGCGCCAAGCGCGGCGCGGCTTGTGCCACAAGGCCCGCCGGCCTCAACGACTACATGCGCGGGCCAACGGATTTTGAGCCGGTGTGAGCGGCTTCAGCCCTTGCGGTCCACAAGGCCCCAGGCAGCCTGGAAGCCCAGCGCCGCGAGGGCGGCCTTGACGAGATCACCGAGCAGGAAAGGCGTCAGGCCCCATTCCAGCGTTTGCGCCCAGCCATTGGCGAACTGGTGCAGCCACACAAGGCCCGGAACATATAGAACCACGGCACCCAGCATGGCGGCGAGGAACATCTTGGGCAGGCTGCGGTCCCAGCCCTTTTCGGCGAGATAGCCAACCAGTGCGGCGGCCAGGATGAAGCCCAGGATGTATCCGCCTGTGGGCCCCGCGATCACCGCCGGGCCGGCCTTGAATTGCGCAAACACCGGCAGGCCGGCAGCGCCCTCAACGGCATAAAGCGCCAGCGTGGCGGCACCCAGCCTTGCACCATAAGCCGCACCCACCGCCAGCACGGCCAGCGTCTGCAGCGTGATTGGCACGACCGGCAGCGGCACGGTGACTTGGGCGGCCACCGCAATCACCAGGCTGCCCGCCACGGCGAGCAGGATGTTGCGAAGCGTGCTGTTGCCAAGCGGCGTGACGCGTTGGGCCAAGGTGGTGTGCATGTGGATCTCCCTCAATGTGTTGCGCCAAGTTCTAGCGGCGGGCCATGCCCACCGCAAGCCTGTTGAGCACCCCGCCGGGGGCCGCCAGCTCATCGACAATGGTGAAATGATTGGTGCCGGCCACATCCAGAACTTGCGGCGCAAGCCCGGCCCAGCGCGCCGCCAGATCGGAAGACTGGCGGTGAAACTCGGCCGATTCTTTCTCGCCCACCGCGAGCACCAGTGGCGCTGAACATTTCGGCCGCTGTTCAAGCAGGTTCACTTCCGCAGCCTGCGCCGCGGTGAGTTGCAAATCCGCCTGCAGCGATGTCTGCAGCAGGGGTGTGACGTCAAACACGCCGGAAAGCGAGATCACCCCGGCCAACGGGTTGGCCGGCAGGCCATGCGCCGCCCAATCTTCAACCAGATGCGCCGCCGCCAGATGCCCGCCCGCCGAATGGCCTGTCACCACCACGGCGCCGCGCTCGGCTTCGCCCAGCACCTTGTTCCACAGATGCACAAAGGCCCGCGCGCAAGATTGGCGGATGCTGGCAATCGTCACCTCCGGGCACAGCGGATAATTGATCAGCGCCACGGAAAGCCCCTGCCCCACAAAGCCCTTGGCCACCCAGGCGGTTTCCACCTTGGAAAAGCCCACCCAATAGCCGCCGTGGATGAACACCACGCAGCCCCGCGCATTTTCCGCCGGATAGAAATCCAGTACTTCGCGGCTGTGCGGCCCATAGGCAATATCCGCCTTGAAGGGCAGCTTGGCCCGCGTGGCGGCGGCCCGCGCCTTCCAGCTTTCAAAAATCGCCCCGGCATCAGGGATGGAAAGGCTGGGCAGATATTCGCGGTCAAGGGGCTTTGTCATGGGCGGGCCGGGCGCGGATCAATGGGGGTGAATGCACCAAGGCCAAGCACGCCTTCCATCCATTTGGCATGGGCGAGCAGCAGCGCTTCCGAGCGGTTGGGCGCAATCACCTGCAGGCCCACTGGCAGGCCCGTGGCTGTGAAGCCGCAAGGGAGAGACATGGCCGGGCAGGCACACAGCGTGGCCACCGCCACGACCAGCAGCCAATCCACATAGGTCTCAAATTCCACGCCAGCACAGCGGACCACGTAACGCTCCTCCACCGGGAAGGGAGGAACAATGGTGGCCGGGCACAGCAGCGCATCATAGGTCTGGAAGAACTCCGCCATGCGCCGGAACAGCGCACCGCGTTCCACCTCGGCGATGGCGATTTCCTCGCCAGAAAGCTTCAGGCCCTTCTCGATGTTCCACACCACTTCGGGCTTCAACAAGTCGCGGTGGTCACGCAGCAAGCCGCGCATGCCGGTGGCAAAGCTCAAGGCGCGCAAGGTCTGGAAGCAATGCATCGCCTCAGTGAGGTCAGGATGCGCCTCCTCGACAATCACACCTGCGGCGGCAAACTTGCCCGCCGCCTGCATCACCAGCCCCGCCACCTCCGGATCAACCGGCGTGATGCCGAGAGTGCGGCTCACCGCAATGCGCTTCGGTTTGCGCGGGTGGGCGGCCGCCTCGGCGAAACTCACGCCCTCGCGCGGCAGCGACAGGGGATCGCCAGCCTCCGCGCCGCTCATCGCTTCAAGCAGCAAGCCAAGGTCGGCCACATTGCGCGCCATGGGGCCTTCGACACCCAAGGTTCCATCAATCTTGCTGAACACGCTGGCCGCCACCCGCCCCGGCGAAGGCCGCAGGCCCACCACGCCGCAAAAGCTGGCCGGGTTGCGCAGGCTGCCGCCCATGTCCGAGCCATGCGCCAGCCAGGCCATGCCGGTGGCCAGTGCAGCCGCCGCCCCGCCGGAAGAGCCGGCCGCTGACAGCGCCATGTTCCAGGGATTGCGCGTCACGCCAAACACGTCATTGAACGTATGCCCGCCTGCGCCAAATTCCGGCGTGTTGGACATGGCATAGACCAGCCCGCCTGCCGCCTCGAGATGCTCAACCAGAATGTCAGACGTCTCTGCGATGCGATGCGCAAAGATGCGTGAGCCTTGCGTGGAGCGCACGCCGGCCACATCGGTCAGATCCTTGACCGGCAGCGGCAACCCCGCCAGCAGCCCGCGCTCTGCCACAGGCCGCGCCATCATGGCCCTGGCCCGCGTCTGCGCCCTGTCAAAACACAGGGTGACCAGCGCATTGACCGGGCCGTTCACTTCCTCAATGCGGGCTTCCAGCGCGGCGAGGCACTCCAGCGGTGAAACCGCCCCGTCCCGCAGCGCCGAGACCACCTCAAGCGCCGTTTTCGAAATCAAGTCTTGCATGCAGTGCGGCGCCCGGTTTCATCTGCTGGCCAGCCTAGCGCGGGTTTGAAGCCCATGGCAACTGGACCCACCGAATCCGGTTGAGCGCCTGCGCGGCACCTTGCTATCCTGCCGCCAGCACAAGGAGCATCCACCATGAACGCACCCATCCGCCCTGAACCCGCTGGCTCAAACAAGGCCTGGGCCGAACGCCGCGCCAAGGCAGTTTCAAAGGGCATCAGCGCGGGCGCACCCGTGATGGCGGCGCGCGCTGAAAACTCCGAAATCTGGGACATTGAAGGCAACCGCTATATCGACTTCGGCGGCGGCATTGCCGTGGTCAACACTGGCCACCGCCACCCGCTGGTGATGAAGCGCGTCTATGAGCAGCTGGAGAAGTTCACCCACACCTGTGCGATGGTGATGCCTTATGAGCCTTTCGTCGAGGTGTGCGAAAAGCTGAACGCCGTGGCCCCCATCTCGGGCGACAAGAAATCCGCCCTCGTCACCACAGGCGCCGAGGCCGTTGAAAACTGCATCAAGTTCGCCCGCGCCTATACGGGCCGCAGTGATGTGATTGCCTTCCATGGCGGCTTCCATGGCCGCACGCTTTTGGGCATGGCGCTCACCGGCAAGGTGGCGCCCTACAAGGCCAAGTTTGGCCCCATGCCCGCGGGCATCTGGCATGTGCCCTTCCCTGTTGAGCATCGCGGCATCACGGTGGAGGATTCGATCCACGCCATCGAGCTTCTGTTTAAATGCGATGTCGAGCCGCAGCGCGTGGCCGCCATCATCATTGAGCCGGTTCAGGGCGAAGGCGGCTTCTATGTCGCGCCCAAGGAACTGATGGTGCGCCTGCGCAAGCTCTGTGATGAACATGGTATCCTCTTGATCGCCGATGAAATCCAGTCCGGCTTTGGCCGCACCGGCAAGTTCTTCGCCATGGAGCATTTCGGCGTGGAGCCGGATTTGATGACGGCCGCCAAATCATTGGCTGGCGGCTTCCCGCTGGCCGCCGTGGTGGGCAAGGCCGCGATCATGGATGCGCCGGATGTGGGCGGCATTGGCGGCACCTATGCCGGCAACCCCATCGCCTGCGCGGCAGCACTGGGCGTGTTCGAGGCCTTCGAAAAGGAAGACCTGCTGAACAAGGCCCTGAAGCAGGGCGAGACGATCAAGAAGCGCCTGGAATCGATCAAGGCCAAGGGCAAGGGCATGCCGATCGGCGACATCCGCGGCCTGGGCGCCATGTGCGCCTTTGACCTCGTCACCAAGCATGGCGGCAGCGAGCCGGACGCGGCGGGCACCAAGGCCCTCACCGCGAAATGCCTCGAGCGCGGCCTGCTGATCCTCTCCTGCGGTGTATACGCCAACACCATCCGCATGCTCACCCCTCTCACCGCCTCGGAGCTGGTGCTGAACGAGGGCCTGAACATTCTCGAAGCGGCGATTTTGGGGAACTGAGCCGTCAAGATGATTGACGGACCACGAACTCTGAAAATCAGGGAGGAAATTGAGAAGCGGAAACGACTTCTCGATTTGCCTCATATGGCAAAGCTCAAAGCATTTGCTCAAAATCTGCGTAGTCAAAACCTCGGCGAAATTCCCGAATTTGACCCTCTGGACGGTGGCACAAACGCCAAAGTTCTATTCCTGTTCGAAAAACCGGGACCAAAAGCGTTTTTGTCTGGCTTCATAAGTCGAAACAACAATGATCCGACTGCTGAAGCGACTTTTTGCTTCATGCAGCAAGCCGGAATTTCGCGAGAACAGACCGTCATTTGGAATGTAATTCCCGGATGGGATGGTACACGAAAATTTTCGAGGGCCGATCTGATTAACGGCGGTGAACAACTGAAATCATTGATAGATTTAATAACCAAACTTAGAGTTATCGTCTGTGTCGGGAAGTCCGCCCAATTGTCATTCCTCAAGTTGAATGTCGTTAGTTACCCAGTACTCTATTCAGTTCACCCGTCTCCAATAAACCGGGCATCAAGACAGTCTGAATGGCGCGATATTCCTGTTAGTTGGAGTCGGGCGCTATCATTCATTTGAGTGTGATTGCCGTCGTTGAGCACCGCGTCTTGATTTGGTCGCGTTTGCGCATTATCGGCGCCGGCATGAGAATTCTGCCCGCGCTTTTTCTTGGCTTGCTGCTGGCTTCGCCGGCCTCGGCCACAGGCCTCATCGAATATCACATGCACATGGCCCCGGAAGGTGGCGCGAGGCGCGTGGCCCTCACCTTTGATGCCTGCACCGGAAAGGTGGATGAACGCATTTTGAATGCGTTGGTTGAAAACAACATCAAGGCCACCATTTTCGTTACTGCCCGCTGGCTGAAGCGCAACCCCGCCGCGGTGGCCACGCTGAAAGCCCACGCCAGCCTGTTTGAAATTGAAAATCACGGCGCGCAGCACCTGCCCGCGGTGGATGAGCCGCGCGATGTCTTCGGCCTACGTGCAGCGGGCTCTGCCGATGCGGTGCGCTCGGAAGTTTCTGGCGGCGCGGCGGCGGTGAAGGCGGCCTTCGGCACGCAGCCTAAATGGTTTCGCGGCGCGGCGGCGGAATACACCGGTTCCAGCATGGCGCTGATCAAGGGCATGGGCTTCAGGCTCGGCGGCTTTTCCATCACTGGTGACGGCGGCGCAACCTGGACAGCCGCCCATGCCGAACGCGCCGTGAGCGCGGCAAAGAACGGCAATGTGATCATCGCCCACATCAACCAGCCCGCAAAGCCCGCCGGCGAAGGCGTGGTCAAAGGCATCCTGAAGCTGAAGGCCGATGGCTTCAGCTTTGTCACACTGAATGAGGGCTTCTAGGCGCGCAGTTCGAGGCGGGCCATGCTGCGTGACCTGCCAGCCTCATGCTGAGGCGCTTTGCGGCACGCAAAGCCCCTGAGCATGGGCAAAGGGTACTGGGCTTGCGGCCTGCCCTTCGAGGCCCGCTTGCGCGGGCACCTCAGGGTGAGAACACAATTCAGCGCGGCAGAGTGGTCTCGCCCATCAGGAACTCATCAACCGCGCGCGCCGCCTGGCGGCCTTCGCGGATGGCCCAGACGACGAGCGATTGGCCGCGGCGCATGTCGCCCGCAGCGAACACCTTTTCCACGCTGGTCTTGTAGTCCTTCACATTGCCTTCGACATTGCCGCGCGGATCAAGCTTCACGCCCAGGTTCTTCAGCATGCCTTCATGCACCGGATGCACAAAGCCCATGGCCAGCAGAACAAGATCGGCCTTCAGCTCAAACTCGGTGCCAGGAATGGGCTTGAAGTCTGACCCGGCGCGCGCGCATTTCAGCGCCGTCACCTGCCCGTCCTTGCCTTCCAGTGAAAGCGTGGCCACGGCGAAATCCCGTTCGGCACCTTCCAGATGCGAGGACGAGGTGCGCAGCTTCATCGGCCAGTTGGGCCAGGTGAGCGCCTTGTTCTCCTTCTCCGGCGGCTTGGGCATGATTTCAATTTGCGTGACGCTCAAGGCGCCCTGGCGCACCGATGTGCCGATGCAGTCGGAACCCGTGTCGCCACCACCCACCACCACGACGTGCTTGCCTGTTGCCAGGATGGGGCGGTTGTCCTGCGGCGGCTCTTTCGAAACGCGGCGGTTCTGCTGCGGCAGGAATTCCATGGCGAAATGCACGCCAGAAAGCTCCCGGCCCGGAATGGGCAGGTCACGCGGCTTTTCCGAACCGCCAGTGAGCAGCACGGCGTCGAATGAATCAACAAGCTGCTTGGCATCCTGCGTGACGCCAATATGTGCGCCGTAATGGAAGGTGACGCCCTCGCCTTCCATCTGTGTGACACGCCGGTCAATCAGGTGCTTTTCCATCTTGAAGTCCGGAATGCCATAGCGCAGCAAGCCGCCGGCCTTGGCGTTTTTCTCGAACAGGTGCACCTCATGGCCCGCGCGGGCAAGCTGCTGGGCGGCAGCCAGGCCCGAAGGCCCGCCGCCGACGACGGCCACTTTCTTGCCAGTCTTTTCAAGCGCAGGCAGCGGCTTCAGCCAGCCATTTTCCCAGGCCTTGTCGACAATCGCGCATTCGATGGTCTTGATGGTGACGGGGTTGTCGTCAATGTTCAGCGTACAGGACGCCTCGCAAGGGGCCGGGCACACGCGGCCCGTGAATTCCGGGAAGTTGTTGGTGGAATGCAGGTTGCGCGAGGCTTCTTCCCATTGGCCATGATAGACCAGGTCATTCCAGTCGGGGATCTGGTTGTTCACCGGGCAGCCATGCAGCGTGCCGGTGGCGCCGCTGTGGCAATAGGGAATGCCGCAGTTCATGCAGCGCGCCGCCTGGCTTTTCACGCCTTCATCACCCAGCGGAATGATGAATTCATTGTAGTTGCGCACGCGGTCAGCCGCCGGCGCATATTTGCGGTCCTGCCGGTCGATTTCAAGAAAGCCCGTGATCTTGCCCATGAGTTAGACTCCAATCCTATATGATGACCTCATGCTGAGGTGCATTGCGCAGCAAAGCCTCGAAGCATGCGCCGCTTGCAGGGACCCTTCGAGGCCCGGCTGCGCCGGGCACCTCAGGGTGAGGAAGAACTTCATCATCACGCACTCCTCTTCACGCCGACAGTCATGCCGTCGCTCGTTTCCTGCGCCTTCTCAAGGTCCCTCAGCGCACGGGCATATTCAACCGGCATCACCTTGACGAACTTGGGCAGGTAAGTCGCCCAGTCATCAAGGATCGCCTTGGCGCGGCTGGAGCCGGTGTACTTCAGGTGCCGCGCCAGCAGCTCGTGAATGCGCGTGGCGTCGTTCTTGTCCATGCCCTTGGTGAGATCCACCAGGCCATGGCTTTCAAGATCGCCGCCGTGATGCGAATTCTTCTCGATCAGCTCCTCCTCTTCCGGAATGGGCTGGAGATCAACCATGGCGAGGTTGCAGCGCTTTTCAAAAGTGCCATCCTCATCCAGCACATAGGCCACACCGCCCGACATGCCGGCCGCGAAGTTGCGGCCTGTGGGGCCGATCACCAGCACGCAGCCGCCCGTCATGTATTCGCAGCCATGATCGCCCGTGCCTTCGACAACCGCAACAGCGCCGGAATTGCGCACGGCGAACCGCTCGCCCGCCACGCCGCGGAAATAGGCTTCGCCTGTAATGGCACCATAGAGCACTGTGTTGCCCACGATGATCGAGCTTTCCGGCTTGAAGCCAATCTTCTCCGCCGGCTTGATGATGATCTTGCCGCCCGAAAGGCCCTTGCCCACGTAGTCATTGCCTTCGCCGGTGAGGTCGAATGTGACGCCAGCGGCGCCCCAGGCGCCGAAGCTCTGGCCCGATGTGCCAGACAGCTTCACCATGATGGTGTCTTCCGGCAATCCCTTGTGACCATAGGCCTTGGCCACTTCGCCCGAAAGCATGGCGCCGGCCGTGCGGTCACGGTTCCTGATCCTGGCTTCGATGACCACGGGCTTGCCGCTGGTGAGGGCGGGTGCCGCCTTTTCGATCAATTCACGGTCGAGAATCTTGTCGAGGCCATGGTCCTGCTTCGAGACATGCTTGGTGGCGATCGGCCCCGTCACATCGGCCTTGGCGAAGAGCCTGGTGAAATCCAGCCCCCTGGCCTTCCAATGCGCGATGGCCTTCTTGGTATCCAGCCATTCGGTGGCGCCGATCAGCTCGTCATACTTGCGGATGCCCATGGAAGCCATCAACCCGCGCAACTCCTCCGCCACGAAGAAGAAGAAGTTGATCACATGCTCCGGCTGGCCCTTGAAGCGCTTGCGCAGCTCCGGGTCCTGCGTGGCAACGCCCACCGGGCAGGTGTTCAGGTGGCACTTGCGCATCATGATGCAACCCGCCGCAATCAGCGGCGCGGTGGCAAAGCCGATTTCATCAGCGCCAAGAAGCGCCGCCACAAGCACGTCGCGGCCAGAGCGGATGCCGCCATCGGCCTGCACGGCAATGCGGCCGCGCAAGTCATTGGCAACCAGCGTCTGCTGGGTCTCGGCAAGGCCGATCTCCCAGGGCGAGCCGGCATGCTTGATGGAGGTGAGCGGCGAAGCGCCCGTGCCGCCTTCATAGCCCGAGATGGTGACGTGATCGGCATGCGCCTTGGAAACGCCCGCCGCCACCGTGCCCACGCCCACTTCCGAGACCAGCTTCACTGAAACCTGGCCGGAAGGATTGACGTTCTTCAGGTCATAGATCAGCTGCGCGAGGTCTTCGATCGAATAAATGTCATGATGCGGCGGCGGAGAAATCAGGCCCACGCCGGGGGTGGAGTGGCGCACCTTGGCGATCACCGCATCCACCTTGTGGCCGGGCAGCTGGCCGCCCTCGCCGGGTTTCGCACCCTGCGCCATCTTGATCTGCATCATGTCGGAGTTGACCAGATATTCCGTGGTCACGCCGAAGCGGCCGGAAGCCACCTGCTTGATGGCCGAGCGCATGGAGTCACCATTCGGAAGCTTCACAAAGCGGTCGGCCTCCTCGCCGCCCTCGCCGGTGTTGGACTTGCCGCCAATGCGGTTCATGGCGATGGCCAGCGTGGTGTGCGCCTCGCGGCTGATCGAACCAAAGCTCATGGCACCCGTCGCAAAGCGGCGCACGATGTCCTTGGCCGGCTCCACCTCGGCGATGTCGACAGGCTGCTTGCCCATCTCCTCCGCCGTCTTGATGCGGAACAGGCCGCGGATGGTCTTCAGCTTCTCGTTCTGCTCATTGATGTGGCGGGCATATTCCTTGTACTTGTCCAGCGAATTGCCGCGCACCGCATGTTGCAGCGTGGAAACGGTTTCAGCCGTCCACACATGCGCCTCGCCGCGCGAACGCTGGGCATAATCACCGCCCACATCCAGCGAGGTGGTGAGAACCGGGTTCAGGCCAAAGGCATCTTCATGGCGGCGGAAAGCCTCTTCCGCCACTTGCGCAAGGCCAATGCCTTCAATGGTGGTGGCTGTGCCCGTGAAATACTTCTTCACGAATTCCGACGACAGGCCCACGGCGTCAAAAATCTGCGCGCCGCAATAGGATTGATAGGTCGAGATGCCCATCTTGGACATGACCTTGAGCAGGCCCTTGTCGATGGCCTTGATGAAACGCTTCACGGCTTCATAGGCCGAGACCTTCTCATCCAGCGTGGGCAGCATGGCTTCCAGCGTCTCGAAGGCGAGATAGGGGTTGATCGCTTCCGCGCCATAGCCCGCCAGTGTTGCAAACTGGTGCACTTCGCGCGGCTCGCCCGACTCAACCACAAGGCCCACTTGCGTGCGCAGGCCCTTGCGGATCAGGTGATGATGCGTGGCCGACGTGGCCAGCAGCGCGGGGATGGGGGCCCGCTCGGCGGAAACCGAGCGGTCCGACAGGATGATGATGTTATAGCCATCCTTCACCGCGCGCTCGGCCAGGGCGCAAACGCTGTCCAGCGCCGCCGCCATGTATTCCGGGCCGTTGGCCACGTCATAGGTGATGTCGATGGTGGCGGTGCGGAACGGGTTTTCCCGCACGCTGCCGATGTTGCGGATGCGCTCCAGCTCCTCATTGGTGAGGATGGGCTGCGACACTTCAAGGCGCATGTGCTTCGAGGTGCCCTTGAGATCAAGCAGGTTGGGGCGCGGGCCGATAAAGGAGACAAGGCTCATCACCAGCTCTTCGCGGATCGGGTCAATGGGCGGGTTGGTCACCTGCGCGAAGTTCTGCTTGAAATAAGTGTCCAGCATCTTCGAGCGGTCAGACAGCGCCGAAATGGGCGCGTCATTGCCCATCGAGCCCACGGCCTCCTGGCCGGTTTCGGCCATTGGCGCCATGAGAATGGCCAGGTCTTCCTTGGTGTAGCCGAAGGCCTGCTGCCTATCGAGCAGCGGCACGGCGATCTTCGGCCGCGCCGTCTTGGCTTTGGGCAGGTCACGCAGCACGACTTGTGTGCGCTTCAGCCATTCCTTGTAGGGATGCGCGGTGGAAAGTTCCTTCTTTAGGTCCTCGTCCGAGATGATCTTCTTCTTGTCGAGGTCGATGAGCAGCATCTTGCCCGGCTGCAGGCGCCACTTCGATGAAATCTTGGTTTCATCGAAAGGCAGCACGCCCATTTCCGAGGCCAGCATGACAAAGCCGTCATCGGTGGTGAGATAGCGCGAGGGGCGCAACCCGTTGCGGTCCAGCGTGGCGCCGATCACCTTGCCGTCGGTGAACACCATGGCGGCGGGGCCGTCCCACGGCTCCATCATCGCGGCGTGATGCTCATAGAAGGCGCGGCGGTCATCATCCATCAGCGGATTGCCGGCCCAGGCCTCGGGGATCATCATCATCATCGCATGCGGCAGCGAATAGCCGCCCATGGTGAGCAGTTCGAGCGCGTTGTCGAAGATCGCGGTGTCCGACTGGCCTTCATAGGAAATCGGCCAGAGCTTCTCGAGATCCTCGCCCAGCACTTCCGACTTCATGTTGGCCTGGCGCGCCGCCATCCAGTTGAAGTTGCCGCGCACCGTGTTGATTTCGCCATTGTGGCAGATGAAGCGGTATGGGTGCGCCAGCGGCCAGCTCGGGAAGGTGTTGGTGGAGAAGCGTTGATGCACCAGCGCAAAGGCCGATTGCACGCGCGCGTCCTTGAGGTCGAGGTAATATTCCGACACGTCCTTGCCCAGCACCAGGCCCTTGTAGACCACCGTGCGGCACGACACCGAAACCGGATAATAGCTGCGCGCCTTGGTGCCGAGAATCTCGACAATGCGGTTTGAGGCCACCTTGCGGCAGACAAACAGCTTGCGCTCGAAATGGTTTTCATCGCGGATCGTCGGGCCCTTGCCGATGAACACCTGCCGGTGGATGGGCTCGGTGCCCTTCACCGAATAGCCCAGCACGGAGGAATCAACCGGCACATCGCGCCAGCCCAGAACCTTCAGACCCTCATCGCGCGCCGCTTCCCACCAGATGCGCTCGATGTCCTGGCGGTAAACCGCCTCGCGCGGCATGAACAGGAAGCCCACGCCATATTGCCCGGCCGCCGGCAGCTCAAAGCCATTGGCCTTGGCCTCGGCGGCGAAGAACTCATGCGGAATCTGGATCATGATGCCAGCGCCGTCGCCGGCCTTCGGGTCAGCGCCCACGGCGCCGCGGTGCTCAAGGTTGCGCAGGATGTCGAGGCCGCGCGTCACCACCTCATGGCTCTTCTTGTTGTGGATGTTGGCGAACAGGCCAATGCCGCAGGCGTCATGTTCGTTCTTGGGGTCATAAAGCCCATGGGCCGGCTTCATGCCTTCAGGCAGGTAGACCGGGGTTCCTTCTGGCGTCTTTGACGGCGCGTTCATGGCTTAACCTCCTTGAAAGGACAGGGATACTGACGTTCCTCAACTCCCTCCCGGCTTCAAAAGCAAGGAAATAATGATTTTGATTCAGAAAACGAAATAAAATTTCAAAATCACCGTCGGATTCCTACGGTTCTTGGCCCGCATCAAACCGCGCCCGGGCCGCCTGCATCTCTTTGGCGTGATCAGCCACCCAGTCCCACAAGCTGCACACCACCGGCCCCAGCTTGTGCCCAAGGCTGGTGCGCTGATATTCCACCCGCGGCGGGATCACCGCAAAGACCTGCCGCCTCACAAGCCCCAGCCGCTCCATCTGGCGCAGGGTCTGGGTCAGCATTTTCTGGCTGACGCCGGGAATGGCCTTCTTCAGCTGGGTAAAGCGCTGCGGCTGGCCGTCCGCCAGTTCCTCAAGCACCAGCATCGTCCACTTGTCGGCAATGTGGCCGAGCAGTTCAACTGTGAGGGCCTCAACCTCGGCCGGATATTCCGGCACCAGGGATTGCGCGGTGGCGGGCGCACGCTCTGCGGGATGTGCAATGTCACGGTCCATGTCAGTTACCTTCCAGTGCCTATAAATCTTTCCTGCGCCTACTTCCGGCCAGCGTCCTAGGCCCTACATGTGGCTTCTCAATCACAGGAGCACAACATGAAAATCAACATCATCACCGGCGGCAGCCGTGGCCTGGGCCGCGCCATGGCGCTGCACCTGGCCGCCAAGGGCCAGGATTCAATCATTACCTATAACAGCAGCAAGGACGCCGCTGACGAGGTGGTGAAAGCCATTGCCGCCCAGGGCCGCAAGGCCGTGGCCTTAGCCCTCGATGTCTCCAAGCCCGCCAGCTTCGACGCCTTCGCCGCTTCCGTGAAGCAGGCCCTTGCCGCAACCTGGCAGCGCGACACCTTCGACCATCTCGTCAACAATGCCGGCATCGGCATGTATGTGCCCATCCCCGATGTCACCGAGGCGCGCTTTGACGAGATCATGACCATCCATCTCAAGGCGCCCTATTTCATCACCCAGAAGCTGCTGCCGCTGATGCAGGATGGCGGCCACATCATCAACATTTCCTCGGGCCTCACGCGCATGACCCATGATGGTTCATCCGTGTATGCCATGATGAAGGGCGGCATTGAGGTGTTCACGCGCTATCTGGCCAAGGAGCTGGGCCCGCGCCGCATCACCGCCAACACGGTGGCCCCCGGCGCGATCCAGACCGACTTCGGCGGCGGCCGCGTGCGCAACTCGCCAGACCTGCAAAAGATGCTGACATCCAGCACGGCCCTGGGCCGCGTGGCCAACGCCGATGACATCGGCTCACTGGTGGCCGCGATGCTGACCAGCGATTTCGGCTGGGTGAACGGCCAGCGCATCGAAGCCTCTGGCGGCATCATGCTTTAGCTGCGTTGTGGCGGCGCGGCAGGCCGTGCCGCCGCCTCCTTCATTTGCGCGTCGCGGATCAAATCGCGCACCAGATCCGAGGCATTGGCATAGCGCCCGGTGGAAACCTGCTGGTCGATCCACTCGCGCATCTTGTCCGGCAGGGAAACATTCATCGTGGCCATGGCAGCAAATTAGCGGGCCGCTCAATCCTTGGCAATCTTTGCCAGGCTCTCCAAAAGATAGATGCAATCAGCCAGCGGATAGCCATCCCAGACATAATGCCCTTCCCTGGCCTTCACCGCGCCCAGCCGCTCATAGAAGGCGCGCGCCGGTTTGTTTTCCGCCAAGACGCCAATGGTCATGCTTTTGCCGCCGCGCGAAAGCCAATCCCGCGCGGCATGGCCCATCAGCGCGCGCCCGATGCCAAGCCGGTGCTGGCTGGCGGCAATGTAAAGCGCCCAGAGATGGCCGTCCTGGTCTTCGATGAACTGTTCATTGGCGGGCCCGCTCATCACGAAGCCGCAAGGCACACCGTCAGCATAGGCACCCATCACGAAAAGCTTCGCATCAGCCAGCCGCGCCTGCCACACCCACAGCCGCTTGGCCGCGGAGAAGCTGGCAACCAGCGCCGGCGGAAGGATCGCGCTGTAGGCCTCGCGCCAGCATTGCACATGCAGCGCAGCAAAGGCCCCGGCCTCATCGAGCGATGGCTTGCGATAGGTGATTTGCATGGGTTCAGAATATCAGCAAGCTGCGCATCCTTCGAGGCCCGCGTTCCGCGGGCGCCTCAGGATGAGGTCGGGAATTGGTGCTGCCTCATGCTGAGGTGCATCGCGCCAGCGATGCCTCGAAGCATGCGCCACCGTCCTTGAGACTGTCTTACGCCCGCTCCGCCGTGAAAATCCAGCGCTCGCGCCGCTCACCCTTGCGCAGCAGCGAAACTTTCGCCTCGGCGCGGCTGCGCTCATGGTTCAAGAGCTTCAGCAGGTCATCCACGCCCAGTACCGGCTGGTCATCCAGCGCGATGATCAGGTCACCCGCCTTCACATCGGCGCCAGCCGCCGGGCCATCAGAAGCCACATTCATCACCCGCACGCCGGACTTCTGTTCCAGCCCGGCAAAGCGCGCCACATGGCGGGGAATTTCCGTCGACGCACCTTCAATGCCCAGGCTGGCGCGCTTCACCTTGCCATAGCGCAACACCTGCGTGAGCACATCCATCGCCGTGTTGGCAGCAACCGAAAAGCAGATGCCCTGCGCGCCGCGGATCACCGCCGTGTTGATGCCGATCACCCGGCCTTGCGCATCCACCAGCGGCCCGCCGGAATTGCCGGGGTTCAGCGCCGCATCAGTCTGGATTACGTCATCAATCAGCCGCCCGGTGGAAGAGCGCATCGAACGCCCCAGCGCAGAGATGATGCCGGACGTGACCGTCTGCTCAAAGCCCAGCGGGTTGCCCAGCGCGATGGCCAGTTGCCCGCGCCGCAGCTTGCGCGAGTCAAAGAACTCCAGCGCCGGGGCTTTGAGCGGCTCGTCGCTACGCAAGATGGCAATATCCGTGTGCGGATCATCGCCCAGCACGCGCGCCTTGCCGCGCTGGCCGTCCGCACTGGTCACGGTGATGTCCGCCGCCCCGGCGATCACATGGCTGTTGGTCATGATCAGGCCGTCGGACGCCAGCACCAGGCCGGAGCCAAGCCCGGCGGGCTTGCCGCCCTTGGCAATCTCCACATGGATCACCGCAGGCCCGGCCTTCTCCACCGCGGCCATCACCGCGCTGGAATAGGCATCAAAGATTTCCTGCTCGCCGGCAACTTCCGTTGCTGGCGTTGGCACACTGCTTTCATCGAACATGGTGAACTCCGGCCCCTCACATGGGGGCGGAGTTACAGCGTTTCAAGCTCGTCAATGAAGCTCGAGATCACCGACAGGCCCTTCTGCCAGAAGCCGGGGTCGGTGGCGTCAAGGCCGAAGGGCTTGAGCAGTTCCGAGTGATGCTTGGTGCCGCCCGCCTTGAGCATGTCGAAATATTTCGCCTGGAAGCCGGCCTCGCTCTCGCGGTAGCGCGCATAGAGCGAATTCACCAGGCAATCGCCGAAGGCATAGGCATAGACATAGAAGGGCGAGTGGATGAAATGCGGGATATAAGTCCAGAAGGTTTCATAGCCGGGGCCGAATTCAATGGCCGGGCCAAGGCTCTGCTTCTGCACCTCAAGCCAGAAGGCATTGAGCTGTTCGGGCGTCAGCTCGCCCTCCTTGCGCGCCGTGTGCACCTTGCGCTCGAAGGTGTAGAACGCGATTTGCCGCACCACGGTGTTGATCATGTCTTCGGTTTTCGAAGCCAGCAGGATCTTGCGCTTTTTCTTGTCGCTGGTGGCCTTCAGCAGCGACTGGAAGGTGAGCATCTCACCGAACACGGAAGCCGTCTCGGCCAGTGTCAGCGGCGTGCCCGCCATGAGGGCACCCTGCTTGGCGGCCAGCACCTGGTGCACGCCGTGGCCAAGCTCATGCGCCAGCGTCATCACATCGCGCGTCTTGCCAAGGTAATTGAGCAGCACATAAGGATGCGCCGAAGGCACGGTGGGATGCGCAAAGGCGCCCGGCGCCTTGCCGGGGCGCACCGGCGCGTCAATCCATTTCTTGTCAAAGAAGGTCTTGGCAATGCCCGCCATCTCCGGCGCAAAATCGCCATAGGCCTTCAGCACCGTGGCTTCGGCCTCGGCCCAGGGGATTTCGCGCGTGTCTTCAGCAGGCAGTGGCGCATTGCGGTCCCAATGCATCAGCTTGTCCTTGCCCAGCCATTTGGCCTTCATCGCGTAATAGCGGTGCGAAAGCTTGGGGTAAGCCGCATGCACGGCCGCCACCAGCGCATCGACAACCTCAGGCTCAACGCGGTTGGAAAGATGGCGTGCGGCGGCAATGTCCTTGAAGCCGCGCCACTTGTCGGAAATGTCCTTGTCCTTGGCCAGCGTGTTGGTGATCAGCGTAAAAAGCTTGATGTTCTCACCAAAGGTCTTGGCCAGCGCCTCGGCCCCCGCCTTGCGCTTGGCCTCATCGGGGCTTTGCATCAGGTTCAGCGTGGGCTCCAGCGTCAGCTCTTCGCCATTCACCTTGAAGCTGAGGGCGGCCATCGTTTCATCAAACAGACGGTTGAAGGCGCCAAAGCTGGTTTGTGATTTCTCGAGGAACAGCTGCTCGGTCTTGTCATCCAGCTGATAGGGCTTTTCGGCGCGCAGATTGTCGAGCCACGGCTTGTAATGCGCCAGCGCCGGCACCGCCATCGCGGCGGCCAGCGCGGCATCATCAATGCGGTTCAATTCCAGCTCGAAGAACAACAGCTGGCTGGAGATGTCCGTCAGCTTGGCGTTGATGTCGCCATAGAACTTGGCGCGCAGCGAATCCGTGGTGTCGCCCACATAATAGAGCTGGGCATAGGAGCCCACGCGCCCCACAAGGTCCGACAGCACTTCATATTCGCCAATCGCCTTGGCCAGCGCCGCGCCATCATAAGTTGCGGTCTTGCCGCGGTGGGCCGCCGCGAAGGCAGCCGAATCAGCTTCGGCCCTAGCCATGTCGGCCTTGAAGGCGGCATCATCGGGTGCGGCATAAAGGTCAGCCAGGTTCCATTCGGGAAGGTTTTTCAAAGTGCTGTCAGTGGCCATAAATCATCTCGCTTTGTGCCAGATATGGAGCATTGGCGCTGCAACTTCAACAATCGAAAGCCAGTGGAATTTTCTCAGTCAAACCCCACCTGTGCCCAAATCGGCTATCTCGTTAATGCGGCCTTTACCACTCCATGGGCAATCTGCCGCCAACCAACCCCAGGTGAGAGGCACGGAGCCAACCGCGCCATAAAGCTGCGGGGCCTCAAACTGGTGAGTGAAGCCACTATATGTCAAACCGCGTTCTGATCGTCGAAGATGAACCAGCCCAGCGCCGCATTCTGGAGGAGATGGTCAAACGCTTCGGCTTTGAAGTCGTCACCGCCGAGAATGGCCACAAGGCGCTGGAGGTGCTGTCCGGTTCATCCGGCTCTGCCGTCAATCTGGTGATTCTTGATTT
The DNA here is from genome assembly GCA_028868695.1 of Alphaproteobacteria bacterium. GTDB lineage: Bacteria > Pseudomonadota > Alphaproteobacteria > Rhizobiales > Aestuariivirgaceae > Aestuariivirga. The sequence goes on along the minus strand of JAGWTZ010000023.1, from coordinate 18,434 downwards.
GATGATGCCTGGCATGGGCGGCCTCGAATTCCTTGAAAAGCTTGAAGCCGTGCGCGGCGACCTGCCAGTCATCGTGCAAACCTCGCAAGGCTCGATTGAAACCGTCATCAAGGCGATGCGCGCCGGGGCCGATGATTTCGTGGTCAAGCCCGTCTCGCCCGAGCGCCTGCGCATTTCGATCCAGAACCTGCTCAAGGTCAACGCCCTCACCGAGGAAGTGAAGCGCCTGAACAAGAAGGTTTCCGGCGCGCTGACATTTGATGATCTCATCGCCTCCTCGCCCGCCATGGCCAATGTGCTGCGCCTTGGCCGCCGCGGCGCGCAATCCAACATTCCCATCCTCATTGAAGGTGAATCCGGCGTCGGCAAGGAAATGATCGCCCGCGCCATCCAGGGCGAGAGCGACCGCGCCGGCAAGCCATTCGTGGCCGTGAACTGCGGCGCCATTCCCGAAAACCTCGTTGAATCGATCCTGTTTGGCCATGAGAAGGGCTCCTTCACCGGGGCCACGGCCAAGCACATCGGCAAGTTCCAGGAAGCCGATGGCGGCACGCTGTTCCTCGATGAGGTGGCGGACCTGCCGATGGACATGCAGGTGAAGCTGCTGCGCGCCATCCAGGAAGGCGAGATTGATCCCGTGGGCTCGCGAAAGCCCGTCAAAGTCAACATCCGCCTGATCTCGGCCACCAACAAGAACATGATCGAGATGGTGAAGGCCGGCCGCTTCCGCGAAGACCTGTATTACCGCCTCAATGTCTATCCGATCATGGTGCCGGCCTTGCGCGACCGGAAGGACGACATCCCCGCCCTTGCCAACCATTTCATCACCAAGCTTGCCGCCGAGGAAGGCCGCAAGGTGCATGGCATCAGCGCCCAGGCCCTGCAAATGCTCAAGGCCTATGCCTGGCCGGGCAATGTGCGCCAGATCGAAAACACCATCTTCCGCGCCATTGTGCTGTGCGAAACCGAAACGCTGGACATCGCCGATTTCCCGCAGATCGCCGCCCTGATTGAGGGGTATGAGGTCAAGGTTCCGCCCGCCCCAGCCGCAGCGCCGCGCCAATCGGAGGCCGCCCGTCCGGTTCAGGGCCAAGTGAGCGATGGCAATGCGCTGGGCGTTTCCATCGTCACCGAAGGCGGCCACATCCGCACCTTGGAAGAGGTAGAGGCCGACATGATCAAGCTGGCCATGCACCGCTACCGTGGGCAAATGTCTGAAGTGGCAAGGAAACTCGGCATCGGACGTTCCACGCTCTACCGCAAGATGCGTGACTTGGGCATGGAAGAAGCGGCAGGTTGACGTAATTTTACTGTTGCCGCGGGCCTATTTTCATTGAAATGCCACAAACGTAAGTATATTGCATTACAACCTGCGTAACATATTCGGTGAAGTTTGATGCCAAAGCATATGCCTTGGTTGGTTTTGGGTGTGTCCCTCTTGGCATTTGGTGCTTCCCCTGCCATGGCGGGCCAGACGGGCCAGCCCAATTTCTTTGATCTCCTGTTTGGCAAGCATCGCAAGACGCAGCAGCAGCCGGGTTTCAACAGCGGCACATCCCCTTGGTGGTATGACAAGCAAGGCCAGCAAGCCTCCTCCGGCAAAAGCCGCCGCGGGCTGAATGCCGCCTCCCTCGCCGCTGGCGATGGCACCGACCCTGAGCAGATCACCGGCCTTGGCATGGGGCTGGTGGAATATGCGCCACCCGTTGTCACCCCGGTTTATGATGCCTCTTTCATCGCCCTGCAGGAGGGCGCTCCGGATGCTGAGGCGATCCGCGTCATGCTCTCTGACAAGGCCACGCCGATCAAGGCGCAGGAAGTTGAGCGCAAGGCTGTTCTCTCATTCTACAAGGCCAATGGCTTCAAGCCGGTCTGGTCGGCCGATGGCCACCTGACGGCGCGCGCCGATGAGGTGCTCAAGCTGCTGGCCGCCGCCCCCGCCGATGGCCTTGTGGCCAAGAATTATCTCCCCGAAGTGCTCACCTCCTTCGATGGCGCTGATGCAGCTGTGGCAGGCGATGCGATCAAGCAGGCGCGGCTGGATATCGGCCTCACCGTTGCGGCGCTTCACTACGCACGGCAGATTTCCGGCGGCCAGTTTGAGCCGGCCCGCATGTCGCTCTACAATGACATCAAGCCCGAATATGTGAACGCCGACGAGGCGCTCAAGGCCCTGGCCGAAAACCCGGCCCCGGCCGCCTATCTTTCGGGCCTGGCCCCGAAGAACGCCCAATACGCCATCTTCAAGGCCGAACTCGCCAAGCTGGCCGCCAGCAATGCCGCGGCCTTCACGCCGATTGCCTCCGGCCCCACCATCAAGCCGGGCAAGCTGGATGCGCGCATTCCCGCCATCCGCGCCCGTCTGGTGACTCTGGGCTTCATCGCCGATGCCGCCGCCCCCACCGGGCCAGACGCCAACAAGCTGGACCAGGACCTGACCATCGGCCTTATGGCGTTCCAGACTGCCAATGCCATGAAGCCCTCAGGCACCATTGACGTGGCAACGCTGAAGGCTTTGAACCGCGACAACGCCGGTGACCAGCGCCAGAAGCTGGTTTCCAGCATGGAGCGGCTGCGCTGGCTGCCCAAGAACCTGGGCAATGCCGGCAACCGCTATGTCTTCGTCAATCAGGCGGCCTTTGAAGCCAGCGTGATGCAAGGCGACAAGACGGAATGGAAAACCCGCGTGATCGTGGGCCAGCCCACCAAGCAGACCTATTCCTTCAGCGACCAGATCCAGACCGTGGTGTTCAACCCCAAATGGGGCGTTCCTGCGTCGATCATCGTCAATGAATATGTGCCCAAGATGCGCCGCGACCCCGGCTATCTTGACCGCAACGGCTTCATCGTTGTCGACAAGGCCGGCAACGAGATCGGCTCCAGCTCCGTTGATTGGTGGAGCGTGGGCAAGAACCCGGATTTCGGCATCCAGCAGCTGGCCGGAGATGGCAACGCCCTCGGCGAACTGAAGTTCCTGTTCCCCAACGCGCATGACATCTACATGCACGACACGCCCACCAAGAAGCTGTTCGCCGACCCGGTGCGCGCCTACAGCCATGGCTGCGTGCGCGTGCAGAACCCGCGCGAATTTGCCCAGGTGCTGCTGGGCTGGAACAAGGATCAAGTGGAAAAGGGCTTGGCCATCCAGGACACCCATTCCATCCAGCTGCCGCAGAAGGTGCCGGTGCATCTCACCTATTTCACCGCCTGGCCGGACGAGAATGGCGTCATCCACTACTATGACGACATCTATGGCCGCGACGGCGCCATGGCCAAGGCCTTCGCCTATGACCCGAATGGCAAGAAGTCCGGCGGCGACATTGTCGCCCAGACGCTGGTCAACGGCAGCATCATCCAGAACTGAGCCAGCCCGCCTGCACACGCCTCAACTGCGTGCCGCAGGCCGCTGATTTTGCAGCATTTTCCGGAAACCCCCGCCAGGCTCCCGGGCGGTTCCCATTGCGCCAAATCAATGCAATATTCCGCACCTGTGCTAAAAAGCTGCCTGATCGTCCGGACAGGCGCCTCCTGTTAAGTGGCCATTAAGGCTGTTGGTGCAGGATGCGTTAAGGATGGGCCCGCCATGAGGCGGCCTCATTCTTGTTCGATGTGCGGTTTGCGTATAGGGTTAAGGCGACTTGACCTGACGGAAACCAGTCTTGTGCAGCGGGCGCAAGGGGCGGAAAGCTCCAGCACCCGGCGATGTGTGGATGAAACCGCGCCACGGCGCCCGGCAACGGGTGGTGTGGCACTGTTTGAGGGGAAGGGCTTCCGCCCGGTGTGTTGAGTGATGGGTAAGAGTTTCGCTGAGCTTGGACAACGTCGAACATTGTCAAAACGCCTGAAGAATTCCCTGGCCGCTTGCGCCATTTTTAGTGTTTTCGGTTTGAGCGCGCTGGCCCCGGTCGTCGCGGGCGGCGAAACGCGCACCATTTCGCTCTACCACATCCATACCGGCGAAAGCCTCACGGTCACCTACATGAAGGATGGCCGTTACGTTCCCTCGGCCATGAAGCAGATCAACTATCTGCTGCGCGATTGGCGCAAGGACCAGACCATCACCATCGACCCGCGCACCATCGACCTGGTGTGGGAACTGCATGAAGACCTGGGCTCGCACGCCCCCATTCACATTGTCTGCGGCTACCGCTCTCCCGCCACCAATGCCATGCTGCACCGCATTGGCCGCCACGTGGCCAAGGAAAGCCAGCACATGCATGGCAAGGCCATCGACTTCTATCTGACCGACGTGCCCACACTGAAGATCCGCAACGTGGCGCTGGTGCGCCAGGTGGGCGGCGTGGGCTATTACCGCTCGGCTGGCGGCCCCACCGGCTTCCTGCATGTGGACTCGGGCCACGTGCGCCATTGGGGCCCCTACATTTCGCCTTCGCAGATGGCGATGATCTTCCGCGACGGCAAGAAATTCATCGGCCGCCACATGACCCATGGCGGCAGCTTCAGCACCGAAACCGAAGTGGCTTCGGCTGACGACAAGAAATCACCGCCCGGCTTCATCAGCAAGCTGTTCGGCCTCGGCAAGAAGCCCATCGCCGATGACGCCGCCCCCTCTCAGGTGGCCGCCGCGGCGCCCGCCGACAAGGGCGGCATCTATAACGCCACCGGCCAGTCTGACATGGCCGACCTGAGCGCCGATGCCTCCGAGGCCCCGGCCAAGCCCGCGATCAAGCCGAAGGGCACCGCCGTTTCCGAAGACCAGATGGCCTCGCTGGGTGATCTGGCGCAGGATGCCTCGCAAAACCCGAAGGCCAAGGCTGCCAAGGCCGCCATTGTGGCTGATGCCGGCGATGAAGGCGATGGCGCGGATGCGCCGGATGCCACCGTCACCCAGGGCCGCGTGGTTCCCAAGCCACGCCTGAAGCCGGTTGAAATCATGCTGATGGCCGCCGCCAACATGAAGGCCGAGCCGAAGATGATCCGCATCAACGCCGCCTCTGCCCCGCCGCCCAGCCAGACCGGCAAGGACCTGCCTTCGCCCGTGGCCGACAGCCTGGGCACGCTGATGCAGGCCGCCGCTGAAGACACCACCATCCAGAAGCCTTTGACCAAGGGCAAATCCAGCCTGGCCACCGAGCTGCGCAACGGCAACGCCAAGGGCGTTCCGGTGATCAAGCCGATGATCGCCTCGGCCGGCGGCAGCGACATCAACTGGTGGCCGCAGCTGTTCCTGCAGAATGACGCCGCCATCCGCCGTGATGGCCAGCCGCCGCTGATCGGCGCCGTGGACCAGGACGCACTGCCCAAGGCCGCAAAGCTCGATGGCACGGTGGCCACTGGCGCCATGGATCAGGAACCGCAGCACGCCGCCGAAGGCAAGGGCGACCTGATGGTCAATGAACAGGACAAGGTGGACCTTGGCAGTGACCAAGGCCTGGCCCCGCTGCCCATGAAGATTGGCGCGCTGGACAACTAGGCCCGGCCCGCTTCAACGCATTTGATTTGAGAATGTGGCCCGCCCCGGAAGTTCCGCGGCGGGCCTTTTCATGTCAGGCGTTCCCGCGTCAGCCGCGGCTCACCGAATAGGCGTTGCCATTGTCGAAAAGGATCTGCACCTTCTCGCCAACCCTGATGTGCCGCAGCTCATCAGGGAACACCACATTGAAGGAATCGCCATTGGCCAGCGAAATCGAGCCATCCACGCGGTCAAGGCTCACCACCGTGCCATAGGTGCTGCCATTATAGTCATTCGCGAAGGCCGCGCCGGACATGAGGATGGCGCTGGCGGCAACTGCGAAGATGAATGTCTTTTTCATGATACTCTCCTGTTCAAGGCTCAGTCTGCTGAGCAAAGTGAATCAAAAGGCGAACCACGGCTGGTCATGGAATGAGGAGCCAGTTTTCGGATTTTGAAAACGGTGCAACATTGCATCGTCGAACAGGAAGACGCGGCACGCAGCATCAATCCTTCGCGGATTTCCGGCCCTGAATGTCTGGCATGCAGAAGGCGTATAACGCGCCGGAAAATTCAGCTTACGGCAAATTCACGCTGCGCATCCGCGCGGCAGATCACACATGCGGTGATTCTTTTTCGATCATCTTGATCGTGTCGCGCACGATCTCGAGATGCGGGTTGACGGCCAGCGCTTCCTTGAGCACGGCGACGGCCTCATCGCTCTTCTTCTGGGCGCGCAGGATCATGCCCTTGCCGATCAGCGCGCCGAAATTCCGCGGCTCCAGCGCCAGCGCGTGGTCCACGTCAATCAATGCGGCGTCATAGCGCTTCATCAGATAGTAGAGCGCGGCGCGGCGGTTCCAGCCTTCGGCAAAATCGGGATAGGTCTCGAGAAGCTGTGAGAGCATTTGCTCGGCCGGATCAAAATCCCGGGCATCGATGGCGGCCGAGGATTCGCGCAGCAGCACAACGGCGGTGGGAGAATCGTTACGCGCCCACAGCGCAAAAATGTCGCCTTCAAGTTTTGAAACATCGGCCGCCTTCGGCGCGCTGTGCAGCTTGCCCAGAAGCTGGTCAAGCTCTAGCGCCTGTTTCTGCTGTGGCGTGAGCGGGGCAACGGGAATCGTTGTTGTGGCCGAGGCGGAGGGCTGGCTCTGCACATCTTCCGCCAGCGCGGGGCCGCAAGCCAGCACCAAAGCCAAAACGCCAAAAGCAAATCGCATGGGCGCCATCATACTCGCCGCGCTGGTCCGCGCCAAACAAAACAAACCGCGCCAGGAAGGCCTGGCGCGGCGAAAACGAAACCGTCAGCGTTCAGCCCTGGCGGGCCTTGAAGCGCGGGTTGGTCTTGTTGATGATGTAGATCCGGCCCTTGCGGCGGATCAGCTTGTTGTCACGATGGCGCTTGGCCAGCGATTTCAGAGAATTGCGAACTTTCATGGCTTTATACCCAACTTGGGGCAAAGCCCCTTGAATTGGGCCATCGCATAGGGGAAGGCTTCCGCCCTGTCAACCTTTCCTGTAACAGCCTGAAAATGGTGTGGAATGCCGATCTGATCATCTCCGCGGCGGTGTTTCTGGCGGGCCTTGGCCTGGCCGGCTGGATGTATTGGCTGGAAAAGCACCCGCCCGGCCGTTTGCAGCCACGGCTGTTCCCCACAACGCTGGTGCTGTTGCTGGGCCTGCTGATGGTGCTGGGCGGCGGCATCCATCTGCTCGCCTGGGCGGGCTATCTGCCACCGAAGCATCCATGACGGTGCAGCGCCGGCCGCGCCTCAGCCAAATCTTTCCCTGAGCACTTTCTTCTGCACCTTGCCCATGGTGTTGCGCGGCAGCTCCTCCACGAAGTGGATGGACTTGGGCACCTTGAAGGCGGCCAGTGAAACGCGCAGTTCGGCAATCATCGCCGCGCCGTCAAGGGCAGCGCCCTTCCTGGGCACCACCACCGCCGTCACCGCCTCGCCAAAGTCGGCATGCGGCAGGCCGATCACCGCGCTTTCCACCACGCCGGGCATGGCGTCGATCTTCTCTTCGATCTCCTTGGGGTAGACATTGAAGCCGCCGGTGATGATGAGATCGCTGCCGCGGCCATTGATCACCACATAGCCTTCATCATCGAAATAGCCGAGATCGCCGGTGATGAAGAAGCCGTCACCGGTGAAGGAGGCCTTGGTCTTTTCCTCGTTGCGCCAATAGCCGCGCGTGACGTTGGGGCCTTTCACCTCGATCATGCCCTCGCGCACCCGCACCGCGATGCCCGGCAGTGCGAAGCCCACCGTGCCGGGCTTGCGCTTGCCCTCATAGGGGTTCGAGGTGTTCATGTTGGTTTCGGTCATGCCATAGCGCTCAAGGATCGCATGGCCGGTGCGCGCCTCAAAATCACGGTGCGTTTCCGCCAACAGTGGAGCGGAACCTGAAACGAACAGGCGCATCGTCTTGCAGGCCTCGCGCGTCAGGCCCTCTTGCTGCAGCAGGCGTGTGTAGAAGGTGGGCACCCCCATCAGCACCGTGGCTTGCGGCATCAGGCGCAACACATCGGCCGCATCAAACTTGCGGCGGAACAGCATTTTCCCGCCCACCAGAAACAGCGTGTTCATGGCCACGAAAAGCCCATGCGTGTGATAAACAGGCAGCGCGTGGATCAGCGTGTCGGCAGACGCGAAGCGCCATTCCTGCATCAGCGCCTCGGCGTTGGAGAGGAGGTTGCCTTGGCTGAGCATCGCGCCCTTGGATTTGCCTGTGGTGCCGGAGGTGTAGAGAATGGCGCATAGCGTATCAGCGCTGGAAGGCGCATCCGCCACCGCCCCATCGCAACCGGCCAAAAGTTCCATCAGCGTGCCGCCGCCCTTGTCATCAAGCGTCAGCTGCTTGGCCACCCGCGCTTGCGGCTTGCCCGGCGCGGTGATGAAGATGCCGGGCTCCGCATCCGACAGGAAATAGTCAATCTCGCTGGCGGTATAGGCCGTGTTGAGCGGCAGGAACACAAAGCCGCCGCGCAGGCAGGCATAAAACAGCGCCACAGCTTCAACCGATTTTTCCACCTGCACGGCAATGCGGTCACCAGGCCTTGCCCCGGCCTGGGCCAATGCCTGCGCCAGCCTGCCCGCCAGCGCCCAGAAGGCGCCATGGGTGAAATCCCGGCCGTCATCGCCCAGAATGAAGGGCGCATCGGGATTGTACGAATGGGCAACCGTTGCAAAACTCATATTTCAGCCTCGTCATTCCCGCGAAAGCGGGAATCCCTGTTGCGATCGAAATTCCATCATTCTGCACCGAACTCAAAACAGAGATGCCCGCTTTCGCGGGCATGACGGAATTTGTGCTGGATTCTAAGCGCCTTTCAACAGCGCCTCAACTTCATGAAGGTAAGGCATCGAAGGCGCGGTGCCATAGCGTGTGACTGAAATGCCGGCCACGGCTGCGCCAAAGCGCGCCGCTTCCTCAGCACCCGCCCCCCGCGCCAGCGCCGCAGCAAAGCCGCCATTGAAGGCATCGCCCGCCCCCGTGGTGTCCACCACCTTGCCTGCGCTGAAAATCGGAATGTGAACGGAAATTCCCTGCCCATGCAGAAGCGAGCCCTGCGCGCCAAGCGTGATCAGCGCCGTGCCCACGCCTTTTGAGAGAAGCACATCCGCCGCCTTTCGCGCCGAGGCGATGTCCGTCACCGCAACACCCGTCAGCGCCGCGGCCTCGCTCTCATTCGGCGTGCAATAATCACTGTAGCGATAGATCTCATCACCGAGCTTGGCCGCCGGGGCGGGGTTGAAGATGGTGGTGACCCCTGCCCCCTTGGCCAGCTTCAGCCCGGCCAGCGCGGTTTCCACCGGCGTTTCAAGCTGCACCATGAACACGGCGGAAGAGGTGATCACATCGCGGTTCGCTTCCACATCGGCAAGCCCCACCTGCCCCGCCGCACCCGGCACCACGATGATGGCATTGCCCCCCGTGCCTTCCTCCAGGAAGATATAGGCGGCACCTGTGGCGTGATGCTCATCCTGCGGAATGCGCGCCGTGATGCCCTCCTTGGCATACATGGCCAGCGCCGCATCGCCGAATGTGTCCTTGCCGACGCGCGAGATGAAGGTGACTTTCGCCCCCGCCCGCGCCGCGGCCACCGATTGGTTGGAACCCTTGCCCCCCGGCCCAAGGCCGAACTTGGAGCCAAGGATCGTCTCGCCCATCACCGGCTGGCGCTTGGCGGTGAACTGCAGGTCGGCGGCATAGATGCCCAGAATGGCGACACCGGATTTTGCCATGGCTCAGAAGCCCTGCTCAGGCGGGATGACGCCCATCTTGAAGATGAAGCAGCCATAGAAGCGCCGCTCATGGGCCTGGATCACCGCAAATGATTTTTTGGCCGCCTCGTAAAAGGCAAAGCGCTCAACACCCACCAGCTTGAATTTGCCCGCCCCTTCTGCCGCATCAATTTCCCTCTGCACTTCGGCATGAATGGGCAGCACTTCAGCGGGTTTGCCCACCACCTCCATCCTCCGGGCGGCGTTGTCCACGAAGGTATCAAGCGGAAATTGCGACAAGACGGCCCGCACGGTGCCAGGCAAGTCGGCATCTATGCGCAAAAGCCGCCCAAAAGTGGTCTCCCGTGCAACCGTTTCAGCCGGGAAGTTGGTGTCGGCGATCACCAGGTCATCACCATGGCCCATTTGCCGCATGGCATAGAGAACCTCGGCATTCAGCAGCGGATGTACAGATTTCAGCAAGCAAACCTCCCAACTTCTTTTGGGCAGACACTATTCAGCCTTCATCAAATTTGCAAACTGCGATAGGAATGCTGTTTGACAGCAACAGGAACCCCGCCATGCGCATCGATGCCATCTCCGCCGGTAAGAACCTTCCCAAGGAAATCAACGTGATTGTTGAAGTGCCGGTGGGCGGCGAGCCGATCAAATATGAGATGGACAAGGCGGCCGGAACCCTGGTGGTGGACCGGTTCCTCTACACCTCGATGCGCTATCCCGGGAACTATGGCTTCATCCCCCACACCCTCTCCGATGACGGCGACCCGGTGGACGTGCTTATCGCCAATGCCCGCGCCATCATTCCCGGCGCCGTGGTGGCCTGCAAGCCGGTGGGCGTTCTGAAAATGCAGGATGAGGCCGGGCTTGACGAAAAGGTGATCGCCGTGCCGGTGCCCAAGCTCACCCGCCGTTATGAGAACGTGCACAACTACCTCGACCTGCCAGACATCACCATCAAGCAGATCGAGCATTTCTTTGAGCACTACAAGGATCTGGAGCCCGGCAAATGGGTGAAGGTTCTAGGCTGGGGCAACGCCATTGAGGCTGAAAAGCTGATCATGCAGGGCCTGGAACGCGCCCAGAAGGCCAAGTAGCCCGCGGGCGCGGTTTCAGCCGCTGCCCAGGCCTTCAAACCCGCTGATAGACATGCGCGCGGGTGGTGAAATGCGCTTCCGTCTTGGAATGGGGCATGGGGTGATAGATTGGGCTTTCCCAAACGGGCCGCAAAACGCCTTGCGCACAAAGGCTGGCCAGTTTGGTGTGAAAGCCGTTTTCAACCCAAACCGTGGTCCCCACCGTGAAAATCAAATGCCCGCCCGGGCGCACCACCCGGGCCAATTCATCAAACGCGGCAGCCGGGGCATGGCCCGTGGTGAAGGTTCCGGTGGAAATCATCGCGTCATGTGACGCGCTGGGCAGATCCAGCCTTTCGCCCAGCACACCCTGCAGCAGGCTGGCATAAACGCCGCGCGCCTTCGCCCTGGCCAGCATGCCGGGGGACATGTCGAGGCCCACAAGGTTGGAATAGCCGATGGTGTGGAGCAATTGGCCGATGTTGCCGGTGCCCACGCCTGCATCGAGAATGGGTGATGCCAAATGCGGAACATAGCGCGCGGTGAGGCCGCAAATCACGGCGGGGTGGGCATAGCCCGTGGCCAGCATGTCTTCATCATAGCTGGCGGCCCAGTCATCATAGGTTTGCGACAGGGCCGAGGAGTTGCTGGCGCCATAAACCTGCGCCAGCCGGTGTTCAACGTCAGTGCTCACGCTTCAGGGCGATAGACGCCGGTCACAGGGTCCAGCTTCAGCTTGGGCATCTTGGCGGCCACGTCATCAGCCTTGGCCTTCACCTTCACGCGCTGGGCTTCGGCGTTTTCGATGGCGCGCTGCACGGTTTTCACCACCAGCAGGCCCAGCCCCAGCATCACAACGTTACGCAGAAAACTCATGGTTCTCTCCTCTATCCGGCACAGGCTATCACAAGCCGAAACGCTGCCACAAGGCGCGTTGTTCGATTGCCGTTAAGAAACTGTCTGTTAACTCTGTGGCCAAAGCATGGCGGCTGCCCAGGCCGAAAAGCCGCGCCGCAAAGGGCTTGGCGGGAGACATTTCGTCAATCTCGGCATTCTCGCCAAAGCGCTGCTTGAGAATTTCGTTGCGGTGCCCCAGCCCATCCACCAGGCCAAGTTCCAGCGCCTTGCGCCCGGTCCAGAAACTGCCGTCGAACAGGGTTTTCTCATCCGCCTTCAATTTGCCGGCGCGGCGCTCGCGCACCATGGCCTTGAAGCTGTCATGGATCTCGCCAAGCAGGCCTTTCAGCCGGGCAACTTCCCTGGGGTTTTCCGGCTTGAAGGGGTCATTGGTGCTTTTCGAATCCCCCGCCGTATAAACCCGCCGTTCCACGCCCAGCTTGGCCAGCGCCTTGGGAAAGCCGAAAGACCCGGAGATCACGCCGATTGAACCGATGATGGAATTTTCGTCCGCATAGATTTCATCGGCGGCGCAGGCCAGCCAATAGCCGCCCGAGGCCGCCACATCCTCGCAGAAGGCCAGAACCGGAATTTGCTTTTCGGCGGCCAGTTGGCGGATGCGCGCCCCAATCAGCGCCGATTGCACGGGCGAGCCGCCGGGGCAATTGATGGCCAGCGCCACCGCGGCAACACCCTTGCGGAAGGCTTTGGCGAGAATGGGCTCCAGCGCCTTGTCATTGAGGCTGGCGGCGGGCCCGCGGCCAGACATGATGGCCCCTTCCAGGCGCACGACATGGATGATGGGGCGGGATTTGCGGAACAGCCGCTTCAGGCGCTTGAACATGGACGAGAGATAGGCGCTGTATGCCGCCTGATCAAGCTAGCGCAACCGCCAGGTTGCACCCTCGCGCAGCACAGCCTCGGCATCCAGGGTGAAGCTGTTGTCCTCATTGTGCAAAACCAGGCCGGGCAAAAGCTGCATCGGCGCGCGCGAGCCTTTGACACCTTGCACGATGACACGCGAGGCAGCCGAGCCTTCGCGGGCATAAAGCGGAGCCACCCGGATGTCGCCGAACTTGCTTTCCATCGAGGTAAGCAGCTTGCCCAGCGTCTCGGCGCGGTGGATGAGGGTGACGGTGCCGCGCATTGTCACCATCGAATGCAACAGCTTGATCCAAAGTTCCAGGTCATCCGGCCCAAAGGCATGCGCCTGTGCCTTGAGAAGCGAGGGCGAGGCCGTCACCTTGCCTTCATCGAAGAAGGGCGGGTTGGCGAAGGCATGCGAGAATGAGCCGTGTTCCGGCATGTTGGCGAGATCGCGGCGCATCGCATCCTTCACATCCGCATGGATGACGCGCAGCGCCCGGGCAAAATTGTTGCGCTTGGCGTTCTGCTCGCACAGCACGGCATAGCGGGTGTTGGATTCAATGCCCGTCACATGGGCCGTGGGGCTGCGCGACAAAAGGCAAAGCGAGGCCACGCCGGCACCGATGCCGGCCTCGAAAACCGTTTCCCCCTCCGCCACGGGAATGGCGGCGGCCAGAAACACCGCGTCAATGCCGGCGCGGTAACCCTTTTCAGGTTGCAGGATCTGCAACCGGCCGCCCAGGAAGGCATCGTCCGTCATGGAGGCAGGCACCGCCGCTGCCGAGGCAGTGCGGGCTTGCGCAGTGGGGGAAAGTTCAGTGGCCAATTCCATCCACCCCAAACTAAACATCTATGGTTATCGAACGGTTACCGGAATATCATGTCCGGTGCCAGCGGCAATGCGCCACCTTCGCAGAATGGCCTAAGCCCCGGCATAGTAAGACAAAAAGGAACTGTAGATGGGTATCGTGATCGCCTTTGACGGCAGCGGTGAGAAGCCGAAGGCCAGTTTGGACAACCTGGTTAAACTCACGGCTGCGGACATGGCGCTGGTCAATGAGTTCATTCTCGAAAAGGCCCAGAGCCATGTGGAGCTGATTCCCGAACTGGCCGGGCACCTGATCAATTCCGGCGGCAAGCGCATCCGCCCGATGCTGACGGTGGCCGCCGCGCGCATGTGCGGCTATGGCGGCCTGCATCACCTGAAGCTCGCCATGTCGGTGGAATTCATGCACACGGCAACCCTGCTCCATGACGACGTGGTGGATGAAAGCGACATGCGCCGCGGCAAGGAAGCCGCCCGCGTCATCTGGGGCAACCAGGCCTCGGTTCTGGTGGGCGATTATCTGTTGGGCCAGGCCTTCAAGATGATGGTGGAAACCGGCAGCCTTGAATGCCTGCGCATCCTGTCCGACGCTGCCTGCACCATTGCCGAAGGCGAGGTGCTGCAGCTTTCCGTGTCGCAAGACACCTCAACGACAGAAGATGCCTATCTCAAGGTGGTGGGCGCCAAGACCGCCGCCCTGTTCCAGGCTGCCGCCCGGGTGGGCGGGGTGATCGCGGCACGCCCGCGCAAGGAGCAAGAGGCGCTGGATTCCTATGGCCGCAACCTTGGCATCGCCTTCCAGCTGGTCGATGACGCGCTGGATTATTCCGGCAAGCAGGCCGAGCTTGGCAAATCGGTGGGCGATGATTTCCGCGAGCGCAAGATCACCCTTCCGGTCGTGCTGTCCTACCGCCGCGGCGAAGCCAAGGAGCGCGCCTTCTGGCAGCGCGTCATGGAAAAGGGCGACCAGGCGGATGATGACTTGATCTACGCCACCAAGCTGATGGAGCGCCATGGCGCACTCAATGACACCATCGAACGCGCCCGCCACTATGGTTCGATCGCCGTTGATGCCCTGGCCATTTTCCCTGACAGTGAGTGGAAAGCGGCTCTGACCGAAGCCGTTGCCTTCTGCATCTCACGCGCCTACTGAACAGCGCAAAGCACAAACAAAAAGGCCCGGCCAATTGGCGCGGGCCTTTTTCATTTGGGCGCCTGCCCTGTTTTATTTGTGCACGGGTGGCAGGGGGATGATGATGGTTTCGGAATTGTCCGCCAGGTCCGGGTGCTTGCAGCGCCAGAAAGCGTCTGAATAGGCGGTGTTCCAATCACGCATGCGCTGCCACACCGAGGCGGAGGCAAAGCTGCGGTCATCCGCAGGCTTGGCCGGCATGTAGAATTTCTGCCCAGCAGCGAACACCAGCACCTTGCCCGGCACCGTGCCCTCAAAATCACCTGCCGGCTGAAGCTGGTCCTTGCTGGCCTGGTCGGCGGCAGCGGTGGCGATCTGGTCGCAGCTCATGAAGCCTGCGGCTTGCGCCGGGGCGGCGGCCAGAAGGCCAAGCGCCAAACCAAAGCCGCCCAGTTTTCCAATTGCAAGATTACGCATGACAAACCCGATTTTGTTAAAGCGCCGCATCGCCACGCATCCTGCATTGGCACAGTCTGTTAGTAAAGTGTTAACTATGGTTAACGCGCCGGAAAATGCCGCCTTTCCACTGCCAATGCCCAATCCTGCCAAGGGGCAGGTGTTTGACGGCAGCGCCGCACTCCTCTATTCCGCGCCCATGAGCCTTCAACCGACCAAAGCCTTCCAGGACCTGATTCTCACGCTGCACGCCTATTGGGCCAAGCAGGGCTGTGTGATCCTCCAGCCCTATGACATGGAAGTGGGTGCCGGCACCTTCCACCCAGCCACCACGCTGCGCTCAGTAGGGCCGAAGCACTGGGCCGCGGCCTATGTGCAGCCCTCGCGCCGCCCGAAGGATGGCCGCTATGGCGAAAACCCCAACCGGCTGCAGCACTATTATCAGTATCAGGTCATCATCAAGCCATCGCCGCCCAACCTGCAGGAGCTTTATCTCGGCTCGCTGGCGGCCATCGGCCTCGACCCGAAACTGCATGACATCCGCTTTGTGGAAGACGACTGGGAAAGCCCCACGCTGGGCGCCTGGGGCCTGGGCTGGGAAGTGTGGTGCGATGGCATGGAAGTTTCGCAATTCACCTATTTCCAGCAGGTGGGCGGCCTGGATTGCACGCCAGTGTCTGGCGAGCTGACCTACGGCCTCGAACGCCTGGCCATGTATGTGCAGAATGTTGACAACGTCTATGACCTGAACTTCAACGGCCTCGAAGGCGAAGGCAAGATCACTTACGGCGATGTGTTCCTGCAGGCCGAGCAGGAATATTCCCGCTTCAACTTTGAACACGCCGACACGGAAATCCTCCTCCAGCATTTCAAGGATGCCGAGAAGGAATGCGCGGCCCTGCTGCAGGCCGGTGAAACCGAAGGCCTGCACCGCCTGGCCCTGCCGGCTTACGACCAGTGCATCAAGGCCTCCCACGCCTTCAACCTTTTGGATGCGCGCGGCGTGATCTCCGTCACCGAGCGGCAGGCCTATATCCTGCGGGTGCGCGAACTGGCCAAGGCCTGCTGCCTCGCCTGGAGCAAGACTTCGGGCGGCGGTGCGGCAGCTTGACCCCTTGCGGTTTCCTCCTCATTGTGTAATTCTTGCTGTTACACATCCTAGAGGAGAATGCGCATGAAAGGTCACGTTGCGGGCAAGGCCCCCATTCCGGTGCAAGTGGAAGCCGGCAAGGAATATTGGTGGTGCTCCTGCGGCCAATCCAAGTCGCAGCCCTTCTGCGACGGCAGCCACAAGAAGGAAGGCAAGTTCACGCCCGTGGCCTGGAAGGCCGAAGAATCGGGCGAGAAGTGGTTCTGCACCTGCAAGCAGACTTCGGGCCAGCCCTTCTGCGACGGCAGCCACAAGAAGATCTGACCTTCGTCCAAATGCCGATGTTTCAGCCCCGCCCTTACCCGGCGGGGCTTTTCATTTCGGGATGACAAGCGCGGCCTCCGCTGGTAATCGCAGCAACCATGTCCGAGCTTTTGATTGAACTGTTTTCCGAGGAAATTCCTGCCCGCATGCAAGTGAAGGCGGCGGAGGATTTGCGCAGCCTGATCACCAATGGCTTGGTGGAAGCGGGCCTCACCTATGAAGGTGCGCGCCAGCACGCAACGCCGCGCCGCCTGGTGCTGGCCATCGAAGGCCTCGCCGAAAAAGCCAGGGACACTGTGGAAGAACGCAAGGGCCCGCGCGTTGATGCCCCGCAGGCCGCGCTGGATGGCTTTCTCAAATCAACCGGCCTTTCGCTGGATCAGCTGACGAAGCAGGACGACAAGAAGGGCCAGTTCTACATCGCCACCATCAAGAAAGCCGGCCGCGCCACAACTGATGTGGTGGCCGAATTGCTGCCCCAGGTGATCCGCAATTTCCCCTGGCCCAAATCCATGCGCTGGGGTGCTGGCACCTTGCGCTGGGTGCGCCCGCTGCATTCCATCATCTGCACTTTTGATGGCGAAGTGGTGCCCCTTGAAGTGGATGGCATCAAGAGCGGCAACACCACGCGCGGCCACCGCTTCCTTTCGCCCGGCGAAGTCAGCGTCAAGCGCTTTGATGACTATGACATGGCCTTGGCCAAGCGCCATGTGATCGTCGATGAGAAGGCGCGTGTTGAAGCCATCCGCCATGATGCGAAAAATCTGGCGATGGCCCAAGGCCTCGAACTGATCGAGGATGAGGCCCTGCTCAAGGAAGTGGCCGGGCTGGTGGAATGGCCCGTGGTGCTGATGGGCGCTTTTGACGAGGCCTTCCTCGGCGTGCCGCCGGAAGTGATCATCACCACCATCAAGAACAACCAGAAATGCTTCTGCTTGCGCGCGCCGGGCGGCAAGCTGGCCAACAAATACATTCTCGTCTCCAACCAGATCGCCTCGGACGGCGGCGCCGAAATCATCCGCGGCAACAACAAGGTGATCGCCGCGCGCCTGAGTGACGCCAAGTTCTTCTGGGACCAGGACCGCAAGGTGCCGCTGGCGGACAATCTGGCCAAGCTGAACGCCATCACCTTCCACGCCAAGCTGGGCACGCAAGGTGAGCGCGTGCAGCGCATCGAGGCGCTGGCCGGCGAAATCGCCAAGACCATTGGCGCCGATGTGGAGAAAGCCAAACAGGCCGCAAGGCTGGCCAAGGCCGATCTTGTCTCCGGCATGGTGGGCGAGTTCCCCGAATTGCAGGGCCTCATGGGCCGCTATTATGCGCTGGACCAAGGCGTGGACGCCGAAGTGGCCGACGCCATCCGCGATCACTACAAGCCGCAGGGCCCGAGCGATTCCATTCCGGTTTCCAGGGTTGGCCAGGCCGTGGCGCTGGCCGACAAGCTGGATACGCTGGTGGGCTTCTGGGCGATTGACGAAAAGCCCACGGGCTCGAAGGATCCTTACGCCCTGCGCCGCGCTGCGCTGGGGGTGATCCGCATCATCATCGACAAGAACCTGCGCGTGCCCATGAACCGTGGTGGAGAAGAACTCCTCGCCTTCTTCGCCGATCGCCTGAAAGTCTATCTCAAGGACCAAGGCGCGCGGCATGATTTGATTGACGCGGTGTTCTCGCTGGGCGGGCAGGATGATCTGCTGATGGTCACGCGCCGTGTCGATGCGCTCTCCAACTTCCTCGCCACCGATGACGGCAAGAATCTGCTCGCCGGCGTCAAGCGCGCATCGAACATTTTGCGCATCGAAGAAAAGAAGGATGGCAAGGCCTACCGTGGCGATGTGAACCCCAGCCAGCTCATCAAGGGCGAGGAGAAGGCTTTGCACACCGCCATCAGCCAGGCTTCCAGCCTCGCCCGCAAGGCCGTGGAGGCCGAGGATTTCGAGGCCGCGATGAAAGCCATCGCCAAGCTGCGCGTGCCGGTTGATGCCTTCTTTGAAGGCGTCACCGTGAATGACCCGGACCCCACCTTCCGCGAAAACCGCCTGCGCCTTCTCAATCGCATCCGCGAGGCCACGGCGGAAGTGGCGGATTTTTCCAAGATTG
>JAGWTZ010000075.1 GCA_028868695.1 Alphaproteobacteria bacterium | reverse complement strand
ACTCGCTGGGCCATCCGGCCAGCCATGGCTGCGTGCGCCTGCTGCCGCAGCATGCGGCCGAACTGTTCGCCCTTGTCGAACGCTACGGCATGGGTCGCACCCGCATTGTGATTTCGGACTAGGCCTCCGGCCATTTGACGAAATTTTGGCGATGCAGCATGCGGGCCTTGCCTTGCGGGCCGCTGCTCTGCGAATGTGCGGCCTTGTCGAGATTCTCAAGGGCGGACGCGGATGCGCAAGATATTGGGCGGGGTGCTGGTTGTCGTGGCAATGCTGTGGGCGGGCGGGGCGGAAGCCTCGGCGCATCACAAGCGCAAGCATGTGCCGGCCTTGCCGCCCATCGTGGTGGCGCATATCAGCGTGCATAGCCAGAGCCTTTATCTCACGGTGAATGGCTGGCCCACCGGCAGTTGGGCGGTTTCCACCGCCGGTGTTGGCTATCACACGCCGCGCGGCACATTCCGTGTGCAGCGCCTTGCCAAGGTGTGGTTCTCCAAGAAGTATGACAACTCACCGATGCCGAATTCAGTGTTCTTTGATGGCGGCATCGCCATCCATGGCTCCTATCACATCAAGTCGCTCGGCCGCCCGGCCAGCCATGGCTGCGTGCGCCTGCACCCCGACAATGCCGCCAAGCTGTTTGCGCTGGTGGAGAAGTATGGCCGGGGCCGCACCCAGATCATCGTGACGGATTGAGCGTGGCGCGCGTTGCGTTGATCACTGGCGGCGCGCAGGGCCTTGGCGCTGCCGCCGCGGCCAAGCTGCTGGGCGAAGGTTTTTCCGGCGTGCTGCTGGTGGACCGGAATGCAGACGGCCTCGCTGCCACCGCATCAAGGCTGGCGCGGCCGGGGCAGGTGGCCACGCTGGCGGCGGATCTTCGCGATGACGCAACACCAGCCCGCGCTGTGGCGGCTTGCCTTGCGAAATTCGGGCGGCTGGATGTTCTGTTCAATGCGGCGGGCAACACGGCGCGCTCCGGCATTGCCGATGCCACGCTGGGAACCTATCAGGGCCTGTTTGACGTGAACGTCAAGGCGCCGCTGTTCCTGATGCAGGAAGCCGCCAAGGTGATGAAGGCGCAAGGCGGCGGCACGATCATCAATGTCTCCTCAATGATCGCCTATGGCGGCTTGCCCAATCTGGGCGTCTATTCCGGCAGCAAGGCGGCGCTCATTGCGCTCACCAAGCATGCGGCGCAGGAGTTTGCCTGGGACGGCATCCGCAGCTTTGCCATTGCGCTGGGCTGGGCGCTGACCGAGGGGGAGCGCGCCGTTCAGGCCGCCACGGGCCAGCCGCCGGATTGGGCGGAGAAGTTCGGCGCGGAGCTGCCCGGCGGGCGGCACATCCTGCCCGAAGACGTGGCCGATCTCGTGGCCTATCTCGTCTCGCCCTCGGCGCAGATGATGAATGGTGCGGTCATTGATTTCGAACAGATGCCGGTGGGCATGTTCCGCCAGCACCCGGCGCTGAAATCCTCAGCCTAGTTCCAGCACATTGATTTCCGGCGGCACGCCGAAACGGAACGGAATGGTGGAAACGCCAAGCCCGCCGGACACGAAAAGGTGCTGGCCGTTTTCAACCACATGGCCATAGGCAAAGCGGTTGCCATAGCCGGAGGGAACAACGGGCGAATAGCCGGCGATGCGCAGCTGGCCGCCATGGGTGTGGCCCGAGAGGGTGAGGGAAACGCGGCGCGGCACATCCACGAACAGGTCAGGCTCATGCGCGAGGTGGATGATCGGCGCATCATCAGTCACCTGGTTCATCGTGCGGGGCAAATCGGCCATGCTGATGAAGCCGTGGCCGCGGTTGTGGAAGGCCACCGTGCTGTCGGTGCCTGTCACCCAGAAGGGCTGGCCGTCCTTCACCAGCCGCACGGCACGGTTGGCCAGCACGGCAATGCCCGCGTCCTCAAAGGCGCGCTGCGCCTCAGGCGGGCCTTGCATGGTTTTCTGGACATGGGCGTCGCCCCACCAATCATGGTTGCCATTGACGCTGTAAACGCCCAGCGGTGCCTTCAGCCGAGCGGCGGCGCGCGCTGTGTCTGCAACCGGCACAGTGGCCAGCCGCGGGTGCAGGCCGGAAACATAGTCGCCCAGCAGGAACACCACATCCGGCGCCAGCGCGTTGGCGGCCTCAATCACCGCCTGCCAGCGGGAAAGGGGCATGTAGGGCTCCACCACATGCGGGTCGGCCAGCAGCACGGCGCGCAGCTTCAGGCCAGGCGTCCAGCCCGGCGGGGTGAAGCTTTTCACCGTGGTGTTCAGCATGAAGCGCGGCTCCAGCACAAAGGCATAGGAGGCGGTGCCCGTGCCAGCAGCGGTCAAGGCGCCAAGCTTCTTCAGGAAGGTGCGGCGGGTGATCATGGCTACAGGGCTTGCCGCTTCATTGCGGGTTTTGTGTGAAGGCGGCCTCGGTCTCGCGCGCCTGCTTCAGGCACCAATCGCGGAACAGGGCCACCAACGGGTTGGTGGAGGGCAGGCGCGGTGTCACCACATGATAGGCAAATTGCGGCGGCGCGCGCAGGGCCAGCGCAAAGGGCTTCACCAGACGCCCGGCGGCAAGGTCATCGGCCACAAGGTTGGAATCGCCCAGCGCCACGCCCATGCCGTCAATCGCGGCCTGCACGGTGAGCGAGGTCTGGCGGAAGTGCAGGCCGGAACGGTCATCGAAATCCTTGATGCCGGCGGCGGCCATCCACATCTTCCAATTCGGCCAGGGTGTGCCTTGGGCTTCATAGTCTAGGTGGATGAGCTTGTGCTTCAAGAGGTCTCGCGGCTGCTTCAGCGGCGTTTCCGGCGTGATGATGGAGGGGCTGCACACGGGGAACACCGTGTCCTGGAACAGCAGCGTGGCCTCCAGGCCCGGATATTTGCCATCACCAAAGCGGATGGCGATGTCGATGTCCTCGCGCTCGAAATCCAGCGCGGCGGAGGAGGTGGAAACGTCCACCCGCACGTCGGCGCCGGGGGCAATTTCAAGGAAGCTGTCCAGCCGCGGCACCAGCCATTTGGCGGCAATGGAGGCCGAGGCCGAAACCTTGAGCTGGTTGCGCGCCTCCAGCCGCTTGATGCGCTTGATGGCGCGGCCCAGCATTTCCAGGCTTTCGGCGCTGGCGGTGGCCAGAATCTCGCCCTCCCGCGTCAGCGCCATGGAGCGGCTGGTGCGAAGGAACAGGCTGACGCCCAGCTGATCCTCGATTTCCTTGATCTGGTGGCTGATGGCGGCTGGGGTGACGCCCAGCTCATCGGCAGCCTTGGTGAAGCTCAAATGGCGGGCGGCGGCATGGAAAGACCGCAGGGCGCGCAGGCCGGGGAACAGCTCAAGCATGGCGAAATTGTGTCAATCTTCAAAAGAAATTTGATGATGCAGTGAGAATTAGTCGTTTGTGCTTGGATTCTCAAGGTGCTACTTATGGACCATCAAATAGTTCTTAATGAAGGTTAAACATCATGGCCAAGATCATCAACTCCACCGCCGGCAAGTCCTCCACCGCGGCTTTCAAGTCTCTGGTTCGCAAGGTTTTCACGGTTGATCCGGCGGCCACCCGCATGCTCGAAGACAACTTCGTGAAAGTGCATCTGAGCTCCCGCATCTGGATGGTGTGAGCCTCCCCTCCCTCCTCAACACCCCCCGCTGGGTGCGCCTGGCCGCCTTGTGAAAGGCGGCCTTTTCGCGTTTGAGTGGCAGTGGAAGGGTTATTTCCCCTTCCAGACGGGCTTGCGCTTCTCGGCAAAGGCGCGGGCGCCCTCTAGCTGATCTTCAGATGAATAGAGCTTGTCAACGGTGGGCAGCTTGCGCTTGGTCACCATGTTGAAGGCCTGTTGCACGGGCAGGTGGGCAGTTTCGCGGTCCACCTCCTTGATCGCCGCAAACACCAGCGGCGGGCCATCGGCCAGCTGGGCGGCCACTTCGCGGGCGCGGGCCATCAGCTTGTCTGCGGGCAGGATCTCATTGATCAGGCCCCAGTGCTTAGCCTCCTTGGCATCCACCGTGCGGCCGGTGAACAGCATTTCCATGGCCACATGATAAGGGATGCGGCGCGGCAGCTTGATCGTTGCGGCATCGGCCACCGTGCCGGAGCGGATTTCTGGCAGGGCGAAAGTGGCGTGTTCTGCAGCCAGGATGATGTCGCACGAGATCATGATCTCGAAGCCGCCGCCGAAAGCCAGGCCATTCACCGCGCAGATCACCGGCTTGTTGAGGCCCGGCAATTCCTGCAAGCCGCCAAAGCCACCCACGCCATAGTCCGAGTCTGGCGCTTCGCCGGCGGCCGCGGCCTTCAAATCCCAGCCGGGGCAGAAGAATTTTTCGCCAGCGCCCGTGAGGATGGCCACGCGCAAGGCGGGGTCATCACGGAAGGCGGCGAAGGTTTCGCCCATGATGCGCGAGGTCACGGCATCAATGGCATTGGCCTTGGGGCGGTCGATGGTGACTTCAAGGATTGCACCATGTTTTTCTACGCGGATGGGGGATGTCATTTCGTCCTCATTCTGATCAAGGCATCGGCGGCCACAGCACCTTGCGGCAGCACGAAGAGCGGGTTGATATCAAGTTCTTCAAGTCTGGTTTCGTGGGCGGCGGCGAAGGCGGCCACGGCTTCAACCGCCTTGATGATGGCTTCGGCGTCGCCCTTCTTGCCGCGATAGCCTTGCACCAGTTTCCAGATGCGAAGGCCTTCCAGCGCGCGGGTGATTTCAGCGCGGCTGGTGGGCAGGAGCAGGGTGGCTGAGTCTTTCAACAGTTCAGTGAGAATGCCGCCCGCGCCCACCACAAGGGCAAGGCCGAATTGCGGGTCACGCTTCACACCGATGATGAGTTCGGCAACAGCACCTTGCACCATTTTTTCCACCAGCACTTGGGGCCCCAATGCGGCCATGCGATTGGCTGCGTCTTGCGCCTCGGCCTCGGATTTCAGGTTCAGTGCCACACCACCCGCCTCAGTCTTGTGGGCGATGGAGTCTGAGGAGGTTTTTACCACCACGGGGAAGCCCAGTTTGGCAGCGGCTTTGCCAGCATCCGCGATTTTGCAGGTGGCTCCTTCCGGCACGGTGAGGCCAGACTTTTTCAATAGCTGCTTGCCTGCAAATTCGGTGAGCAGGCTCAAAGCGGGGTCCCGGCTTTCGCCGGGATGACGAAGGGTGGGGAGTTCTTCATGCCGCGCCCAATTCTCACCAATCGATGCCGCCGCTTCTACAGCCGTGAACAGGTCATCAAAGCCATACATCGGAGCGATGCCTTGGGCGGCAAGTTCCTCAGCCATGGCATGCGGCATGTTTTCAGGCAGCGAGGTGACGACGACAGCGCGGGCCTTGTTGGCATGCGCGGCATTGGCCCAGGCGCGGGCGGTCTTATACCAGGCGCTGGCATCCATCTGGGGCAGGGTGGGCGTATCCAAAATCAAAACGCCGCAATCAAAGCCGCCGGACAGCGTGGCCGTGAAGGTGGCGGTCAACGCCGCCTCGTTGTTCCAGATGAAGGTGTGATAGTCGAGCGGGTTGTCGATCGCCACGAACTCATTGAGTGTGGCGGAAATCCTCGGTTTCAATTCCGGCTTGAAGGGCGGGAAGGAGGCCTTGCGGCCCACGGCCATGTCGGCGATCAGTGCCGCCTCGCCGCCGGAGCAGGAGTGGGAGACGAGCGTGGTGCCGGTGAGCGGGCCTTCATGGTGCAGGAACTTCAGCGTTTCGGCCAGCGCCGTCACTGTGCCCACGCGGGCCACGCCATAGCGCGCGAACATCGCGTCATAAAGCTGGTCCGCGCCGGAGAGCGATGAGGTGTGGCTCATCGTCACCTTGGCGCCCTGTTCGGACTTGCCGGTTTTCAGCGCCACGATGGGCTTTTTCAATTCCCGCGCGCGCGCCGCAACGCGGGCAAAGGCGGCCACATCCTTCAAGCCCTCGATATGCAGGCCGATGGCGGTGATGCGCAGGTCTTCGGCAAGCGCCTCCACCATGCGGGCGATATCCACATCCGCCTGGTTGCCGATGGTGAAAATGGCGGCGAGCGGCAGCTCACGCCGCGTGAAGGTGAGGTTGCAGGCAATGTTGCCGGATTGGGTGATGATGGCCACGCCTGTTTCGCGCAGCTTCACGCCATGTTCATCCGGCCACAGGGCGGCGCGGGAAAGGCCGTTCACAAAGCCATAGCAGTTCGGCCCCATCAGCGGCATGCCGTCGGCGGCCTTGATCAATTCGTCCTGCAAGTCGGCCGAGCCAGCCTCGGCAAAGCCCGCGGCATAGATCACGGCGCCGCCGCAGCCCTTGGCGCGCAGCGCGCGCACGATCTCAATCGTCGGTTCGCGCTTCACCGCGATGAAGGCGGCGTCAATCGGGCCTTCGATCTCGTCAACGGATTTCACCGTCTTGATGCCGCCCAGTTCCTCGCGCTTCGGGTGCACTGCCCAGATCTTGCCGGGGAATGCAAATTCGCGCGTGCGCGTAATGGCAATGGCGCATTCATTGCCGCCGACGAAAACGATGGATTTGGGGTTGAGAAAACGGGAGAGGGAAACGTTCAATTTACAGCTCCGTCATCCCAGCGAAAGCTGGGACCCCGCTTTGGCGGGAAGTACATGAGATTGCCGTCAATTTCTTCATGAAGGTCTGACCAATCCGAATTGTGCTTTTCGACCAGTTCGATTTTCCATTGACGCTTCCAAGCCTTGATTTGCTTTTCCACGTTGATGGCTTCTTCCATGTTTGCAAGGTGGGCATACCAAACCAGTGTCTTGACTTGATATTTCTTGGTGAAGCCATCGTACAATTCATTCTTGTGGTTGTGGATGCGAATATAGAGTTCAGATGTCACCCCAACATAGAGAGTGCCGCGGTAGCGGCTGGCGAGAATGTAAACGGCGGGGAGCTTGGGATTTTCCATTCTATGCCATGTTGGAAGCGGGGCCCCAGCTTTCGCTGGGGTGACCGCGTGCGTGTTCAACCACCAAGCGGGCGCAGAAGGGCGCGGGAAATGATGTGGCGCTGGATCTCGCTTGTGCCTTCCCAGATGCGCTCGACCCTTGCGTCGCGCCAGATGCGCTCGAGCGGCAGGTCGCTCATCAGGCCCATGCCTCCATGGATCTGGATCGCCTCATCCGCCACCATGGCGAGAACCTCTGTAGCCTTCAGCTTGGCCATGGCCATGTCCATCTCGGTCACCGTGCCCTGGTCATATTTCCAGGCGGCTTCATAGGTGAGGAGTTCAGCGGCCTTCAGCTCCATCGCCATATCGGCCAGCTTGAAGGACACGCCCTGGAACTTGCCGATCTGCTGGCCGAATTGCACGCGGTCCACCGCCCATTGCTTGGCCAGCTCCAGCGCGCGCTCGGCGCGGCCCAGGCACGTGGCGGCCACCTGCAGTCGCGTGGCGCCCAGCCATTGGCCTGCCACATCAAAGCCCTTGTGCACTTCGCCGAGAACTTGCGACTTGTGCACGCGGCAATCATTGAACTCCAGAATGCAGTTTTGGTAGCCGCGATGAGAGACGTTCTTGTAGCCATCGCGCACGGTGAAGCCCGGCGTGCCCTTGTCGATCAGGAAGGCGGTGATCAGCTTCTTCTTGCCGCGGGGCGT
This sequence comes from Alphaproteobacteria bacterium, assembly GCA_028868695.1. Classification (GTDB taxonomy): domain Bacteria; phylum Pseudomonadota; class Alphaproteobacteria; order Rhizobiales; family Aestuariivirgaceae; genus Aestuariivirga. The sequence goes on along the minus strand of JAGWTZ010000075.1, from coordinate 2,765 downwards.
GTCTTCCTCACCGGTGGCCGCGAACAGGATCACGAAAGTCGCCTCATCGGCGTGGCTGATGAAATGCTTGGTGCCGTTGATCACGAAGTGATCGCCATCGGCCTTGGCGAAGGTCTTCATGCCGCGCAGGTCCGAGCCAATGCCCGGCTCGGTGAGCGCAAGGCAATCGGATGCCTTGCCGGCAATTGCCGGGAAGAGGTATTTCTTGCGCTGCTCCTCATTGCAGGCGAGCAGGATGTTCGATGGGCGGAACACACAGTTCCAATGCAGCGCGTAAGAGGCGCGGCCGAGTTCGCGTTCATAGAGGACCCAGGTGAGTGTATCGAGGCCAGCGCCGCCCACATCGGCGGGCATGTTGGCGGCATAGAGGCCAGCCTCAATGGCCTTTTTCTTCAACTCATCGCGCAGCGCCGGGCGCAGCACGCCTGTCGCTTCCACTTCCGCCTCATGCGGGAAGAGTTCGGCCTCCACGAAATCCCGCGTGGTCTTGATGATGAGTTTCTGTTCGTCGGAGAGATTGAAATCCATGTTCACTCACTTGATGTGGAAGGTTTCGGCGTGGCCGTCGATGGCGATGTCCTGCCCGTTGATCATGAAGGCGGCGGGGCTGGCCAGATAAACCGCAAGAGCCGCCACTTCGGAGGCTTCGGTGAAGCGCTCCAGCGATTGCATGGCCACATGTTCCTTGTGCACCTGCTCGAAGGCGACGCCGCGCAACTCCGCCTCGCCGCGGATCACGGCATCAATGCGCGGGCCTTTGACCGAGCCGGGGCAAATCGCGTTGCAGCGCACGTTGTAGGGGCCAAGCTCAACGGCGAGAGACTTGGTGAGGCCGATGACGCCCCATTTCGCCGCCGCATAAGGCGTGCGGTTGCCAAAGCCGTGCTGGCCGGCATTGGAAGACATGTTGATAATGATGCCGGATTTCTGCGCCTTCATCACCGGTGCCGCCCGGCGGGCGCAGAGGAATTGCGCATCAAGGCACACTTCGATGCATTCGCGCCAATCGGCCAGTTCAATGTCGTCCACCGGGGCGGTTGGTCCCTTGATGCCGGCATTGTTGACCAGCACATCCAGCCCGCCCAGATCATCCAGCGCGTCATCAAACCAGGCGTCGATCTCGGCTTCGGAGCGGACATTGACGCGCGCCGCGGCAATGTCCGGGTGTGTGGCGCGGAAGGCCTTCAGTGCCTCTTCATTGGCATCGCAGATGTGCACGCGCGCGCCCGCGCCATGAAAGGCCTCGGCAATGGCAAGGCCAATGCCCGAGGCGGCGGCGGTGATCATGACACGTTGTTGCACTTGCCCTCCATTTCCACCTCATGCTGAGGTGCTCGCCGCAGGCGAGCCTCGAAGCATAGGCCCCTCGTCTCGCTGCGCACCCTTCGAGGCCCCGCTGTGCAGGGCGCCTCAGGGTGAGGTGTTATTTCCTTGCGCTATTCTTTTTGGCTGCCTTCCTGGCAGGCTTGCGCTTCTTCGCCTTTTCCTCGCGCTCCAGCACCAGGCCGGCGCCAATCTTGTGTTTCTTGAACAGCTTCATCATGTCCACAAGGATGGCGTTGCGCTTGGCTTCGATCTGGGCGACGGAGCGGCCGGCCGCCTGCTTGTCCGTGCCTTCGATCAGGCGCTTTTCCAAGGCGTCATTCCACTTGGGGAACTTGAGGTCTGTCCAGGGCAGTTCGAGGGTCGGGTCAAACTGCTTGATGAAATCGCGCATGCCGCCCGGCCCGCCGCCCACGTGATAGGTGAGGAAGGAGCCCATGAAGGCCCAGCGCATGCCCGCCGAATAGACGATCGAGTCGTCGATGTCGCCGGTGGTGCCGATGTCCTTGTTCAGCAGGTGCAAGGCTTCGCGCCACAGGGCTTCCTGCAGGCGGTCGCAGATATAGCCATCAATCTCCTTCTTCAGGCGCAGCACCTGCATGCCCACCTGCTGGAAATAGGCATCGGCGCGGTCGAGTGCTGCGGCATTGGTCTTGTCGCCCGGCACGAGTTCAACCAGCGGCAGCAGGTAAACCGGATTGAACGGGTGGCCGATCACCACCCGTTCCGGGTGGCGCGTGCAGCCCGATTGCAGGCGAGACGGCAGGAAGCCGGAGGAGGAGGAGGAGAGAACCACATCCGGCCCGGCAATGGCGTCGAGATCGCGGAACAGCTTGATCTTCAGTTCTTCGCGCTCGGGCGCTGCCTCGTGGATGAATTCGGCCTTTGAGGCCATTACCGCCAGATCGGTGGTGAAGGAAAGCTTGCCCTTCTTCTTGGATTTGCCGCGGAGTGCATCCAGCGAAGGCCAGGCGGTTTTGATCGCGGCCTTCAGCTTGGCTTCGGCGGCGGGGGACACGTCATAGGCGATCACGTCGAGCCCGCGGTGCAGCGCGCGCGCCGCCCAGCCCGCGCCAATGAGGCCGGTTCCGGCAATGCCGATCGTAGAAATCTTCGTCAATCATTCCTCCTTCATTTTGCCTCCCCCTTGTGGGGAGGCCGAAAATCGCCCTTTGCGATTTTCGGGTGGGGGTGTGGTTGCCGCCGAAGCGGCCCCCACCCCGTCCCTCCCCACAAGGGGGAGGGGGATTCTAGTGTGGCTTCTTCAATCCCAGGATTTCGCGGCCTTCGGCGGGTGTCGCCACCTTGGTGCCCAGCATTTCGATGAGCTTCACTGCCTTCTCGGTGAGCGAGCCGTTGGAGGCATAAACGCCCTTGTCGAGGTAGAGATTGTCCTCCAACCCGATGCGCACATGGCCGCCGAGAAGAACGGCTTGCGCCAC
>JAGWTZ010000022.1 GCA_028868695.1 Alphaproteobacteria bacterium | reverse complement strand
GGATAGACCGCAACGATCAGCAGCGAGCAGATGGCGGTGATGATGGTGAGGCGGTTGAATTGCAGCAGCACCACCAGACCGGCCAGCAGCAATGCTGCGAGGAAGGCCGCGGCCTGCGGGCGCGTCACGCGGCCCGAGGGCAGGGGGCGCAGGCGGGTGCGCTCCACCTTGGCGTCAAACTCATGGTCGGCAAGGTCGTTGACCACGCAGCCCGCGCCACGCATGACAATGGCGCCCACCAGAAACAGCGCCGCCAAAGGCAGGCTTGGCATGCCGCCGCCTTGTGCCAGCTGGGCCAGCGCCAGCCCCCACCAGCAAGGCAAAAGCAGCAGCCACCAGCCGATGGGCCGCTCAAGGCGCATCAGCTGGGCATAGGGGATCACGGCAGGCGGCAGGCGCTCCACCCAATGGGCCTTCACCGCATCAGCAATCGTGGTTCTGCTGGCATCACTCATGCGCGCCGTGATACACGGGGGCGATGGCAAAATCCACGCCCCGTTTGTTTGTTGACCAGCCGCTTGGCGCGGGCCTCGAGGTGGCGCTTGCGGCTGAGCAGGCGCATTATTTGGGCACGGTGTTGAGGCTGGTTCCGGGCGATGCCGTGGCGGTGTTCAATGGGCGGGATGGCGAATTCTTGGCCTATGTGGCCGAGGCCGCCAAGAAGAAGATGCTGCTGCGGCTGGAACGGCTGACCAGCGCTGCCGCGCCGCCGCCGGACATCGACTATCTGTTCGCGCCGTTGAAACATACGCGGCTGGATTATCTGGTGCAGAAAGCAACCGAGCTGGGCGCGCGCCGCCTGCGCCCGGTGATCACCGCGCGCACCATTGCCGAGCGCGTCAACCTGGAGCGCATGAGGGCCAATGTTATTGAGGCGGCCGAACAGTGCAATCTGGTTTTCCTGCCGGAGGTTCTGGAACCCGTGAGCCTCAATGCGGCACTGCGCGGCTGGGAGAGCGGCCGCGCGCTGATTTATTGCGATGAGGCGGCGGAACCGGGCAATGCCGTGGCGGCATTGTCAAAACTGAAAACCCCTGCCGCCATTCTGGTGGGGCCGGAAGGTGGCTTCACGGTTGAAGAACGCGCCATGTTGAAGGCGCTGCCCTTTGTGACAGCGATTTCGCTGGGGCCGCGCATCATGCGCGCCGACACGGCCGCCGTTGCCATTCTGGCGCTGGTGCAGGCCGTGCTGGGGGATTGGGGAACGCGCGCCTAGCGCTTGGCGGGCAGCAATCTTGTGGCCAATGTGCCCACTGCCATCGCGGCAAGGAAGACCACGCTGACGGGCTGGAGGTAAGCGAGCGAGGCCATGGCTGGGCCGGGGCAGAAGCCGGTGATGCCCCAGCCGATGCCGAAGATCGCCGCACCGCCTACGAGGCGCGCATCAATCACCTTTGAGGTGGGCACCGAGAAGGCAGAAGCAAAGAGCGGCTTGGCGCGCTTGAAGGTGAGGTAATAGCCCAGCGTTGCCACGGCGACGCCTGCGGCAAAGACCACCAGCAGCGTTGCATCAAATGGCCCGCCGAAATCGAGGAAGTTGATGACCTTGGCGGGATTCACCATGCCGGAGACGGCAAGGCCCGCGCCGAAGATGAGGCCGGAGACAAGAATGGTGAGGCGTTGCATCAGCATGGTTCAGCCCCCGATCACATGGTGGGTGATGTAAACCGTGATGATGGCCACCACCATGAAGGTGAGGGTGGCGACCAGCGAGCGGATGGAGAAGCGTGAGATGCCGCAAATGCCATGGCCCGAGGTGCAGCCATTGCTGAGCGATGTGCCGGCGCCCACGCAGAAGCCGCCGATCACCGCCGCGGCAAGGCTGGGCAAAGCCACCGCCTGGGCATTGGGCGCATAGGGCCGCGCCAGAATGACGCCGCCGATGAGGCCCGCCACGAACAAGGCGCGCCAGATGAAATCGGCATCCGGCTTGGCGGTGAGCATCGAGCGGAATATGCCCGAGCAGCCGGCAATGCGGCCAGCACCAGCCATCATGACGACGGCGGCAAGGCCAATGAGCGCCCCGCCCAAGAGGCCCGCATAGAGGGTGAAATCTGTGTGCATTCCTGGATTCCCGGTGAAAAAGGTGGAACTGTCGGCGGCGCTTCTAGCGTGAAGCGGGGCCTTCGTCATCCATTCCCTTGCCAGCCAGGATGTGGGGAGCAAATTTCTCGACGCGGGCCGCCCGGGTGGCGGCCTGCTTGGCGCCAGCAAAGAACAGCAGATATTGCTTTTGGCGGCCGGGGGTGAGGGCGGCGAAGGCCTTTTTCAGCGTGGCGCTTTTTTGCAGCTTGGCTTGAAACTCTTCCGGCACGGCAAATTCGGCAGCGGTCTTGAATTGCACCTTGGCGCCGGATTTCTCGATGGCGATGGCTTCACTAATGATGGCCTTCAGGCGCGGCGCAAGTTGGCGGATTTCGCCAAGGCCCGTGAACCTGATCTGCCGGGCTGATTGCACATTCTCGGTTTGCTGCACCAGCAGGCCCTGGCGGTTGTCCAGCAGTGCACCCTTCATGAACAGCAACGCGCAATAGGCCTTGAAGCCATGGATCAGCACCACATTGGCGCCATTCAGGCTGTAGCAGGCCTTGCCCCATTTCAAATCCTCGGCAAGGCCGGAGGCGAGGCAGATCTCGCGAAGTGCCGCGAATTCTTCCGGCCAGGCTTTTTCCTTTGCAAGTGCGGCGGTGACCTTGGGGTTCATTGCGGACATTGCCGCAGGCTAACACCCTTGCAACCATGGCGGAAAGGCCAAGATTGAATGGTAAACTTCTTTGTTACCAAAACGGTCTTGCCGCTGTCATTCCAAACACCTAGATAGGCGGGCCAACAGGGAAGTCGATCTTGAGCGGGCCAACACCAGAAACAGAAGCCGGGCGGGCAACCATTGAGTCTCGCGCCCAGATGGTCAGCTATTTTGAGCAGGGCGTGAAGCCCAAGGCGCAATGGCGCATGGGCACCGAGCATGAGAAATTCCCCTTCCTGAAGGACACGCTTGGCCCGGTGCCCTATGCGGGCGCGCGCTCAATCAAGGCGCTGCTTGAGGGCCTGCGCGACAGGTATGGCTGGAATGGCGTTCACGAGGGTGAGCACATCATTGCGCTGTCTGACCCCAACTCCATGGCCAATATCTCGCTTGAGCCGGGCGGGCAGTTTGAGCTTTCGGGCGCGCCCTTGAACACGGTGAACGACACTTGCGGCGAGGTGACGGAGCACTTGCGCCAGGTGAAGGTGATCGGCGATGAGCTTGGCATCGGGTTCCTCGGCCTTGGCGCTTCCCCTGTGTGGACGCGGGCTGAAACGCCAGTGATGCCCAAGGGCCGCTATGCCATCATGGCGCCCTACATGGACAAGGTGGGCACGCTGGGGCGCGACATGATGTTCCGCACCTGCACCGTGCAGGTGAACCTTGATTTCGGCTCCGAGGCCGACATGGTGAAAAAGCTGCGCGTCTCGCTGGCGCTGCAGCCGCTGGGCACGGCGCTGTTTGCCAATTCGCCTTTCCTCGAAGGCAAGCCCAATGGCTATCTCTCGTTCCGCAGCCATGTGTGGGAAGACACCGACAATGCCCGCGCCGGCATGCTGCCCTTCGTGTTCGAGCAGGGCTTCGGCTTTGAGCGCTATGTGGATTATGCGCTGGACGTGCCGATGTATTTCACCATGCGTGATGGCAAGTTCGTGAACACGGCGGGCGAAAGTTTCCGCAAGTTCCTGGACGGCAAGCTGCCGCAGCTGCCGGGTGAGAAACCCACGATGCGCGACTGGGCCGACCATCTCACCACCATCTTCCCGGAAGTGCGGCTGAAGAAATATCTCGAGATGCGCGGCAGCGATGTGGGCCGCGGGCCGATGCTGTGCGCGCTGCCGGCCCTGTGGGGAGGGCTGCTTTATGACGACGCCGCGCTTGATGCCGCCTGGGATCTGGTGAAGGGCGCAAGCGCCGAACAGCGCCAGCAGCTGCGCCATGATGTGCCGAAACTTGGCCTCAAGGCGCCCTTCATGGGCCGCAGCCTGAAGGATGTCGCCGTGGATGCCTTGGCAATTGCCCGCAAGGGCTTGAAATCCCGCGGTTTTGGCGAAGAGCCATTTCTTGATGTGTTGGATGAGATGGCAGCCAGCGGGCTTACGCAAGCTGACAGATTGCTTGAAGCCTTTCATGGGCCATGGAAGGGCGAGATTGCGCCCGTGTTCAAGGCCGCCGCGTTTTAAGCTTTACTCTGCCGCCAGCAGTTTGCGGTTGGCGCCCAGGCCATCACGGATGTGCTGGGCCAGGGCCTTGGCGGCGGGGCTGGCGCGGCCGGGCTTGGTCATCAGGCCGATTTCAAAGCTGCCCAATGGCGGGAAGCCTTCAGCCTCGGTGAGGATGCGCATGCCGGGGCGCACGCAGATGCGCGGCATCACGGCCACGGCGAGGCCCTGAACGACGACATTGCAGATGGTGGAGAAATTCGGGCTGACATAGGCCACGCGGTAAGGCCTGTGGTGCTGCTCCAGCTTGCGCTCGGCCAGCTTGCGCCAGCCGCAGGAAATGCTGGCGGAGGCAAAGGGCAGCGTTTCTGCCAGATGCACCTGATGGCGCGGCGAGGTGACCCAGACCAGTTCGGCGCTCATCAAGGGCTCGCCATGAATGTCGCCGCCATTGAAGGTGACGACGGCAAGGTCCAGCTCACTGTTGCGGATGTGGCCGGCCAGCACTTGTGACTGGTTGCAATCAACATCGACATTGACCATCGGATGGGTGCGGGCAAAGCGGGCCAGGATTTCCGGCAGGAAGAGATCGGCATAATCGTCCGGGGTTCCGAAGCGCACCGTGCCGGTGATTTCCGGCTGGGTGAAGGCGCCGATCGCCTCATCATTCAGTGTCACCATGCGGCGGGCAAATTCCACCAGCCTTTCACCATCCGGCGTCATGCGGCTGGCACGGCCATCGCGGCTGAACAGCGGGCGGCCCAAGGTTTCCTCCAGCCGCTTCATCTGCATCGAGACGGCGGATTGGGTCTTGTTCACTTCCTCCGCGGCGCGGGTGAAGTTGCCGCTGTCGGCAATGGCGAGGAAGGTTTTGAGCTGGTCAACATCAAGGGCGGGCATGGCGGATCATCCATCACATTTTGTGATGAAGATCATAAAATACATTCGTTGGATAAATCAATCTGAATCTGCGATGAATAATCACGAATTCATCACGTTAAGGAATGATTACCATGGACAACTTTGCTTATCACCAAGCCCGGCAGTTTGGTTCAACCGAAGGTTACGGCCCCTTGGCGCAGCTCATCGAGGCGCTGCGGAAGCGTTGGGAACAGGGCCACCGGGCTGCCCGCTGACCTGCGCCACCAAGGCATAAGCCAGCCACATTGAGCCGAGGCCAAACAGGCCGCCGCCAATGGAAATGCCGATCAAAATGCCCTCGGGCGCGGTTTCCGGGCCCGCCAGCGCCGCGCCCAGCATGGCAAAGGGGATGGTGCCCACCGTGGCCCGCCCCCAATTGGTGAGCGTTGAATAGACCGGCTTGCCGAGATTGTTGAAGGCCGCCGAAGCCACAAACAGCCCGCCCAGCAGCGCCCAGGAAATGGCAATCCAGGTGCAGAAGAAATCCACCAGTTCGGCGGCGCGGCCCTCGATGTGGAAGGCGCCGATCAGCTTGTGGCGCAAGAGATACAACACCAGTGACATGGCCGCCGCATAGAGAATGGCGAAGGCCAGCCCATCGCGCAGCGCGCGCTTGACGCGCGGGAAATTCCGGGCGCCGAAATTCTGCCCGATGATGGGGCCCACCGCGCCGGAGAGCGAGAAGATCACCCCGAACGCCACAGGCACCACGCGGTTCACCACGGTGGCGCCTGTGATCACCGCATCACCAAAGGGCGCGAACACATAAGTCATGTAGCCGGCTGCGAAGGGTGTTGCGAGTTGGGCAATCAGCGAAGGCAGCGCGATGCCCCAGACGGCTGGAAAATCACGCTTGAACAGGGCCAGCGACGGGCGGGTGAGAAAGCGGTTCTGCACGCCGAGCCCATAAAGCCCCACGGCAAAGGCCATCACATAGGCAATGGCATTGGCCGCCGCGGTGCCCTGAATGCCCCAGCCCAGGCCGAAGATGAAAATGGGATCAAGCGCCAGCGTGACGAGTGCGGCCGTCAAGGTGTTGTACATGGCGCGCTTGGCATCGCCGATGCCGCGCAGGCTGAAGGAGGTGGACAGCGAGCCCGCCAGGAAGATGAAGCCCGGCGAAATGGTCCACACGAAAAGCTTTGCGAGATGCGCCGTTTCGCCGGTTGCGCCGAGAAAGCCGAGGATGGGGCCGATGAAGATGTTGACGAGCAGCGTGTAGACCGCCGAGATGACGATGGCCACGATCATGGCATTGGTGGCGAACTCCTTCGCCCGCTGGGTGTTGCCTGCGCCCACGCTGCGCGACACCAGCGCGACAGCGGCAATGCCGGTTCCGATGCACAGGGAGAGATTGGCGAAATCCAGCGTTCCCGCAAAGCCGATGGCGGCGGTGATCTGCTCGTTCTTCAGCAGGCTAAGGAAATAGAGATCGGCCAGCTCAACGATGAACAGCGTCATCAGGCCCAAGGCGCCAGTCAGCGTCATCACCACCACGTGACGGAAGATCGAGCCCTCGAGGAAACGCGCCGCCCTGTTGTTCATAGCTCAAAACCCTGGTTGCGGGCTTCGGCGGCGAGGCCTTCAAAGCCAGTGAAGTGGTGGCCGCGCAGGCCGGCGATCCGGGCGCCCTGGACGTTGGATTTCTTGTCGTCGATGAACCAGCAGTTTTCCGGCTTCTGGCCCAGCGCATCCAAGAGCCTGGTGAAGCTGGCGGGGTCTGGCTTCTTGGTGCCGAACTCATAGGAACAGTAGCGCTGCTTGAAGATTTCCGCGGCTTCCGGGAACAGCTTGTCGAAATGGCTTTTCACCACGGGGCCATTGTTGGTGTAGATGGCGAGCGAGGCCTGCCCGCCTAGCTTCTGGGCAAGGTCGAGCACATCCTCGCTGGGCACCATGGCGATGCGGCGGGCCTCGATCCATTGCTCAAGGCTGATGGTGCGGCCAAGGCGGGTGCCGAATTCGTGAAGGTAGTTTTCAACCTCGGTGTAGCCGCCAGCGTCCGCCAGGTCCTCGAAGCCTGAATCCCACACCGCGGCGCGCACGTCGCGGGCCGTCACATCGGCCAGCCTGGCCAGCGCGCGCAGGCGGCGGCCGAGATCATAGTGGCAGAGCACATCATCCATATCAAAGATGACGAAAGCGGGCGGCTGCATCACGCCGCGGTTCCGCCCACGGTGAGGTTGTTGATGCGCAAGGTGGGCTGGCCCACGCCCACGGGAACGCCTTGCCCGGCCTTGCCGCAGGTGCCAACGCCGGGGTCCAGCGCCATGTCATTGCCCACCATGGCGATGCGCTTCAGCGCCTCGGCGCCAGCGCCGATCAGGATGGCGCCCTTCACCGGGCGGCCAATCTTGCCGTCTTCAATCAGATAGGCCTCGGTGCAGGTGAAGACGAACTTGCCGGAGGTGATATCCACCTGGCCGCCGCCGAAGCTCTTGGCATAGATGCCCTTCTTCATTGAGGCGCGGATCTCATCGGGGTGATGGCGGCCGTTCAGCATGTAGGTGTTGGTCATGCGCGGCAGCGGCACATGGGCGTAGGACTGGCGGCGGCCGTTGCCGGTGGGCTTCACACCCATCAGGCGGGCGTTCAGCCTGTCCTGCATGAAGCCAACAAGAATGCCTTTCTCGATCAGCGTGGTGCAGTTGGGGGCAGTGCCTTCATCATCAATGGTGAGGGAGCCGCGGCGGCCGGGGATGGTGCCGTCATCCACCACTGTGACATCCTCGGCGGCGATGCGCTGGCCGAGCAGGCCGGCGAAGGCCGAGGTGCCCTTGCGGTTGAAATCCCCCTCCAGGCCATGGCCAATGGCCTCATGCAGCAGGATGCCCGGCCAGCCGGGGCCCAGAAGCACGTCCATCTCTCCGGCGGGTGCTGCCTCGGCCTCCAGCCCCACCAGGGCCTGGCGCACCGCTTCGCGGGCGGCATCCTTCCAGGTGGATTCAGTGATGTAGGTTTCAGGCGCCTCGCGGCCGCCCAGGCCATGGCTGCCCTGGCCGGAGGTGCGGTTGTCGCTGGTGGTGACTGACACACCAAAGCGGGTGAGGGGGCGCACATCATGATAAAGGCTGCCATCACCGCGCGCGATGGTGACGCGCTGCCAGGACGAGGCGAGCGTCACCGAGACCTGGCTGATGCGCGGATCAAGGCTGCGGGTGAAGGCGTTCACTTCCTCCATCAGGTTCACCTTGGCGGCAAAGCCAAGGGCTTCAACCGGGTTGGCGCTGCCATAGAGCTTCACCGTGGCCGGGGCGGGGGCAATGTCGACCATTGCCGGCTTACCCGCGGTGAGGATTGAGCCACAGGTTTCGGCGGCCCGCTTCAGGGCGGCGGCGTTGAGCATGGAGGAATGGGCATAGGCCGCGGTTTCGCCCGAGACGGCGCGCAGGCCAAAGCCCTCGCTCTCGTCGAAAGAGGCCGAGCGCAGGCGGCCATCATCAAACACCAGGCTTTCGGATTGGGTGCGCTCGATGAACAACTCTCCATCATCGGCCCCGTTCAGGGTTTCGGCGATGGCTTTGAGGGCGGTGGCGCCACCCAGTGGCGCAAGATCGGTTTCAGCTTCCTTGGTCATGGCGCATACATAGGCAAAAAGGCCCGCACTTGAAAGGGCGGGCCTTCACTCAATTCACCGTGATGCGGTGAAGATTACTTGCCGACGTATTTGTCGAGATCGGTGATGCCGTCGGGGAAGCCGTTCAGCGCGAACTTCACCGGGAAGCCATTGCCGGGGCGGTCATAGATATAGAAGGTGACGGCCTTGCCCTTGAGGAACTTCTTCATGGTGGCATCCGAGGCCTCGCCAAAGGCTTCGCAGGCGCGCGGGTTGCAGCGGGTGAAGGACATGCGGCCTTCCAGCGCCGTGCCGTCAATCTCCATGGCGACACCGGTGGGCAGGTAAACGCCGATGGGCACCAGGGCGCGCATCATGGTCTGGGTCTTGCCATCCTGGCCCTTGACGCGGTTGACGATCAAGGAAAGGCCAATGGCTTCATTCTTGTCGGTCTTGCCGGTCTGGGACATGCCGCAGGATTTGCCGGCCGGCTGGCCGTTCTGGGCCGGCAGGTCGCTGCACTGGATCACCCAGCCATTGTGGGTGGCCACAGTTTCAACCTTGGGGGCATTGGGATCAGCCGGGGCGCCGGGTGCGCCACCGCTGACACGCGGGCCAAGGCCGGGCGGCGGGGGCGGGGTTTGGCCCTGGGTTTGATCCTGCGCAGAGGCCACGCCCGACAAGCCAGCGAGAATCACGGTGGCAAAAGCCAACTGGCAAAGCTTCTGGAATTTCACGATTCGATTTCCCTTATTCAAGATGTGGCGGGCATAGCCCCCTGAAATCCCAAAGACAACCGGCATTTTTGGGCGATTTTGCCAGTCTAAACGGGGCAAATGCGGCAGAATTCCGGCGCAAGGCTGCAATGACGTTTTGCCGCGCCTTGTCCCGTTGCGGCTGGACGGTTATTGTGGTGAACACGCCGCTTGGCGGAGTGTGCCGCAATCTTTGAGGTTTTTGTCAATGACACAGATCAAATCGCGCGTGATGGCCGGGCTGGCCGGGCTGTTTTTGATGCCGGCTGGGGCTTTCGCGAAGGCGGGCCAGCCGGTGAACTGGCAGATGGGACTGCAGGATGCGGCCACCCCGGTTGAAGAGTTCATCCACAGCTTTCACAACGGGCTGGTGATCACCATTACGCTGATTGTGCTGTTTGTGCTTGGGCTGCTGATCTATGTGATGCTGCGCTTCAATTCCAAGGCCAATCCGGTGCCTTCAAAGACCACGCACAACGCGCTTCTCGAAGTGGTGTGGACGATCGTGCCGGTGTTGATCCTGGCCTTCATCGCCATCCCTTCCTTCAAGCTTTTGTATTATGAGCGCGTGATCCCCAAGGGCGACATGACGATCAAGGTGATCGGCAACCCGTCCTGGAACTGGACCTATGAATACCCAGACCTCGGCCTCAATGACGACAAGTCGGCCAAGGTGTCCTTCACCTCCTACCTGCTGCCGGAAGACAAGGCCAAGGAACAGGGTGTGACTTATCTCTTGGCCACCGACGTTCCCGTGGTGGTGCCGGTGGGCAAGATCGTGAAGCTGATCGTGACTTCCGACCCCGAAGGCATCATCCATTCCTGGACCATTCCCTCCTTTGGCGTGAAGATTGACGCCATTCCCGGCCGCCTGAACGAAGACTGGTTCCAGGTGACCAAGGAAGGCGTTTACAACGGCCAGTGCTCGGAACTGTGCGGCAAGGAACATGCCTTCATGCCCATCGAAGTGTGGGCGGTTTCCGACGACAAGTTCAAGGCCTGGGCCGATCTCGAGTTGAAGAACCCGAAGCCTGATGAACTGGCCGCCTTCCTCAAGACCATTCGCCCCGCGGCTGATGCCGTCGCATCCAACTAAGATCAAAGGCTAACTCACATGGCACAGGCACAAGCATTGCACGACGACCATCACGCCGACCCGACCGGCTGGCGGCGCTATCTTCTCTCCACCAACCACAAGGACATCGGCACGATGTATCTGTGGTTCGCCATCATGGCGGGCGTGGTTGGCTTCATCCTTTCCCTGCTGATGCGCATGGAGCTGGCGGAGCCTGGCATCCAGATTTTCAAGGGCCTGGCCCAGATGGTCTATGGCGTGCCGGAGAATGCCGCACTCGACAACGGCAAGCAGATGTACAACGCCTTCGTGACCGCCCACGGCCTGATCATGATCTTCTTCATGGTGATGCCCGCGATGATCGGCGGCTTTGGCAACTGGTTCGTGCCGCTGATGATCGGCGCGCCGGACATGGCCTTCCCGCGCATGAACAACATTTCATTCTGGCTGCTGGTTCCTTCGTTCCTTCTGCTGATCATCTCGATGTTTGTTGAAGGCCCTCCCGGCATGCATGGCGTGGGTGGTGGCTGGACCATCTATCCGCCGCTGTCCTCAACCGCTGGCCAGCCCGGCCCGGCCATGGATTTCGCGATCCTTTCGCTGCACATTGCCGGCGCCTCCTCGATCCTTGGCGCCATCAACTTCATCACCACCATTTTCAACATGCGCGCCCCGGGCATGACGCTGCACAAGATGCCGCTGTTCGTGTGGGCCGTGCTGGTGACGGTGTTCCTGCTGCTGCTGTCGCTGCCGGTTCTGGCTGGCGCCATCACCATGCTGCTCACCGACCGCAACTTCGGCACCTCGTTCTTCGTGCCGTCCAAGGGCGGTGACCCGCTGCTGTTCCAGCACTTGTTCTGGTTCTTCGGCCATCCCGAAGTCTACATCCTGATCTTGCCCGGCTTCGGCATCATCAGCCACATCATCTCCACCTTCTCGAAGAAGCCGATCTTCGGCTATCTCGGCATGGCCTATGCCATGGTGGCGATTGGCGTGGTGGGCTTCGTCGTCTGGGCGCACCACATGTACACCGTGGGCCTCGATGTTGACACGCAGGCCTATTTCACCGCCGCCACGATGATCATCGCGGTGCCCACCGGCATCAAGATCTTCTCATGGATCGCCACGATGTGGGGCGGCTCGATCGATTTCCGCCCGCCCATGATCTGGGCCATCGGCTTCATCTTCCTGTTCACCGTTGGCGGCGTGACAGGCGTGGTGCTGGCAAATGCCGGCGTGGACCGCAACCTGCAAGACACTTACTATGTGGTGGCGCATTTCCACTATGTGCTCTCGCTGGGTGCCGTGTTCGCCATCTTCGCGGGCTGGTATTACTGGTTCCCGAAGATCACCGGCTACATGTACAATGAAGGCATTGCCAAGCTGCATTTCTGGGTGACTTTCGTTGGCGTGAACCTGGTGTTCTTCCCGCAGCATTTCCTCGGCCTTGCCGGCATGCCGCGCCGCTACATCGACTATCCCGCGCAGTTTGCGGGCTGGAACCAGATTTCGTCTTACGGTTCCTATCTCGCCGGCGTCGGCCTGGTGATCTTCCTCTATGGCGTGATCAGCGCCTTTGCGAAAAAGGTTCCGGCCCCAGCCAACCCGTGGGGTGAAGGTGCCACAACGCTGGAATGGACGCTGCCCTCGCCGCCGCCCTTCCACCAGTTCAACGACCTGCCGGTGATCAAGTAAGCCTGCAATGAGCCTTGAGCACACATATGGCCACGCGCTGGATGAGCCCCTTGGCGGGCAGGGTTCGGCGCGTGACTATTTCGAGCTGCTCAAGCCGCGGGTGATGTCGCTTGTGGTGTTCACGGCCATTGTTGGCCTGTTTGCCGCCCCCGGCCACATTCACCCCTGGTTCGGCTTCATGACCATCCTGTGCATCGCGGTGGGGGCTGGCGCCTCCGGCGCGCTCAACATGTGGTATGATGCCGACATCGACGCCGTGATGAAGCGCACCGCCAATCGGCCCATTCCATCGGGCGCCATCCTGCCGGGCGAGGCGCTTGGGTTTGGCGTGGTGCTGGCGCTGGCCTCGGTGGTGATGCTGGCACTGGCGGTGAACTGGCAGGCGGCCGCCATGCTGGCCTTCACGATCTTCTTCTATGTCGTCATCTACACCATGGGCCTCAAGCGCCGCACGCCGCAGAACATTGTGATTGGCGGCGCGGCAGGCGCCTTCCCGCCGGTGATCGCCTGGACGGCGGTGACTGGCACGGTTGACCTTGGCGCGCTTTCGCTGTTCCTGCTGATTTTCATGTGGACGCCGCCGCATTTCTGGGCGCTGGCCCTGTTCCGCGAGGGCGACTATGCCAAGGCTGGCATTCCGATGCTGCCCAACGTGGCGGGCCGCGCCGAAACCCGCAAACAGATCCTGCTCTATGCGCTGGTGAGCGTTGCCGCCGCCGCCTTGCCGGCGCTGACTGGCGTGGCTGGCGCGCTTTATGCCGCTGGTGCAGCCGTGATGACTGCGGCCTTTGTGAAACAAGCCGTTGATGTTTACCGGCTGGGAGACGGCGAAGGCGGCGACAAGGCCGCCAAGCGCCTGTTCGGTTTCTCCATTCTCTGGCTGTTCTCGATGTTCGCGCTTATCCTGGCGGAAAAGCTTCTGGGCCTTGCGGCCTTCAGCGCGGTGCTGTGATGGAACAGCGCAAGCCCGTGCCCGCCTTTTCCCCGGCCGACATGAAGCGCCGCAAGGCCCGCGCCCTTGTCATGGCGCTGCTGCTGGTTGCCTTCATCGTCATCGTGTTCATCACCACTGTTTACAAGATCAAGGCAGGAGTGGGCGGATGAGGTCTTCCCAACCGAACCAGGCTAAGAACCTGAAGGTGGCGATGATCGCTGGCAGCGTGTTTGTCGGCATGATCGGCCTCTCCTATGCGGCGGTGCCGCTCTACAAGGCTTTCTGCCAGGCCACCGGCTATGGCGGCACGACGCAGCGCGCCGAAAAGGCGCCGGACAAATCCACCGACAAGACCATCTTCGTGCGCTTTGACGCCAACACATCCTCCGCTCTCGGCTGGAGCTTCAAGGCCCGGCAGACGGAAATGAAAGTGAAGATCGGCGAGCAGGTCATCGCCTATTTTGACGCCAAGAACATTTCGGCCAAGGAAAGCACAGGCAGCGCCGTTTACAACGTGACGCCGCCCACCGCCGGGCCGTATTTCGACAAGATCCAATGTTTCTGCTTCACAAAGCATACGCTGAAGCCGGGCGAGGCTGATGAGTTCCCGGTGGTGTTCTTCGTCGATCCGTCCATTCTCAATGACCCTGACGGCAAGGGCACGGAAGAAATCACACTATCCTACACGTTTTATCCCGCGGATTCCGCCCAGCTGGCGGATGCGCAGGCAAAAGTAAACTGAATCTGAGGAGCGAAACATGGCTGATTCACACGCCAAGCATCATGACTATCACCTGGTCCAGCCAAGCTGGTGGCCTTTTGTTGGCTCGGTTTCGGCCTTTGTGACGGCCATTGGCGCGATCACCTGGATGCATGGGGCCAAGCCCTATGTGCTGACGGTGGGCTTCCTTCTCGTGCTCTACACCATGTTCATGTGGTGGCGTGATGTGATCAAGGAAGCCCATGCGGGCGACCACACGCCGGTTGTGGGCCTGCACCTGCGCTATGGCATGCTGCTGTTCATCGCCTCGGAAGTGATGTTCTTCGTGGCCTGGTTCTGGGCGTTCTTTGATGCCTCGCTGTTCACCGGCGAAGCCAGACTGGTGGCGCGCGTTGCGGCCACGCATGGCGTCTGGCCGCCGCAGGGCACCACGGTGTTTGATCCCTTCCACCTGCCGCTGCTCAACACCATGATCCTGCTGACCTCGGGCACCACCGTCACCTGGGCGCATCACGCGCTGCTGGGCAATGACCGCAAGGGCCTCGTGTGGGGTCTGGCGCTCACCATTGTTCTCGGCATGGTCTTCACCTGCGTGCAGGCCTATGAATATGCCCATGCGATGTTTGCCTTCTCGAACGCCAATGGCGGCAACATCTATGGCTCCACCTTCTTCATGGCCACGGGCTTCCATGGCTTCCATGTGATCGTGGGCACGATCTTCCTGTTCATCTGCTGGCTGCGCGCCCTCAAGGGCGATTTCACGCCCAAGCAGCATTTCGGCTTCGAAGCAGCCGCCTGGTATTGGCACTTCGTGGACGTGGTGTGGCTGTTCCTGTTTGTCTGCATCTATGTGTGGGGCAACCATGGCGGCGTGATGCCGCTGGAATAACCGCTCACCGCGCGCAACGCATTCCGGCCCCCGCGAAAGCGGGGGTCTGTTTTTGGTGGCAAGAAACGGGCTTGCGCCCTAGATTCCATTGTTGAGGCCCATTCATGGACGAGAACCACTATCCGGATTTTTCCCCGTTCCAGACGGGCATGCGCGGCAAGTGCCCGCGTTGCGGCCGGGGGCGGCTGTTCGATGGCTATCTCAGCGTGGCCAAATCCTGCGCCAATTGCGGGCTCTCATTCTCCTTCGCCGATGGCGGCGATGGCGCGGCGTGGTTTGTGATGCTGTTTGCCTGCGTGTTCGGGGTGGGCGGCATTCTCGGCATTGAAGTGGCCTATAGCCCGCCCATCTGGGTGCATATGCTGATTGGAGCTGTGTTCCTGGTGCTCATTCCGCTGTTGCTGCTGCGGCCCGTGAAAGGCCTGCTGCTGGCCCAGCAATGGAAAACCAATGCCCATGAGGGGCGGCTGCATTGAGCGGCAAGCGCCGGCTTTGGCCTGTGCTGCTGGCCAGCACGCTTGGCTTCGTGTTCCTGTGTGGGCTGGGCGTGTGGCAGGTTGAACGGCTCGGCCAAAAAGAGGCGCTGATCGCCACGCTTGAGGCGCGCATGGCCGCCGCACCCGTGCCCCTGGCTGAGGCCTTGCAGAAATTCGCCAGCGGGCAGGATGTTGAATATCTCAAGGTGGTTGCGTCGGGTGAGCTTGATGCCGCCCACACGCTTTACAAGCAGACGGTTTTCTATGGCAGCGCGGGCTGGGAAGGGCTGGCCCCTTACCGGACGGCGGATGGCGCGGAAGTGCTGGTTGATCTCGGCGCCACTGACGGGCAGGGGCTTGTTCCCAAGGCGGTGCCTGAGCTGGTGGGCGTGATCCGCCTGCACAACAAGGGCCGCGGCTTTTTTGACGCCGATAACGCGCCCGCCAAGAACGAGTGGTTCTGGTGGGATGTGCCCGCCATGCAGAAGGCCGCAGGCCTGAAAGACGGTGCCGCCCCCATCATTCTCGAGGCGCTGGGCAATGAATCCGGCTTTCAGGCCGCGCCGCCCAAGGTGGAGCTTGCCAACAACCATTTGGGCTATGCCATCACCTGGTTTGGCCTGGCGCTGGCGCTGGCTGGTGTCACGCTCGCCTTTGTGTTGAAAAAGGCTGATGCTTGAAACTGATCCGCAGGCGGATTAAGGCCAAGCCCCATGAAATACATCTCCACCCGCGGCCAAGCCCCGAAACTCGATTTTGAAGGGGCCATGCTGTCTGGCCTGGCCCGCGACGGCGGGCTTTACGTTCCGGAACGTTTTCCGAAATTCACCAAGGCGGAAATCGCCGCATTGCGCGGGCGGCCCTATGCCGAGGTGGCCTTTGCGGTGTGCTCGAAGTTCACGGCGGGCTCCATTCCCGCCAAGGATCTGAAGGCGATGATCGCCGCGGCCTATGGCACGTTTGACCATGTGGCGGTGACGCCGGTGAAACAGCTTGGCGCCAACGACTTCCTGCTGGAGCTTTTCCACGGCCCTACCATCGCCTTCAAGGATGTGGCGATGCAGCTGCTTTCGCGGATGATGGATTGGTCACTCGCCAAGCACAAGCGCCGCGCGGTGATTGTGGGCGCCACATCGGGTGACACGGGCGGGGCGGCCGTTGCGGCCTTTGAGAAAAGCCAGAACGCCAGCCTGTTTGTGCTGCATCCGCATGGCCGCGTGTCGGACGTGCAGCGGCGGCAGATGACCACGGTGGAAAGCCCCTCGGTGCACAACATCGCGCTGGAAGGCAATTTTGATGATTGCCAAGCCATCGTGAAAGCGCTGTTCAATGACCACGGCTTCCGCGACAAGGTGGGCCTTGCCGGCGTCAATTCGATCAACTGGGGCCGCATCATGGCCCAGATCGTCTATTACTTCCACGCCGGGCTTGTGCTGGGCGCGCCGGACAGGGCGGTGAGTTTCACCGTGCCCACCGGCAATTTCGGCAATGTGTTTGCGGGCCTTGTGGCCAAGCGCATGGGGCTCCCCGTCGAGCGCTTCATCATCGCCACCAACAGCAATGACATCCTTGACCGCACGCTGAAATCGGGCCGCTATGAAGTGACAGGCGTGCACCCGACGATCAGCCCGTCGATGGACATCCAGGTGTCTTCGAACTTCGAGCGGCTGGTCTACCTTGCCAATGGCCGCGACCCCGCCGCGGTGCGCGCCGCCATGGGCAGCCTGGCGCAATCGGGTGCTTTTTCGATCAAGTCCCCGGCCCTCAAGTCCATCCGCGCCGAGTTCACCTCCGGGGCCACTTCGGAGGCCGACACGGCCGCCACCATGGCGCGGGTGTTGCGTGAAACCGGCGAACTGGTCGATCCGCACACGGCAGTTGGCCTTTCGGTGGCCGGCCAAGTGAAGAGCAAGGCGCCGATGGTGACGCTGGCCACCGCCCACCCGGCCAAATTCCCCGATGCCGTGACCGCTGCGACCGGGCAAACGCCCCGTTTACCCCAACGACTTGTACACTTGATGACAGCCAAAGAAAGTTTCACAATACTGCCCAACAGCGCCGCCGCGGTGAGGGACTTCATCCTTGCCAGGGAAGGGCGCTGACGGGAGCAGGAATGCCAGTTCAAATTACCCGCCTGGACAACGGACTGCATGTCATCACGCAGAACATGCCGCATCTGGAATCCGTGGCCTTGGGAATCTGGGTGAAGGCGGGGGCGCGCGATGAGATGCCCCAGGAAAACGGCATTGCGCATTTTCTGGAACACATGGCCTTCAAGGGCACGCTGCGGCGCAACGCCCAAGCCATTGCTGAAGAGATCGAAAGCGCAGGTGGCGAGATCAACGCCGCCACGGGCATGGAAACCACCACCTACTACGCCCGCACCCTGAAGAATGACTGGCCGTTGGCCATGGACATTCTTGCCGACATTTTCACGTCATCGACCCTCGAGGATTCCGAGATGGAGCGCGAGCGCGATGTGATCTTGCAGGAAATCGCCGCCGCCAAGGACCAGCCGGATGACCTGGTGTTTGAGCTGGCGCAGACAGCCTCCTATGGCGCGCACCCGCTGGGCCGCTCGATCCTCGGCACGGAAGAGCTGGTGAAGACCATGACGCGCGAGCAGATGCTGGCCTGGCGCGAACGCAACTATTGGGCCTCGCGCATGGTGGTGTGCGGGGTTGGCAATGTCGATCATGCCGCCTTTGCCGCGGAGGCGAAGCGCCATTTTGGCCACATCCCGCAAGGGCACCTGCCGCAGCGCCAGCCGCCGCATTTCGGCGCCGAGGCCATGACCGAGCAGAAGCCACTGGACCAGACGCATCTCGTCGTCTCTTTCCCGGCGCCCAATTACCGCGACCCGCGGGTTTACCAATTGCAGGTTCTGGCCAGCATTCTGGGCGGCGGCATGTCTTCGCGCCTGTTCCAGGAAGTGCGCGAAAAGCGCGGGCTTTGCTACAGCGTGTTCGCCTTCGGCACCACCTATGAGGACACGGGGCAGCTTGGCGTTTATGCCGCCACGTCGCCGGACCATACGCCGCAGCTCATCGGCGTTACCGCCAATGTCATGCTGTCGATGATGGATGAAATCACACCGAAGGAAATTGACCGCGCCAAGGCGCAGCTCAAGACCTCGATCGTGATGAACCTGGAGAGCGCCTCATCGCGGGCCGACCAGATAGCCCGGCAGTTCCTGGCCTTTGGCGAGGTGCCGGACATCCGCAGCCTGATCGGCAAGATCGAGGCGGTGACGGTTGATGAAGTGCGGGCACTTGCGGGTGACATTTTCGGCGCCTCGGTGCCTTCCATGAGCGCAGTTGGCCAGCTTTCCTCGCTGGAAAGCCATGCCACGCTGGCGGCGCGCTTTGCGCGGAAGAAGCGGTGAGCCCACTATCCTGGTTCCAGAAGGCGGCCCGGCAAGGGGCGCTGCAAGGCCAGAAAGTAATTTTGCGGGCGCCCGAGCCGGGTGATTTCGAGGCCTGGTCGGCCTTGCGTCAAAAGAGCCGCGGCTTTCTTGAAAAGTGGGAACCGACATGGTCTCCCGATGAGTTCTCGCGCTTTGCGTTTCGTGCCCGGGTGCGCATCTATGACCAGCGCGCCAGGGCGGATGAGGGCTACACCTTTTTCATTTTCGACAGGAAGGCCGGTGCACTGGTGGGTGGCATCAGCCTCTCGCATGTGCGGCGCGGCGTTTCACAGTCGGCCACGCTGGGCTATTGGATGGGCCAGCCCTTTGCGCGCCAGGGCTACATGAAGGATGCCATCCAAACGCTGATCCGTGCGGCGGATGCCAGTTTCGGGCTGCACCGCCTGGAGGCGGCCTGCCTGCCGCACAATGAACCCTCGCGCCGGCTGCTGCTGTCTTGTGGCTTTCAGCCGGAGGGCTATGCCAAATCTTACGTCAGGATCGCCGGAAAGTGGGAAGATCACTTGCTGTTTGGGCTGGTGATCACCTGACTTTCCTCGTTTCGCCTGCCAGCGGGCTGCTCTAGATTGCCCTTCATGATTCGGGGCAATGGGCGCACAAAATCAGTACTGCTTGCCTTGCCGCTGCTCATCTTCGCCCTGCTTGGCGCGAGTGTGGCGCAAGCGGGCGATGGCGCCATGCCTGTCGATGAAAAGACGGATGCAGTTGACCTTGCCTTGGCGCGCAACCCCATTGCCGCGCAGCGCCGCGAGATTTCAGTGCAAGGGCCTGGCGAAAAAGCACCAGCGGTTCTGCAGGCCAAGGGGGCAGGGCCGGTTTTCCATTGGTCGCTGTTTTCATTCCAGAACAGTTCAGACAAGGACTTGAGCTTTGTCTTGGCCTTTGAGCCGCAAGGCTTTGCCGGCTCTGGCCTTTTGAGTGTGGCGCCAGCCGGGCCAAATGTGCTGGGCGCCGTGCTGACGCGCGATTCCAGCGCGCTGCCCTTCACGCAGATGAATGGCGCAAGGCTTGTAACGCTTTCGCTGGCCGCGAAGGAGACCAAGAACATCGCTGTCGAAAGCGTTTCGCCTGATCTTGCCGCGCGGCTTTGGCAGCCTGCCAGCTTCCAGGCCGCGCAAGGCAGCACCGCCTATTTCAGGGGGCTGGTTGAGGGTGTGATTGCACTTGTGCTGGCGGGCATTCTGGCGGCCTACGCCTTCCGGCCCAACCGGGCCACGCTGGCGGGATTTTGCTTCGCCTTGTCCGGGGCGATGTTCCTCGAGACGGACAGTGGCCTGATCGCCAGCGCGCTTTTGGCCACGCCTGGGCTTGCGCCTGTGATGCAGGCCACGGCCTTGAGCCTGATGGCAACCACGCTGGCCCTGTGTGCGATGGCGTTCCTGCATGTAAAGCCGCACCGTTCGCTGCTGGGTGCTTCACTGGCTGGTGCGGTTGCGCTGGGGCTGGCCAACCTTGCTTACGGCATGGTGGAGCCGTTGGTGGCTGGTGCCATTGCGCGGTTTGGCCTGCTGGCCGTGACCGTGGCAGGTTTTGGCGCAAGCTGGTGGCTGCGCGGCAAAAGGCCTGATCTTGTGGACCGCGGTTTGCTGCTTTGGAGCGCGCTGTTCTGCTGGGTGCTGCTGGCTGGCATCGTGGCGGAAAGCCCGGGCCGTGGCACCATGCTTTCACCCTTGCTGGGTTCAGGACTGGTGGCAGTGCTGCTGTGCCTGGCGATGGTGCTGCTTCGCAATATTTTCCAGCAAGGCCTTTCGTCGCGCCCGTTCATCACTGAGGCCAACTTGCGCAGCCTGGCCCTCAGCGCTGGCCGCCACAGCCTGTGGGATTGGCAGCCCGCCGCCTCGCGCTTGACGCTTGGCCCGGAACTGGCCAAGAGCCTCGACCTTCAGGCCCCCGGTTTTTCCGGCAATGCCCGCAATGCCCTGGTTGAAATTCTGCATCCGCTCGACGTTGATGCCTATCACAAGCTGGTGGAGCGGCACAGCTTCAAGCCGGGCGAGCGGCTGCACATGGAACTGCGCCTTCGCAATGGAGCCGGGGTTTACCAGTGGTTTGAACTCAAGGCGCAGGCCATTGTGGGGCCGGGCAACAGCATTGACCGCTGCCTCGGCACGCTCACCGACATCAGCAGCCTCAAGCAGGTGGAAGAGCGCCTTTCGAGCGACGCATTGCAGGACACAGTCACCAATTTGCCGAACAAGGCGCTATTCCTCGACCGGCTGGAACGCGCCATGGGCAAGCTCAATGCCTTGCCGCTCCGCGTCATCATGGTTGATCTTGACCGCTTCAAG
This sequence comes from Alphaproteobacteria bacterium, assembly GCA_028868695.1. Classification (GTDB taxonomy): domain Bacteria; phylum Pseudomonadota; class Alphaproteobacteria; order Rhizobiales; family Aestuariivirgaceae; genus Aestuariivirga. The sequence goes on along the minus strand of JAGWTZ010000022.1, from coordinate 25,296 downwards.
ATCCTCAACGAGGGCCTGGGCCAGGAGGTGGGCGACCGCATCCTGAAAATTACCGCCAAGCGCCTTTCTGACTTGCTGGAGCCTGAAGAGACCGCGGCGCGGCTGGCGGGCAGCCAGTTTGCGCTGCTGTGCCAGGAAACCATTGACCGCGGCGATTTCTCGAATTTCCTTCGGACCATCGAGGCGGCGGTGGCGGCACCCATCAAGCATGGGCAGCAACATGTGGTGATCACCGCCAGCATCGGCCTTTCTGCCTCCAGCAAGGAAGGCGGCAAGGCGCAGGACCTGCTCGACCAGGCCAATGTGGCGATGCTGGATGCGCGGGCGGACGGCGGCGCGCGGGCGGCCAGCTTCCATTCCGAAATGAAGGATGAGCGCGCCAAGCTGCTCTCGCTGGAATCCGACCTGCGGCGGGCGAGCGAGAATGGCGAGATTGAAATCTATTACCAGCCGATTGTCTATTTGCACAGCCTTGAAGTTTCGGGCTTTGAAGCGCTGGCGCGCTGGCGGCACCCGAAGCTTGGCCTTCTGTCTCCTTCCGAATTCCTTGAGGTGGCTGAGACGGCCGGCATGATGAAAGAGATCGGCCAGTTCATGATGGCGGGGGCGGCCCGGCAGCTTGGCATCTGGCAGCGGCTGCACCGGCGCGGGCGGGAGTTCTTTGTATCGGTCAATGTTTCGGCATCGCAATTGATGCATCCTGATTTTCCGCGGCAGGTGAAGCACATTCTTGACCGCGAAAATCTTGATCCCGGCAGTTTGAAGCTGGAGATCACCGAGACGCTGATCATGCGGCAGCCGGAGCGCGCCGCGCTGCTGCTGCAGCAGATGCAGGCGATGGGTGTTGGCCTGGCCTGCGATGATTTCGGCACGGGCTTTTCCAGCCTCGCCTCGCTGCGTGATTTCCCGTTCGACACGCTGAAAATTGACCGCAGCTTCCTGGCGCCCGATGGGCTGGATGAAAAGAACGCCAAGATCATCCGCTCGATCACCTCGCTGGCGGGGAACCTTGGCATGCTGGTGGTGGCCGAGGGCATTGAAACGCAGGCGCAGATTGACCAACTGGCGGAGCTGGGCTGCGGGCTGGGGCAGGGCTATCTGCTGGGCAGGCCGGAGCCCGCCGAAGCTGCCGGAAAGCGCCTCACGCAAGCGCCGGTGATGGCACCGGCCAGCGCCATGGCGCCGGCTTCGCCGCCTTCCCTGTTCCAGCCGCTGGCGCCGCCAACGCCCGGGCAGCTGCGCAGCCTCTATTCGCAAATGCCAAGCCTCGCGCCATCAACGCCCAACCTTGCCCCGTTGATTTTGCCCGAGCCTGCGGCTGTAGAGGAGGCAGAGGCCGAGGAACTGCCCTCGATCTTCACGCTGACGGAAGCCAAGGTGAAGCCCAAGGCGAAGGCCAAACCCTCAAGCCCCAAAAAGCCGGCCCGCAAGAAGCGGCGTTAGAGCGGAATGACTTTTCTAAGAAAAGTCATTCTCGCCCTAAGTCAAGATTTTCGATCAACTTATCTGACTTTAGACGATTCCGTCTAAAGTCAGGTTGATCTATCACTCAGGCCTTGGGCTTCATGCCTGCGTTTTGCATCATCATGGTGATGAGGCGCGGCACATAGCGCTCACCGAAGCCCAGCGTGTCGGCCAGCACATAGGTTTGGTGGACCTGCTCGGCAAGGTAGGAGGCCACGGGCATCTGCTCTGTCATGTTGGTGTAGTAGCGCAGATCCTTCCTGGCGTTGCGGATGGCGAATTTGGCGTGGCTGTCATCATCATGCAGGGGCACGTTGATCAGGCGGCCGAACATCACCGATGCGCCGCCGCCGCCCATGATGATCTCGCGCAGCGCTTCCATGTTCACGCCCGCTTTGGCGGCCACGGTGATGGCCTCGGCGGCAATGGCGGCATGGGAAAGCGAGAGGAAGTTGTTGATGAGCTTCACCTGATGGGCCGTGCCCACCGCGCCGGTGGGCACAATGAGGTCTGCAAAGCAGGAAAGCACGGGATTGATCGCCGCCAGGGTTTGGGCATCGCCACCCACCATGAGGCCCAGCTTGCCGGCCTCGGCTTCCTTGGGGGTGCGGGTCATCGGCGTATCCACGAAGGCAACACCCTTGGCCTTGGCGAGTGCTGCCAGCCTGACGGTCGAATGCGGCTCGGCGGTTGAGCAATCCGCCACGATCAGGCCCTGCTTGGCGCATGCGAGCACGCCCTTTTCACCCAGCATGATTTCTTCCACCTGCGGCGTTCCGGTGACGCAGAGGATGAGCATTTCTGAGCCTTGCAGCACATCCGCGATCGTGGCCGCCTCGGTGGCACCCAGGCCCACCAGGCTTTCAATGGGGGCGCGGTTGGCGCGGGCCAGCACCTTGAGCTTGAAGCCCTTGGCGAGAATGTTCTTGCCGATGCCGTGGCCCATCAGGCCGGCACCAATGAGGCCCACTGTTTTGATCGTCATGGCTTTTGCTCCGTCATCAAGGCGTTGAATTTTTCCTGCTCGAGGAAATAGGTGTGGATGTCGTCATCCTGGGTGAAGCCCAGTGTCTCGTAGAATTTCATTTGGCGCGGCATGCCGCGGCGCACATCCAGCTTGATGAAGCTGGCGCCCTGTTTGGCGGCTTCCTTCGCTGTGGCGCGCAACAGGCCCTCGCCAATCTTGCGGCCGCGCAAATGGCTGTGAACATAGAGATCGCTGACATAAATGCCCTTGGTGCCGCGCCAGGTGGAATAGATATAAAACCATGTGCAGACACCACAAAGCAGCCCGGCGTTCTCAGCCACCATCACATGATGCTGGCCCTGCCATTGGCGCAGGATTTCGCCGGTGAGTGCGGGGGTGAACTCCATGCCGAGATCCTTGGGCAACTGGCGCACCAGCGTGGCCACCGCTTCTTCCTGCCCTGCGCGCATGGGCCGATAGCCGATGCTCATGCCTGAGTTCCCCTGCTGATTTGCCGCCTGTTCCTACTGCTGATAAGACTGCATGAGCACACCAAGAGATGCAAGACAGCCATGCGCCAGACTTTGCCTTCCTCGATCCACGCCACCAGCGGCATGCCCAAGGTTTCCTTCGGGCGGGGCAGCTATCTCCACGATGTGGATGGCAAGATCTACATTGATGGCTCCGGCGGGCCGGCGGTCTATTGCATCGGCCATGGCAATGAGGAAGTGAATGCCGCCATCAGCGCGCAGCTGGAGAGGCTGGCCCATGGCTACCGCTTCCAGTTCACCACGGATGCGCTGGAAGAATTGACCGAGATCGTGGCGGGGCGCTGCGGCGGCACGCTCAAACACATGGTGTTCGTGACCGGCGGCTCAGAGGCGGTGGAAAGCTGCCTGAAGCTGGCGCTGCAATACCAAACCGCCATTGGCCAGAAGACGCGGCGCAAATTCATCGCGCGTGAGCGCAGCTGGCATGGCAACACGCTGGGCGCGCTTTCGGTTTCGGGCTTTCTGGAACGCAAGCTGGCCTTTGAGGGCGCGCTTCTAGATGTGATCCGGCTTTCTCCCGTCAATGCCTACCGGCCCTTGGCGGGAGCTGCGGCCGAAACCCTGGCCGAGGCCGCGGCGGCGGAACTGGAACAGGCGATCCTGCGCCATGGGCCGCAGAATGTGGCTGCCTTCATTTTCGAACCCGTGGTGGGGGCGGCAGGCGGCTGCGTGCCCGCACCTGCTGGCTATGCCAAGCGGGTGCGCGAGATTTGCGACAGGCACGGCGTGGTGATGATTTCCGATGAGGTGATGTGCGGCGCTGGGCGCACCGGTGTGTGGCGCGCGCTGGAGGCCGATGGCGTCGAGCCCGACATCATGTCGGTGGCCAAGGGGCTGGCTGCGGGCTATCTGCCCCTGGGTGCCGCTGTCTATTCCGAAAAGATCAGTGCCGGCATTGGCCATGCGCCGCAAACCGGACACACTTTCACGGGGCACACGGCCTGCTGTGCTGCCGGGGTGGCGGTGCAAAAAATCGTGGCGCGCGAAAAGCTGGTGGAGCGGGTGGCCGCTCAGGAAGGCAGGCTGCGGGCCCTGCTGGGCGAAGCGGTGGCTGGAATTTCCGCGGTGGGCGATATCCGCGGGCGCGGCTATTTCCAGGCGGTGGAACTGGTGGCCAATCCGGAAACGAAACGCCCCTTTGCCGCCGAAAAGAAGCTGTTCATGCGGGTGCGCCAGCAGGCCTTTGACAATGGGCTGATCTGCTATCCGGTGGGCGGCAACGCGGATGGGGTGAATGGCGATGTGGTGATTGTGGCGCCGCCCTATAACGCCAGCGATGCCGAGCTGGTGGAGATTTGCGACAAGCTGGGCAAAAGCGTGCGGCAGGCCTTGGCGCAAATCTAAGCTGCTTCAAATCGCCCGCCACCTATGCTAGCAGGGCGGCCATGTCCCGGTAGCTCAGCAGGATAGAGCACAGGTTTCCTAAACCTGGGGTCAGGGGTTCGAATCCCTTCCGGGACGCCAACTCATTCAGGGTCAGGCAATTTGCGCCGTGGCTTTCAACCGGTCTGTTCTGCCGACCGGGCCTGTCATGGGCGCCGGCCCTTCACCGCATTGGCAAAAGACGTGAAGGCGATGCGCCCGTCTGCGGCGATGGGCAGGATGCGGCGCAGGATGTCTTTCATTTCCGCTTTCTTGTCATCGGTGAGAGCCATGATGTGCTTGGCCTGAGGGCCTGCAGGCAGCGTGAAGGTTGTCCAATAGTCATCAAAGTTTTCGAAGAACACCGTGATGGAAAGTTTGGTTGAGGCCACATCCTTCAACCCTGCTGAAGTCCAGATGCTTTCCAGAGCCTCGCGCGTTGACAGGGCCGAGCTTGGCGGGCGGGGATTGGGCAAGGCCAGTTGCTGCATCGCCTGGAAAAGGTGGATGCCAGGAAAGCCGCCGCCGGGCATGTCCCACATATAGGTGGCAACCGTGCCGCCGGGTTTGACCACGCGCACCTGCTCGGCCAAGGCCTTGGCCGGATCAGGGATGAAAGCGATCACCAGGGCCATCACCGCCATGTCCAGGCTTGCAGTGGGAAAGGGCAGGGCCTGTGCATCGCCCGTTTCAAAGCGCGCCAATTCCGTGCCCGGCCGCATGCGGGCAAAGGCGATCTGCCCTTCCGCCGGATCAAGCCCCAAGACCGAAGCTGGCTGGCAGCGGCGGATGATTTCCTCGGTGAAGGCGCCGTTGCCGCAGCCGATATCAGCCCAAGCGAGGTTGGGCTGCGGGGCCAGCCAGTCCAGGAACTTTTCGCCGACAAGCCTGCTCCACCGGCCCATCAGGCGCTCATAGGCGGCACCATCATTGAAATCGGAATTTGCCATGTTCGCGGTCAACTCTCTTGCGTGGAAAGGAACAACCTTGGAGCTGACATCGTTGCAGATAAATTCATCGCAAGGAAGCGTATTGCGCGGCCAGTCCAGCTCATCATAATTCCGGTTGGCGAAGCCAGTTGGACGCGGCTCCCAATCTTGCCGAGTGCATGGACTGATGCGCACAACCACCAAACCAATTTGCCTCGACGCGCGCGCCTGCATGGAATAATCTCCAGTTGCGTCTGGTATAGAATATCGCCCAAGCTTCTCGCTGTCTGCGTGTATCAACCTGTGCGGGCGCAGTGCTGGGCCACTGAAATGCAAGTGGGGGTGTGGCATGTTGGATGGCATCGGTTACCTGATTGAGCGCCTGACCGGGCGAAAGCGGCGCAGAATTCTGGCGCTGACAGATGCCGAATCCCGTTTTGGTGAAATTTACCGGCTCAATTATTGGGGCAATTCCGAAAGCCGGAGTGGATTTGGCTCCTCACTGGCCGCCACCGCAAATTTGCGTGCGGAGCTTCCCAAAATCTTCGAGCGATTTTCAATCGGTTCGGTTCTGGATGTGCCTTGCGGTGATTTCCATTGGATGAAGCAGATCGTGGCCGGCTCGGATGTCAGCTACTGGGGTGGCGACATCGTCGCTCCCCTGGTTGAGAAGAACCAGGCCCGTTACGGATCAGCCAAGGTGCGTTTTTCGCGCATTGACATCACCAAGGATGCGCTGCCGCATTCCGATCTGCTGATTTGCAGGCATTGCCTGTTTCACCTTTCATACCGCGAAATTGCCAGCGCATTGCGCAACTATTGGAATTCCGGAATCCCCTATCTCCTGGTGACCAGCCATCTTCCGGCAAATGGCGAGATTGTGAACACCGACATCGAGACGGGTGACTTCCGGGTGCTCGACTTGCACAAGGCACCATTCAACTTTCCGCAAAACGCGAGAACAAGAATTCGCGACTACATCCCGCCTGATCAGCCGATGGAGCTTTGCCTGTGGCACCGGGACGATATTGCGAACGCAATTGGCAGCCTTGCCATTTAGCGGTGAGTTTCATTACGCGCGCACGGTGTCATGAAAGCCGCTGCCCTCCGGCCACCGTGCGCTTGTTCCCCGCCGCAACGGGAGACTGCTAAATTCTCGCGTGTGCTTCGCGCGCGCCCATACCTTGGCGTGTTTGCTCCTGCAGGTCCGCCGCGACTTTGCTGTTCTTTGTGAATTCAGACAGATAACTTGAACTTTAGCTAATCGGGCAAGCTGATCGAAACTTGAAGCGTGCATGCTGGGCTTCCCAACAGAGGAGGTTTCAAAAATGTTCAAGAAGTTCATCCAGGATCAAAGCGGCGCCACTGCAATCGAATACGGCCTGATCGCCGCTGCCATGGGCGTTGCCCTTGTCGCCATCATGCCGAAGCTCGCCAGCCAGATCACTGTGCAGTTCTCGAGCTTGGGCAGCCACATCGCGTCGGGCAAGTAAGAAACTACAGCACCTTCGGCGACCACCGGACCCAGCGGGGCAATCCCTCCGCTGGGTTCGCTGTTTTCGGACGCTGCTATTGGGGCTGGCGCACGTCGCAAAACTCGTCGTGCGTGTAGGAGCACAGCAAATCAGGGCCGCGCACGAACCTCACGCTGCCATTCAACAGATGCGGCGTTGAAACCGTGCACAGGGCGGTGCCTGTGAGATTGTCGGACGATGCTGCGTCATAGGGCCAGCAGGAACTGAGCTGCTGCTCCGGCAAGAGCAGGTTCTGGGTGTTCCTGGCGTTGGTTAGAACAACGCGCATTTCATCATTGTTCAAAAGGCCCGAATGCGGGCCGGCCCAGGCACAGGCGGCATTTGCCGCGCCTGCAACCGCGAAGGCCACTGCATGGAGCAACATACCCTGGCGGCGCGTCAATCCCATGCATGAGCTCTAGCCAGCGCGATAGCTGGCATGAAGTTAGCAGTACGTCATGAATTGGTTTTCATGCGCCGGGAATCATGGGGCATGGCGCAACGATTTCGCGCCGATCCGGCCCCAGGCGCAGCTGCGATTCGCGCTGATTTTAGAGGCCGCGTTAGGGCTTTGCTTACGCTGTGGGGCCTGCAGGATGAGAAGTTGTTCATGTGGATGAGATTTAACGCAAATCGGGGGCTGCGATCATTGCCGGTTAAATTGGCTGGCGGCTAATGGCGGCGTTGCAACAAGGATGCCTCGCCATGCTCAAAAAATTACTGAAGGACACCAAGGGCGCCACTGCCATTGAATATGCGTTGATCGCCGCGGCCATGGGCATAGCGCTGGTCACCGTCATGCCGGTTGTCGAGAGCGCCTTGACCACCCAGTTCTCGACGCTTGGCAGCCACATCGCATCGGGCAAATAAACGGCCTGTTCACGCCTCTCTCCAAATCAGTGGCCAAGCCGCCACGATCAGCTATAGATTGTGGGCTGCCCAAGAGGGCAACTGAGCAAGTTGAGAGAGAATTGATGAAAAACGCAAAAGCGCTTCTGGCGGCTGCCGCAGTGGTGGCCGCACTTTCCGTTTCCGCGCCCATGGCGCAGGCCAAGGTCTATTCAATCCCGGCGGAAGACGCCATCGCCACCGTGAATGTGCCGGATGATTGGACCACCAATGAAACCGACCGGGGTATTGAGCTCAATTCGTCGGATTCCGGCATCTATGTTGATATCGAAGGCGTGAAGGCCAATGACGTTGGCACGGCCGTGGAAGATTCAGTGAAGCTGCTGGCCAGCCAGGGGCTGGAGATCGACGAGAGCACCAAGCAGACTTCAGACACCGAGGCCAATGGCCTGAAGATGCATGACTTCCTGTATAAGGGCAAAGACAAGGATGGGCCGACCAATTTCAGCATCACGCTGGTGGAAACCGCGGTGCCGGATGAGTTCCTGATGGTCACCTTCTGGGGGTCGGACGCGGCAACCAAGGCCAATGAAAAGACCATTTCGGCCATTGCCAACAGCGTGCAGCTGACCAAGCACTGATTTTGGACACTGGGCTTGCGGCCGCGCGTTGCGGCCGCGGCCTCTGGCCCCTGCCTCAATCGGAGGCGACGCCGAACACCACCGCGGTGACGAACAGCACAATCCCCGCCGCCAGGGCCAGCAACAGCAGGCCGATCAGGATCTTCTGGCTGTCATCGGCCTGGTCTTGCAGCTTTTCGGCGTTCTGGCCGTCTTGGGCAGTGGGCAGCTTTCCTTGCATGGCCGCCACTGACCACAGCAAGTGGCCTTGCGCCAGTGAAGGATTGTTCAGGTTTGTGACAGGCTGGCCAAGGCGCGGCGCGCGCCGAGGCTTGCGAGCCTGCCATAGGCTTGGGCAAGCGCCCCGGTGAAAGCGGTGTTGTGGCGCAAGCTGCTGCCGAAGACTTGTTCAACGGCCAGCACGGATGCAATTTTCTCCTTTGAGCCTTCGTGTGCGGCCAGGCTTTGGCGGAGCAGCGGCAGCAGCGGGTCACGCACATCAATGGCGCGGCCAAGGTCATCGGTTCCTTCCACATAGCGCAGCCAGCCAGCGATGGCATGGGCGAGAAGTGCAGTGCCGCGCCCTGCCTGCAGCTGGTCACGAAGCGTGCCCAGCAGGCGCTGCGGCAGTTTCTGTGATCCATCCATGGCGATTTGCCAGGTGCGATGGCGGATGGCGGGGTTCTGATAGCGCGCCAGCAACTGCGCGGCATAGAGATGCAAATCCATGCCGGTCGGGGGCTTCAGTGTGGGAATGATTTCGTCCCGCCAAAGGCGCTGGATGAAAGCGGCAAAAGGCGGGTCATTCACCGCATCCACAATGGTTTCGTGGCCGGCAAGATAGCCGAGATAGGCCAGGGCCGAATGCGTGCCATTGAGCATGCGCAGCTTGGCGTGTTCAAACGGGGCCACATCCGAAACAAATTGCGCGCCGGCCTCTTCCCAGCGCGGCCGTGGGCCAGAGAAGGCATCTTCCATCACCCATTGGCGGAAGGGTTCATGCGTCACCGGGCTGGCATCATGGAGGCCAGTGGCCGCTTCAACCAGGGTGGCGTCTTGCGCGGTTTCGGCAGGCACGATGCGGTCCACCATGCTGGCGGGGAAGCGCACGTTTTCAGCGATCCAGCGGGCAAGGGCGGCGCCATGGGCGGCGGCAAATTCCTGCACCAGCCCAGAAAGCAACGCGCCATTGCGCGGAAGGTTGTCACAGGTGGCAACCGTGAACGGCTTTGCGCGGGCCTGCATGCGCCTCTCCAAGGCGGCCACGAGAAAGCCCAAGGCGCTGCGCGGTGCCTGGAGGCTTGCAAGATCGGCGGCAATGTCTGGATGGCTGAAGTTCAGCCGGCCGGTGGCGGGGTCGTGGCCATAGCCTTTTTCAGTGATGGTGAGGGTGACGATTTCCGTTTCGGGCTGTGCGAGGCGCTGCACAAGCGCTTGCGGATCTTCTGGGGCCACCAACATGCCCACGAGACCGCCAACAATGCGTGTGTTGCGGCCTTCGGCGCTGGTTTGCGTGGCGGTGTAGAGATAGTCCTGCGGGGCCAACCTGTTGCGCTGGTCTGGCCGCTTGAGGCTGGCGCCCAGAATTCCCCAATTGCCGCCCGCCTCATTGCAATCCTCAGTGTAGAGAGCGCCATGGGCTCGGAAAAAGGCGCCGAGGCCCAGGTGTACCAGGCGCGGGCGCAAGGCGCTGCGGTCATAGTTGAAGCGGCGCGGACCGGGGGCAAGCTGATGCAAGCTGCTGGTTGAAAGGCGTGTCATGCCTGCTGTTTTGCGGCGGCTTTGCGCCGGGGTCAAACAGCATGCGGGCATGCAGGGGAAAGATGTTGCTTGCGCTGGCTGCGTCCTGCATTCTGCCTGCTCTTGAGGGAGAGCGGGTTTTGAACAGCGGGCCGGATTTCAGCGCGGACATTGCAACATTTGAACACGCCTTGGCCGCAGCCAAGGGCGAAGCCGCCTGGGATGCCCTGATGCCGCTGTGCCAGCGCGTTGTGGGTGCGAAACTGTTCACCGTGATGACGGTGGACAATGCCCTGGGCCTGGCGCGGCGGGCCTATACCAATGACGCCAGCGCCTATCCGGTTTCGGGCACCAAGCCCATTCACCGCGACCGCTGGTTTGACACGGTTCATGGCCAGCAGCGCAGCTTCGTTGCCAATACGCTGGCTGACATTGCCACGGTGTTTCCCGATCATGAGCTGATCGGCAAGCTGGGCTGCGGCTCGGTGATCAACCTGCCGGTGGTGGTGGATGGCGCGGTGGTGGCCACCATCAACATGCTGGACGTTGAACACCACTACACGCCCGCCCGCGTGGCGCTGGCCGAGAAATGGCTGCGTGCGCCAGCGCGGCAGGCCTATCTGGCCGCCTTGGCCGGTGGTGCGGCTTGAGTTCCAGCGAAGCAGCGCCTGTCTCACGCTCGGGCTTCAGGACTGAAACCTCTGGCGCGCGGCTGCTCCGGCTTGGGCACCAGCTTGGTTTTTTCCTGCTTTCATTGGCGGTGACCTTCCTGGGCCTGACGGCGGTGACGTTCTTCATTGGCCGCTTCATTCCGGTGGACCCTGTGCTGGCAGTGGTGGGCGACCATGCCAACCACGATGTCTATGAAAAGACGCGGCTGGCCATGGGCCTCGACAGGCCGATCATCGTGCAATACGTCATCTATCTGAAAAAAGTTCTGGCGGGTGATCTCGGGGAATCGGTGATGACGTCGCAGCCCGTGCTTGCCGATCTCCTCACATTTTTCCCGGCGACATTTGAGCTGGCCACGCTGGCCACGATCTTCGGCGTGCTGATCGGTGTTCCCGCAGGCGTTGCGGCTGGGGCGCAAAAAGGGCGATGGCCCGACCATGTGGTGCGGGTGCTCGGTCTGTTTGGCTATTCCACGCCAGTGTTCTGGCTGGGGCTTGTGGGGCTGTTTGTGTTTTACGGCAAACTTGGCTGGGTAGCGGGCACCGGGCGGCTCGATGTGGGCTATGATGACATCGTCACCACGCGAACCGGTGTCTTGCTGATCGACAGCGCGCTGCAAGGGGAATGGGATGTGTTCCGCAACGCGGTGGGCCACCTCATCCTTCCCGGCGCCATTCTTGCCTATTACTCGCTGGCCTATATCGCGCGCATGGCCCGCAGCTTCATGATCGACCAGCTGGGCCAGGAATATGTGACGGCGGCGCGCGTCAAGGGGCGCTCATTCTGGGGCGCGGTGTGGCTTCACGCCTTTCCCAACATCATGGTGCCGCTGATCACGGTGATCGGGCTTTCCTATGCCTCGCTGCTGGAAGGCGCGGTGTTGACGGAGACTGTGTTCGCCTGGCCGGGGCTTGGGCGCTACATCACGCAATCGCTTTTCAATGCCGACATGAATGCCGTTCTCGGCGGCACGCTGGTGGTGGGCGCGGTGTTCATCGGCATCAACGCCTTCTGCGATTTCCTCTACAAGATCTTTGACCCAAGGCTGCGCCGCGCATGAGTGCACCGTCCGCCCCGCAGAATTGGAAGCAATGGCTGGAGAGCGAATCCCCCGCCTCGCGCCGCCAAGCCGTGGCTGGCAATGCCTGGCGCGGGCTGGTGGCCATCATCAAAAACCCGGCGGCGCTGGCTGGGCTGATCATCGTGGCGCTTCTGCTGCTGATGGCGCTGGCCGCCCCGCTGCTCGCCTGGGGGCAGGACCCCTTGGCGCAGGACCTTGCCCAGCGCCTGAAGCCGCCCAGCGCCAGCCACTGGCTGGGCACGGATGAGCTGGGCCGCGATATTTACGTGCGGGTGCTATATGGCGCGCGGGTGACCTTGACCATTGTGGTTCTGGTTTCGCTGGTGGTGGCGCCGCTTGGCCTTGCGGTGGGCACGCTTTCGGGTTTTCTGGGCGGTGTCATCGACGTTGTGCTGATGCGCATCACTGACATCTTCCTCGCCTTTCCGCGGCTGGTTCTGGCGCTGGCCTTTGCGGCAGCATTGGGGCCTGGCATTGAAAACGCGGTGATTGCCATCGCGCTCACCGCCTGGCCGCCCTATGCGCGCATTGCCCGCGCCGAAGCCGCCACCATCGCGCAGAGTGATTTCATCGCGGCTGTGAAACTGCAGGGTGCCTCCACCGCGCGCATCCTGCTGCGGCACATCGTGCCCTTGTGCCTGTCGTCAGTGATCGTGCGGCTGACGCTGGACATGGCGGGCATCATTCTCACCGCGGCGGGGCTTGGCTTTCTGGGCCTTGGCGCGCAGCCGCCCACGGCGGAGTGGGGGGCAATGGTGTCTTCCGGCCGCGAGGTGATTTTGGACCAATGGTGGGTGGCCACCATGCCGGGCATTGCGATTTTTGTGGTCAGCCTTGGCTTCAATCTTTTGGGGGACGGACTGCGCGACGTGTTCGATCCGAAATCATCATGAGTGGGCCGCTGCTCGAAGTTGCTGGCCTCAATGTCACCTTCCCCGGGCGGGGCGGAGAGACGCGGGCCGTGCGCGATGTCTCCTTCACGCTGGGGCGCGAGAGGCTGGGCATTGTGGGTGAATCGGGCTCGGGCAAATCCACAACCGGCCGGGCGCTGCTGGGGCTTTTGCCGGCTTCGGCAAAGGTCACTGCCGGGGCGTTGCGCTTCGATGGGCTCAACCTGCTTTCGCGCAGCGATGCCGACTGGCAGGCGCTGCGCGGCAAACGCATCAGCATGGTGATGCAGGACCCCAAATATTCGCTGAACCCAGTGCGCAATGTAGGCTGGCAGATCGAGGAAGCCTACCGGCTGCACCGCCGCTGCACGCGGGCCGAAGCGCGCGCCAAGGCGCTTGCCATGCTGGAGGCCGTGCAAATCCGGGAGCCGGACCTCGTGTACCAGCTGTTCCCGCACCAGCTCTCCGGCGGCATGGGCCAGCGGGTGATGATCGCCATGATGCTGATTGCCGAGCCGGACCTGCTGATTGCCGATGAACCCACCTCGGCCCTTGACGTGACTGTTCAAAACGAAGTGCTGCGCGTACTCGACAAGCTGGTGGAAGAGCGCGGCATGGGCCTCATTTTCATCAGCCACAATCTCACCGTGGTGTCTTCATTCTGTGACCGCGTGCTAGTGATGTATGGCGGCAAGATCATGGAGGAATGCGCCGCGAAATCGCTGGGCGCGGCGAAGCATCCTTATACGCGCGCGCTGATCCAATCAGCGCCACAGCTTGAGCGCAGGCAGGCCGAACTGGCCACCGTGCAGCGGGACCCGGCATGGCTGACATGATCAAGGTTTCCGGCCTCTCAGTCACATTCACATCTGCGGGGCGCAGCTTCCGGGCAGTGGATGGTGTTTCGTTCTCCGTGGCCAAGGGTGAAAGCTTCGGCATTGTGGGCGAGAGCGGCTCGGGCAAATCCACCATCCTGAAGGCTGTGGCCGGCCTGGTGAAGTTTCAGGCGGGGGCGCTGGAACTCAACGGCCAGGCCATGGGCTTTGCCCGCAGCCGCAAGGAGCGGCAGCTTCTGCAATATGTGTTCCAGGACCCTTATGGCTCCTTGCATCCGCGCCAGACGGTGGATGAGGCGTTGCGCGAGCCGCTGGCCATCCAGGGCATTGCGGGCGCCGAAGCCAAGATTGCCGCGGCGCTGGCAGAAGTGGGGCTGGAGCCCAAGCACCGGTTCCGCTTTCCGCACCAGCTTTCGGGCGGGCAGCGGCAGCGCGTGGCCATTGCCCGTGCGCTGATCCTGCATCCGCCCATCCTGCTGCTGGATGAGCCGACCTCGGCGCTGGATGTCTCGGTGCAGGCGGAAATCCTCAACCTGCTGGCCCGGCTGCGGGCGGCCCATGGCACCACTTCGATTCTGGTCAGCCATGATCTGGCCGTGGTGGCGCATGTGTGCGAGCGCGTGGCCGTGATGAAGGATGGGCGGCTCGTCGAAATTCTCGGCGCCGATGCCCTGCGGGCCGGCGTGGCGGAGCAGGCCTACACCCGCCAGTTGGTGGCCGCGAGCAGGGGTTATGCACGCGGCGCATGAGGAGGTGGCTTGTCAACAATCTGGAAAAGATGTGTGATCGCCACCGCGCCGACAGAGAAATAACCAAAAACGGAGTAGCACCAATGATCAAGCACCTGAAATATGCATTGCTGGCCGGGGCCCTAGTGGCCTTTGCGCCCACGGCTTTTGCCGAAACACCCAAGGACACGCTCGTCATCGCCAAGCAGATCGATGACCTGATTTCACTCGACCCGGCCGAGGCCTATGAGCTTTCGGGCATCGAGGTTCTGGCCAATTCCTATGACCGCATCATGCGTTTTGAGCCCACCGACATCACCAAGCTTGTGGGCGGTGTTGCTGAAAGCAACACGGTGAGCGATGACGGCAAGACCTTCACGTTCAAGATCCGCTCCGGCCTGAAATTCGCCTCGGGCAACCCTGTCACCGCGCAAGACGCGGCCTTCTCGCTGCAGCGGGTGATCAAGCTGGAAAAGACGCCGGTGTTCCTGCTCTCGCAATTGGGCTGGACGAAGGACAACGTCGACAAGCTGGTGACCGCGCCGGATGATTCCACGCTGAAGATCACCATCACCGAAGACTATGCGCCATCGCTGGTTTATGCGCTGCTGTCCTCGGTGGTTGGCTCGGTTGTCGATTCCAAGGTGGCCAAGGAACATGAAAAGGATGGCGATTTCGGCTATAACTGGCTGAAGACCAATTCGGCCGGCGGCGGCGCCTATGTGATCAAGTCGTGGAAGGCCAATGACAGCGTGGTGCTGGAAGGCAACCCCAATTACCGCGGCGGCGCACCGAAGCTGAACCGCGTGGTGCTGCGCCACATTCCAGAGCCGGCAGCCCAGCGCCTTGCGCTGGAAAAGGGTGACGTGGACATCGCCCGCAACCTGACGCCGGACCAGGCCAATGGCCTTTCGGGCAACAAGGATGTGGCCATCACCTCGGTGCCGCAGGCGCTGCTCTATTACGTGGCCATGAATCTCAAGACCAAGGAGTTCCAGGACCCCAAGGTGCGCCAGGCCGTGCGTTACCTGATCGACTACAAGGGCATGGCCGACACCTTCCTCAAGGGCAAGATGCAGGTGCATCAATCGCTCTGGGCTTCGGGCTTCTGGGCTTCCTATGACGAGAATCCCTATAGCTTCGATGCCGACAAGGCCAAGGCGCTGCTGAAGGACGCAGGTTATCCCGACGGCTTCTCGGTCGACATGGATGTGCCGAACTCCGACCCCTTCACCAACATTGCCCAGAACGTGCAATCCACGCTGGCCAAGGGCGGCATCAAGGTGAACCTCATTCCTGAGGAAACCAAGGCGCTGCTCACCAAATACCGCGCCCGCCAGCACCAGATGCTGATGATCTATTGGGGCCCGGACTATATGGACCCGCACACCAATGCTGATGGTTTTGCCCATAACACCGACAATTCCGACGGTGCCAAGGGCCATCCCCTGGCCTGGCGCAATGCCTGGCCGGCGGAAGAAGAGACCAAGATGACCGACGCGGCGGTGAAGGAGCGTGACACTGAAAAGCGCAAGCAGGACTATATCGACCTGCAGAAGAAGGTCTTGGAAACCGGGCCTTATGCGATCATGTTCCAATCGACCGATGAGCTGGCCCAGCGCTCCAACGTGAAAGGCTTCGTGGAAGGCCCGTCTTCGGACGTGGTTTACTACAACCTCACCACCAAGTAACAGGCGGACACATCACTGAAGCCGGCCTCTTCCCCCAGGGAAGGGGCCGGTTTTGTTTTGGGCCTTATCTGGCGCGCAGGGTGAAGGGGCTGCCGTTGCCAGTGTCGAGGTGCAGGCCGTGATAATCCCGGCGCCTGCGGTGATGTTGGCTGTGCGCCTCATCATGGGTGGCGGTGATCACCACCACATTGGCGCCGGCGGCCTCGGCAGCACGGATGCCGGAATGGGCGTCCTCGAACACGATGCAATCGCGGGCGCTGAGGCCCAGGCGCTGGGCACCCAGCAGGAAGGGGTCTGGGTTGGGCTTGCCGCGCGTCACGTCTTCCCCGCACACAATCACATCCGGCAGCGGAATGCCTGCCGCGCCAAGGCGGGCCTGCGCCAGGCGCCGGGGCGCGGAAGTGACAATGGCCCAATGGGCGCGGGGGATGGTGGCCAGAAATTCAATGGCGCCCGGCACGGGGATGACGCCAGCCACATCGGCCACTTCCTCGTCTTCGATCCACTGCGCCTCAAGCGCGGCGTCGACCCCCGGCAGCTTCATGGCGCCGATGCTTTCAATGGCGCGCTGGCCCTGGATGCGGTTCAGGAAGCTGTGCAACTCCAGCCCGTGGCGGCTGGCCCAGCGGCCCCAGACGCGCAGCATGGGAGCCACGGAATTGAGCAGCGTGCCATCCATGTCAAACAGCAGGCCATGGGCGGAGAGGCTGCCAAATTCTTCCGGGGGGGTGTGCACCTGCATGCTCCTTGGTGGGTGGGTTGGCCTGCCTGATAGAGCAGGGGGCCCTGCAGGTCCACCCCTTGTGGCGGGCCGGGTTTTGACCCAAATCAAGGGGGTGGGGATGCCGCTGCACTATCCTGCCCCTTAAGGAGTTAAACCATGCTTTCAAAAATCCGGCTGGAACTGGCGCGCATGAAGGGCCACCCCGAGGGCGAGCATAATATCGCCTATGAATTCACCGCCCCCCTGGATGCCAAGGGCCATATTGATGTTGATGCCTGGCACAAGCTGCGCGAGCAGTGCCGCGTGGTGCGCAAGCGGCCGCAAGAGGCCGATGAAGTGGGGCATCTGGTGCGCAAGCCCGGCGGCTCCTGGGCTTTTCACTATGACATCCACGGACCGGCCGATGATGATGAGAGCGGCTACCGCTTTGGCGCGCATGCCTTCACGCCGGGTGAATATGTTTCGATCCGCGAAGAGGATGACGAGCTGCTGACCTTCAAGGTGGTGCGGGTTCAGCCGGTGGCTTGAGGGCTGCTATTTTTCCTTCACCGATTGCATGGCCACGAAAGTGGATGTGCTGGCCACATGTGGCAGGCTGGAGATTTTCTCGCCCAGCACTTCGCGGTATTTGCGGATGTCGCTGGTGCGCACCTTCAGCAGATAGTCAAAGCGCCCGGCGATCATGTGGCATTCCTCCACCTCGCGCAGCTTCTTCACGGCGGCGTTGAATTTCTGCAGCGCGTCTTCGCGCGTGTCGGACAATTTCACCTCAACAAAGGCGACATGATCCAGCCCCAGCTTCTGGGCATTGAGCACGGCGCGGAAACCTTCGATCACGCCATTGGCCTGCAGGCGTTTCAGGCGCAACTGGGTTGGGGTTTTTGAGAGGCCGATCTTCTCGGCAAGATCGCTGATGGAGATGCGGCCATCCTTGGCCAGCACCTCGATGATGCGGGAATCGATTTGGTCAAATTCACTATTCTGATGCGCAATCTTAGCCATTTGCATTGCAAATAGGCCAAATCATCCAGATTTGCACCATGAAATCCGATATTTTCAGCCAGACTGGAAAAGCCGGAAATGTTATGGTGGCATTAGAGGAACGCCCGCCATGACCCAGACTTCAGCCGCGCCATCACCCTTTGCCAGGTTTGCCCCGCCCTTGCAGGCGCCGACGCCGCTGCGCGCCGCCATCACCGCGGCCTGCCGGCGGCCAGAAACAGAATGCCTGCCGCCGCTGCTGGATGCGGCGCGGCAGCCGGAGGCTTCACGCGCGGCCATTGCCGCCACGGCGCGGGCGCTGGTTGAGGGCTTGCGCCGCCTGCCGCCCAAGAGTGGTGTGCAAAGCCTTGTCCAGGAATATGCCTTGAACAGCCAGGAAGGCGTGGCGCTCATGTGCCTTGCTGAGGCGCTGCTGCGCATCCCTGATTCTGCCACGCGCGATGCACTGATCCGCGACAAGATCGCAGGCGGGGACTGGTCTTCGCATCTGGGGCAGGGGCAGTCGCTGTTCGTCAATGCCGCCACATGGGGGCTGGTTGTCACGGGCAAACTCACGGCCACCGTGAATGACACCGGGCTTGCCGCCTCGCTGACGCGGATGATCGCACGGCTGGGCGAGCCGGTGATCCGCTCCGGCGTGGACATGGCGATGCGCATGATGGGTGAGCAGTTCGTCACCGGCCAGACCATCGCCGAGGCTCTGGCCAACACCAAGGCGCGCGAGGCGAAGGGCTACCGCTTCTCCTTTGACATGCTGGGCGAGGCGGCCACCACGGCGGAAGACGCGGCGCGCTATCTTGCTTCCTATGAGGCAGCCATCCATGCCATTGGCACCGACGCCAAGGGGCGCGGCATCTTTGATGGCAACGGCATTTCCATCAAGCTTTCAGCCTTGCATCCGCGTTATGCCCGGGCGCAGGCGGCGCGGGTGATGGCCGAGCTGTTGCCGCGCCTGCTGCAGCTGGCGCAGCTGGCGAAACGCTATGACATTGGCCTCAACATCGACGCCGAAGAGGCAGACCGGCTGGAGCTTTCGCTCGATCTTCTGGAAGCCTTGAGCCTTGATGTTTCGCTCAAAGGCTGGAACGGCCTTGGCTTTGTGGTGCAGGCCTATGGCAAGCGCTGCCCCTTTGTGCTGGATTTCATCATTGACCTGGCCCGCCGCTCTGGCCGGCGCATCATGGTGCGCCTTGTCAAAGGCGCTTACTGGGACAGTGAAATCAAGCGCGCGCAGGTGGATGGGCTGGAAGGCTTTCCGGTGTTCACGCGCAAGATCTACACTGACGTTTCATATCTTGCCTGCGCGCGCAAACTGCTTGCGGCGCGGGACGCCGTGTTTGCGCAATTCGCCAGCCACAATGCGCAAACGCTGGCCAGCATCTTCCACATGGCGGGGCCGGCGTTCCAGATTGGCGACTATGAATTCCAATGCCTGCATGGCATGGGCGAGCCGCTTTACGACCAGGTGGTGGGGGCTTCAGGGTTGAACCGGCCCTGCCGCATCTATGCGCCGGTGGGCACGCATGAAACGCTGCTGGCCTATCTGGTGCGGCGGCTTTTGGAAAATGGCGCCAACTCCTCCTTCGTGCACCGCATTGCTGATGAAAGCGTGGCGGTGGATGACCTGGTGGCGGACCCTGTGGCGCAGGCCGAAGCAGTTTCGCCCTTGGGTGCGCCGCACCCGCAGATACATCAACCGGCGGGCCTTTTCGCCGGGCGGCGCAATTCCGCCGGACTGGATCTGGCGAGTGAGAACGCGCTTGCGCAGTTGGGCGCGGCTTTGGCGCAGAGTGCAGCAGCGCCTTGGGCGGCGAAGCCGCTGCTGGGACTTTCAACAGCCGAAGGCAAGGCGCGGGCGGTCTTGAACCCGGGCCAGCTTGCCGATCAGGTGGGCAGCGTTGTTGAGTGTGACCCTGCACAGGCTGCGCCCGCAGTGGCGGCAGCACTTGCGGCCTGGCCCGGCTGGAATGCCACGCCAGTGGCGCAGCGTGCCGGGGTGCTGGATGTGGCGGCCAATGTGCTGCAAGAGCGGATGGGCCTGCTCATGGGCCTGATCATGCGCGAAGCCGGCAAGACGGCAGCCAACGCCATTGCCGAGGTGCGCGAGGCGATTGATTTCCTGCGCTACTATGCCAGCGAGGCACGGAAAACGCTGCGCGACGGCCAGCCTGCATTGGGGCCCATCGTGTGCATCAGCCCGTGGAACTTCCCGCTGGCGATTTTTCTTGGGCAGGTTTCTGCGGCACTTGTGGCAGGCAATACGGTTCTGGCCAAACCGGCGGAGGAAACACCGCTCATTGCCCATGAAGCGGTGCGCATTCTGCTTGAAGCGGGCGTGCCGCCCGGCGTTGTGCAATTCCTGCCCGGTGATGGCGCGGTGGGTGCTGCACTGGTGGCAGCACCGGGTGTTGAAGGCGTGATGTTCACCGGCTCCACCGAAGTGGCGCGGCTGATCAACGCCACGCTGGCCAAAAGGCTTTCACGATTGGGCAGGCCCATTCCGCTGATCGCCGAAACCGGCGGGCAGAACGCGATGATTGTTGATTCCTCCGCGCTTGCCGAACAGGTGGTGGGTGATGTCATCGCCTCGGCATTTGACAGCGCGGGGCAGCGTTGCTCGGCCTTGCGCATTCTTTGCCTGCAGGAAGATGTGGCGGACAGGGTGCTGACCATGCTGCAAGGCGCGCTGCGTGAGCTGAGCCTGGACAACACGACAGCACTGGCCACTGACATTGGGCCAGTGATTTCGCTGGAGGCGCGGGACAAGATCGAGGCGCATGTGAGCGCCATGAAGGCCAAGGGCCTGAAGGTCAGCCGCCTTGCAACGGGCGATGCGGCTGCTGCTGGCACCTTTGTGGCGCCCACGATCATTGAAATCGGCGCCATTTCTGATCTTGGTGCTGAAGTTTTCGGCCCCGTTTTGCATGTGCTGCGCTATCCGCGCGAGGGTTTGGGCAAGCTCATCACCGCCATCAACGCCACGGGCTATGGCCTGACCTTCGGCCTGCACACGCGGCTGGATGAAACCATTGCACATGTCACTTCGCAGATCGAGGCCGGCAATCTCTATGTCAACCGCAACACCATTGGCGCTGTGGTGGGTGTGCAGCCCTTTGGCGGGCGCGGCCTTTCGGGCACCGGTCCCAAGGCGGGCGGGCCGCTCTATTTGCAGCGGCTGTTGGCGGAGGTTTCACCTTCGCTGCCAACGGGCGCGGCGCTGGGGCAGGAGCAGGAACTGCCCGGGCCGGTGGGGGAGCGCAATCTTTATGCCTTGCATCCGCGCGGGCACATCCTGGCTTTGGCGCAAACGCCAGCGGGCCTGCGCAAACAGCTCAGGGCCATTGCCGCCACAGGCAACACTGCCGTGGTGCCCGCCGACAAGACATGGCGCGATGCGCTGGAAGACCAAAGCTTCGGCGCGGTGCTGTCGGTGAAAGATTGGCGCAAGGCCGGCCCATTCGCCGGGGCGCTGGTGGAAGGCGAGGGTGCGGCACTGCTGGCCCTTTGCGCGGATATCGCAGCGGTTCCCGGCCCGGTTGTTCCGGTGCAGGCCGCTTCACCGGCGGTGATCGAGAAAGAGCCACGGCCCTATGTTGAGGCCTGGCTGCTGGAGGAAGTTTCCACTTCCATCAACACCACCGCAGCGGGCGGCAATGCCAGCCTCATGGCGCTGGGCTAGGGCCTTGCCAGTTTGGAGAGCTGCGCCAGCTGCGCATAGCCGCGGAAGGGGCGGGTGAAGACGAGGCTTCCGCCTTCCGCCGCCAGCAGGGCATGCAAGGCCCCTTCCAGCTCGTGGCGCGGGGTCACATGAAACTGCCGCAGCCAGGCATAAAGGCCGCGGCGGAAGCTGGCTGGCAAGTGGCCGCAATCACCGAAATCCACCACATGCAATGTGCCGCCGGGTGCTACAAGCTTGAAGCCCTGGCGCAACGCCGCCTGCCAATCAGGGATCATGGACAGGGTGTAGGAGAAAAACACGTGCTCAAAGCGCGCCTCGCCAAACAGGCGGGCGGCATCCACGCTGGTGGCATCCGCGCAGGCCACGGTGATGGCGGAAGAGAGGCCCCGCCTGGCGATCGCTGCCCCTGCGGTGCGCAGCATTTCCTGCGAGATGTCGAGGCCATGAAACTGCGCCTCGGGATAAAGCCTTGCAGCCTTGATGAGGTTGCGGCCCGTGCCGCAGCCCATTTCCAGAATGTGTGCGCCGGGGCTTGGATTCAGCCTGCGCAGCAGTTGATCGCGCCCCAGAAGGTAATAGGCGCGTGTCAGGTCATAGATGTGGCGCTGCAGGGCGTAGATCCGGTCCATGCTTTGGGCATGGGCCAGGGAAAGGTTTTCAGGCCTTGAGTTCATAGACATGGAAGCCCCCATAGATGGCTGAGCGGTCCTTGGCGTGCAGGCGGCTGGAGAGTGCTTCCAGATAGTCCCAATGGCTCAGGCTGGCGCTGGCCACACGGCCCGGCAGGATCGTCTTTTCGCCAGCGGTGCGGAAGATCACGCGGGCGCCCGGCGCTGCGGCCTTGGTGATGGCCGACCACAGGGCATTGAGCTGCTCGTCATTCATCCAGTCTTGGGCGTCGAGCAGCACCACGCGGTCCACGCTCTTGGGGCGGGCCTGTTCCAGAACGGTGACGAGATTGGCCTGGCGCACGGAAAGGCGGGCCACGCGGGCGCGCAGCTTGTCAAAGTTCTTCGCTTCGAGATAAGGCGGAAGGGAGCCTGCTGCATCCGGCTCATAAGAGCGGCCGAAGGCCTGCCAGGCGAAGTAATTGTCCTTCAGGGCATGGCCACAGGCCAGCCGTTCCAGGCGCTGCTGCAGCACGTGGCGCATTTCCTTTTCCTCGGCCAGCGCGTCAAACTGGGCCGGAGGAATGCCAAGGCCAAACAGCGCCATGGGCGACTTGGTGAGCCAGCGCACGGAAGGCTTGTCGAAAAGCGGGCGCACTTTCGTGTCGAAATAGGCGCGCTGTTCCGTAAGGCTGCGGCATTCCAGGATCTCGGCCAGATGCAGGCCGTGGAGCCGCGCCAGCAGGTGGCCGGTGGCTATGAACTTGCCCAGCAGGCCGCGCTTGTAGAAATTGCGGGTGAAGCCGGCGATGCGGCGCTTGCCAAGGCCCACGCGCCCTTCCCAATAGGCGGCAGTTTCGGCATCAAGATGGGCGGCGATGTGCATGTTGTAAAGCGCCAGGTTGCCCGCCTCATCGGCGCTGCCGAAAAACCGGAAGAAATCATCCCAGTTGCGCAGGTTCTGCACGCCGGCGATCTTGAGGCGCAGCAGGGCCACATGGGCGCGGTTGAGATCAACGGCAGTGACCTTGACGGGTGCGGCAGTGAGATAGCTCAGGGCATTGCAGCCGCCCGAGGCGATGGTGACGATGTGATGGTCCGGCTTCAGGTCCAGCGCTTCCATGTCCACCACCGGGTCTTCCCAGATCTGGGCATAAACCAGCCCGCGGAACAGGAAAGCAAAGAGGCGGTCCTGCAAGGCGCGCAGGCTCCAGCCCTCGCCGGGGCCCACGGCATCAAGAACCAGTTCACGGGTGGCAGAGGCAGAGATGGCATCAACAGTCATTGTGGCGGCGGCTCCCTGGGCGTGGACAGCGGGTTGGCTGTCACGGATTTGTCGGGCGCATGCCATATGGCGCGGATGTGACGGTTCGGTCACGCCCGGCGTCATCAAACTTTCATGCGAAGCGGCAATTGCATCGGCATGGACAGCTCCGTTCACAAGCCCCGCCGGTTCCGCGCCATTTTCATCTCAGACCTGCATCTGGGCACCAGACGCACGCAATCCGGGCTGCTGCTGGATTTCCTGCGCGATACGGAAAGCGATTATCTCTACATCGTGGGCGATCTGATTGATTCCTGGTCTCTGAAGCGCCACTGGTATTGGGACCAGAAGCAGAATGACGTGATCCAGAAGCTGCTGCGCAAGGGCCGCAAGGGCGCGCGGGTGATCTATATCCCCGGCAACCATGATGAGAATTTCCGCGAGTTCTGCGGCCACCGCTTTGGCCGCGTGGCGGTTCTGCATGAGACCGTGCACCATGCCATCAACGGCAAGCGCTATCTGGTTCTCCATGGCGACAAGTTTGACAGCGTGATCTATTTCGCCTCCTGGCTCGCCAAGGCGGGGGACTGGGCCTATGAGCGGATCATGGATTTCAACGTGGTGGTCATGTGGTTCCGGCGCCGTCTGGGGCTGGGCCACTGGTCACTTTCGGCCTATCTCAAGCACAAGGTGAAAAAGGCGGTTGAGTTCATCTCGCGCTTTGAAGAGGTTGTGGTGCGCGAGGCGCGGGCGCGCGATTGCCAGGGCGTGATTTGCGGGCACATCCACACGCCCGACAACCGGATGATTGACGGCATCCACTATCTCAACGACGGAGACTGGGTGGAAAGCTGCACCGCGCTGGTGGAACACCTGGATGGCGCCTGGGAAATTCTCACGTGGAAATCGGCCGAGGCCAAGCCCGTTGCGCAACCGGCCGCGCCGCTTGCGGCCAAATCGCGCCGTGCCGACCCGTTCGGGCAAATGGCGCTGGTGCCTTAAGCCTTCCTGCCGCTCAGGTCTTCCAAAATCGGGCACTCAGGCCGCGCATCGCCATGGCAGCAAGACGCCAGATGCTTCAGCGTGTTGCGCAGTTCGGTGAGGTGTTCGATCTTCTCATCCAGCTCGCGCACATGGGCCAGCGCCAGCGCCTTCACCTCCTGGCTGGGGCGCTTTTGCGCCCAGAGGCCCAGCAGGGTTTCAATCTGATCCATAGAAAAGCCGAAATCACGGGCGCGGCGCACGAAGCGCAGGCGGTGCACGTCCTGCGCGTCATAGGCGCGGTAGCCATTTTGGTTGCGCTTCACGCCTGGCAGCAATCCGATACTTTCATAGTAGCGGATCATCTTTGCAGTAACGCCTGAGCCTTGCGCGGCTTCGCCGATATTCATGACAGACCCTCACATCCGGCTTGACCTTACCATGATGGGAAGGTCTATCAAAGGGGTGCATCTGCAAGCTGAGGCCCTTCATGACCCAATCTTCCGAACCCGATTTCACGCTTGATCCCGCCCGCGCCATCGGGTCGAAGCCTGCCGAAGGCATGGCGATTGACCCGGTTTGCGGCATGCAGGTCGAGATCGCCACATCAAAGCTGCAGGCGGACTATCAGGGCACGACCTATCATTTCTGCGCGCCATCCTGCCGCACGAAATTCATCGCCGCGCCGCAGAACTATGTGGGTGGCGCGAAGCCTGCCCCGGTGGCGATGCCGGAAGGCACCATCTACACCTGCCCGATGGACCCGCAGATCCGCCAGGTGGGGCCCGGTGTGTGCCCGATTTGCGGCATGGCGCTGGAGCCCTTGCTGGTGACGGCAGATTCAGGCCCAAACCCGGAACTTCTCGACATGACCCGGCGCTTCTGGATCGCGCTGGTGTTGACGCTTCCGGTTTTCGCGCTGGAGATGGGCAGCCATGTGATGGACCTGCACAGCCTCATCGGGCCGCAGGTTTCGAACTGGGTGCAACTGCTGCTGGCCACGCCTGTTGTGCTGTGGGCGGGGGCGCCCTTCTTCCAGCGCGGATGGCAATCAGTGCTCACCCGGCATTTCAACATGTTCACGCTGATCGCGCTGGGCACGGGCGTGGCCTGGGCCTACAGCATCCTCGCCACGCTGAAGCCG
>JAGWTZ010000021.1 GCA_028868695.1 Alphaproteobacteria bacterium | reverse complement strand
TATCTCGGTCGAACCAATCATACAACGGCTCATTGACCGCCGGCTTTCTTGATTTTACTCCGCGAATAATTTCTGTGCAGAGCGGGACAATCGAATCTGCTTCAGTTGGGGACAGCATTCGGCCACGCGCGACTACGGCCATAACAGGATTGACGTCAATCCCAATCGCAGTGTGTCCTCTGACAGACGCGGCATAAGTCGTCGTGCCGCTGCCATTCCACGGATCCAAAACACGCGAACCCGGAAGCAGATCAGCGGAGTCAATTATATTCGAAGCAAAGTGTAGTGGATAGCCCGCATAATATGGAAAGAACTGCTCCCAGTTTGAAACGGGGCCGCCTAGTCGTTTCGGGGAAGTAATCCTGAGTATCACCTTGCAACCCCCTTTATAACTGCAGTTTCAAGAACCAAACAAAAAATACTCGCGAAGCTACCGCTTCCCCGCCCGGTTCACGCCGCTCACCACGGCCTTCAAGCTGGCCACCACGATGTTCTTGTCTATCCCCACGCCGAACAGCGTGCTGCCATCGGGCAGGCGCAGTTCCACATAGGCCACGGCGCTGGCGTCCTGGCCATGGCCCATGATGTGCTCGCGGTAATCCACCAGGTCAAAGGCCAGCCCGCTTTCCTTCTTGATGGCGTTCACAAAGCCATCCACCGGGCCATTGCCGTGGCCCTTGATGGCCTTGGGCTTGCCATCCACCATCACCTTGGCGGTGAGCGGCTGGTCGCCATGGTCGGATGTGGCGTGATGCTCGACGAACTGATACTTGCCATTGCCCTCAAGATATTCCCTCTCGAAGGCGCTCCACAGCCTGTCGGCCGCCAGTTCCACGCCCTCGCCATCGGCGATGGCCTGCACCACCTTTGAAAACTCGATCTGCAGGCGGCGCGGCAGCTCAATGCCGTGTTCCGTCTCCATCACATAGGCAATGCCGCCCTTGCCGCTTTGGCTGTTGATGCGCACCACGGCTTCATAGCTGCGGCCGAGGTCCATCGGGTCAATCGGCAGATAGGGCACTTCCCACAGCGGCGCGTTCTTGGCCTTCATGTGCTTGAAGCCCTTGTTGATCGCATCCTGGTGGGAACCTGAGAAGGCGGTGAACACCAGCTCGCCCGCGTAAGGGTGCCGCGGATGCACCGGCAGCTGGTTGCAATATTCCGCCATGCGCACGAGTTCATTGACGTTGGAAATATCGAGCCCCGGGTCCACCCCCTGGCTGAACATGTTCATGGCCAGCGTGATGATGTCGACATTGCCGGTGCGTTCGCCATTGCCGAACAGCGTGCCTTCCACCCGGTCGGCCCCCGCCATGATGCTGAGTTCCGTGGCGGCCACGGCGCAGCCGCGGTCATTATGCGCGTGGATGGAATAGATGATGCTGTCGCGGTTCTTGATGTTGCGGATCGACCATTCAATCTGGTCGGCATGCACGTTCGGGGTGGCCGCCTCCACCGTGAAGGGCAGGTTGAGGATCAGGCGCTTTTGCGGCGTGGGCTCAATCACATCCATCACCGCCTCGCAGATCTCCTTGGAGAAATCGAGCTCCGTCCCCATGAAGCTTTCGGGGCTGTATTGGAAGCGGATGGCATCGGCCATGCCGCTCTCGTCAGTGAGCTTGCGCACCAGCTTCGCGGCGTTGACGGCGATTTCCTTGATGCCTGCCCTGTCCTTCTGGAACACCACGCGGCGCTGCAATTCCGATGTGGAGTTGTAGAAATGCACGATGGCGTGCTTGGCCCCGCGGATGCCTTCAAACGTGCGCTTGATCAGATCCTCACGGCACTGGACGAGCACCTGGATCGTCACGTCATCGGGAATGCAGTTGTTGTCGATCAGGTGGCGGCAGAAATCGAAATCCGTCTGGCTGGCGGAAGGAAAGCCGATCTCGATTTCCTTGAAGCCGATCTTGAGCAGCGCGTTCCACATGCGCATCTTGCGGTCATGGCCCATGGGCTCGATGAGCGCCTGGTTGCCATCGCGCAAATCCACCGAACACCAGATCGGCGGCTTGGAGATGACGGCATTGGGCCACTTGCGGTCAGGCAAGCTGATGGTTTGGAACGGACGGTATTTGTGGGTCGGATTGATCATCATGATGGGGAAAGCTTCTTAGGGGTTTTGTTTGGCCGTTCAAGTTCCCTCAAGGGCCAAGGCAAATGCCCGGGCGGCCCTTAAGGGCGGCTAAGAAGCAGCAGGCCAAGCAGCAGCGCCGGCGCGGGACGCGCAAAGGCGGCGGAAATGGCTGCAGGCGAAATCATCGATGCGAAGCTTTAAGGGCAGTTCACGCGCTTGGCAAGCCCTGCCCTGGCGCTTCGGGGCCGCGCTGCGATTGCAGCTCGAAAATCCGGTTCAGGCGCTCGGGGTTGCGCGTCACGTCGGCCAGCGTCACCCGGTCAAGCCGCTCATAGAAGGCCTGCAGCGCGTCAAACAGCACGCCCATCAGCCCGCAGGCCGGGGCGATGACACAGGTGTTGGTCCTGCGGTCGGCGCATTCCACCAGATCGGTCGAAGCCTCGGTGAGGCGCAGCACGGCACCTATGCTAATTTCGCTGGGCGGCCTTGCAAGGCGCAAGCCGCCGCCATTGCCACGCTGGGTTTCAACATATCCGCCTTGCGCAAGGGCCGAAGTGATCTTCATCAAGTGGTTGCGCGAGATGCCATAAACTCTTGAAACCTCAGCAATAGTCACCAGCTTCTCGGGCCGCGTGGCCGCGAATATGAGAAGCCTGAGGGCATAGTCGCTGAAACTGGTCAATCGCATGGATGGCGCTCCTTTGCCGCGTTTCCAGATTGCTGTATTTGATCTACATCAATGCCCTGCGGCCTCTTGGCTTATACTGAGGGCCATAACCCTGAATCAAATGGAGTAACGGACGTGATCAAGCGGGCAATTCTGGTGGGTGTGGCACTGTTTGCGGGCGCCAGCCTGGCGCATGCCGATGGCGATGCCGCCAAGGGCGAAGCAGTGGCCAAGGTTTGCATGGCCTGCCACGCCTTCGACAAGACCAACAAGGTGGGCCCTGGCCTCGGTGGCATTGTGGGCCGCAAGCCCGGCACGGCTGATGCCTACAACTATTCCGACGCTTTCAAGAAATATGCTGCGACCGCCGCCGCCTGGGATGACGCCACCCTCGACGCCTACCTGAAAGACCCGAAGGCCGTGGTGCCCGGCACCAAGATGGCTTTCGCCGGCGTGAAGGATGACGCCCAGCGCGCCGACCTCATCGCCTTCCTCAAGACCAAGCAGTAAGCCTTCGCGTCTTAATTGCTTACCTCCTGACTTCAAGGCGCCGGCCATCCGGCGCCTTTTTCTATGGGCTGACGCGCTGGCCACTGCCCTTGCCCAGCCTACGGCGACAGGCTAACCCAACAGGCACGGGGGCTGACCTGATGAGGAAAGCCATGTTGAAATCTACCAGCCTTTCTTTTCTTGGCCTGGCCGTTGCGGCCACCGCGGCACATGCCGATTGCGCCGCCGAAGTCAAATCCATGGCGGCCGCCATCACGGCCGCAGGCCCGCTGCGCTATGCCATCACCGACAATTCCAGCGGCAAGCCCATGGCCATCACCATGGAGCTGGTTCCGGCCACGGCCATGCGCTTTGCCTGGGAGGGCGGCGAACAGGTGTTCACCCTGTCCGGCGGATGGATCAAGGTGGGCGGCGCCTGGCAGCCTGCCCCGCAAGGTGCTGTGGACGAAAGCCAGGCGGAGCTGAAAGCCCCTTGGTGGGCCCAGCCGGAAAAACTGGCCAACCTCAAATGCCTCGGCGCGCAGAGCTTTGCAGGCAAGAAACTGCCAGCCTATTCCTTTGATGTGGAGGCTTTCCTCTGCGCGCGGGCCTTGCAACATCTGACGCTCTACAAGGGCAAGAACAACCTGCCCGTGGCCATGCAAGTGTTGAAGCAGGGACAAAGCAGCTCCGGCGCGCTGGCGGCCCGGATCATCTTCGACAAGACAATCAAGATAGCGCCGCCGCAATAGCTGGCGCTCAATTCCCGCCCTTGCCGCCCATGGCCATCGCCGCAAGGCCGGCCATGGCCAGCACACCGAATATGGCAGGCAGGAAGAACACGCTTGGCAGCCCAAGCGCCGCAACGCCGAGCCCGCCCACCACGCCGCCGATGGCCGAGCCCAGGGGCATCGCGCTCATGAAAATGGCTGACGCTGTGGCGACCGCCCGCGGCAACAGGCGCTGCGCCACAATGAGGCCCAACACCATGAACAGGCCCCAGACCCCGCCCATCAGGATTTGCCCCACGAACATGCTGGCCAGGCTGGGCCACATCGCAAAGCACAGGTTGGCCGCAACGCCACAGGCCGCGGCAATGCACATGAGCCAGAAATTCCCCAGCCGTCTTCCGAGCATGACGCTGAAGGGCATGATGAGGAGCTCAATGAATGGCTGGATGCCGATGACCGCGCCACGCATGGCAGGCCCGGTGTGAAGCTTGTCTTCCATGTAGAGAAGCAGGAAGCCGTATTTTATCGGCTCTCCCACATAAACCATCACAAACAAGCCGGTGAAGGCCAGCAGTGGAAGCATTTCGCGCAAGCCCACATGGCCCGCCGCCTTGCCGCCCGCACCTTCCTTCCCGCCCGGTGCCGAACGCAGCGTGCCCAGCGGAAGAATCTGCGCCAGCCAGCACAGCGCCGTGGCCCACAGCATGGCCCGCAGGCCGTAAGCCGTGCCCAGCCACGCGCCCAGCACGGGGCCGACGATCCAGCCTGCCGTGAGCGCCATGCGGATGATGCCCACCACGCTTTCATTGGCGTGTCCGGGATGGTGTTTCAATTCATCATGGACTGCGGCAAAGATCTGCGGTGTCGCGGCCGTGGAAAATGCCAGAAGCAATGCGCCGATCACGAAGGGTTGCCACACCGCCGCACTGAGCGCCATGGCGGCCCAGCCCACAAAGCCCATGACGGCGCAAAGGCGGAATAACCCAAGCCTGATGCCCGAGCGGTCGGAATATTGGCCGATGACATAGCCGGCCAGAGGCGCTGCAAGGCTGGTCAGGTAATAAAGGCCGGCCACCGGCAGGGATGTTCCAAGGTCCTTGACCAGAAACGAAACAATTTGCGGCGCTGCGGCCGAGGTGCCGATGCCTGAAAGGAACAAGGCCAAGGTGGCGCCGCGGAACAAGGGAGACTTGAGAACCTGCGCCCACGCCCCTTGCCGCGCCTCTTCAACCACTGCCTGTGCCACTCCGCCTCCGCCCAGCCCCGCGGGGCAATTGCATGCCGCGGCGCACCAGCTTTAAAGCAACTCTGCCGCCGCGGCCAAGGCAATCATTGCAGCGCGGCATTCCCATCCGGTGCGAACTGGGCTAAGCGCAAGGCCCAACCAACGGCTTAAATTTGCTTTCCAACTCCCTCGCCCTTGCCGCGGCCTTCTGCATCGCCCTCAGCTCGATGTTTGTGGCCGCACTCAACAACCGCCTGCCGCTGCTGCAGCTGGCGCGCTGGCAGCTGGGTGCCGCTTTCGTGATGACGGCACTGGCCGCCACCGTGACGGGCGGCTGGGCCTCGCTGGGGCAAAAGCAGATTGAGGAACTGGCAGCCTCCGGCTTCTTCGGCATTGTATTCGCCTCCACCACCTATTTCGCCACCATCTTCAAGGCCGGGCCGCGCCTCACGGCCCTGCTGTTCTCGCTCACCTCACCCTTTGCGCTGGCTTTGGCCTATGGCGCCTATGGCGAAACCATCCAGGCCTGGCAGGGCCTTGGCATTGCCTATGTGCTGATCGGCATTCTCGTTGCCGTGGCCCTGCCCGGCCACATGTCCGCGCAACAGGGGGCATCGGAACCCAAGGCTTCCAGCCTTGGCATTGCGCTGGGCGTTGTCACCGCCTTCGGCCAGGCGCTGGGCAGCCTGTTTGCCAGGCCTGCCATGGCGAGTGGTGTTGACCCCTTTGCCGCCATGGCCGTGCGCATTGGCGTGGCCGTAGTGATCTTCTGGGCCGCCGCCGCCCTGCCGGCGCTGCGCCGCCGTGATGTCGCCATCAGCCGCCGGGAATTCGGGCTGATCTTCACCTCCGCCTTTTTCGGCACCGGGCTTGGCATGGTGCTGCTGATGGCGGCGCTGAAATCCGGCAATGTCGGCATCGTATCCACCCTGTCATCCATGACGCCCATTGTCATCCTGCCCATGGTCTGGGTGAGAACCGGCAGGAGGCCTGGCATGGCTGCCTGGGCGGGCGCTTTCATCGCCATCATGGGCACGGCGCTGATCAGCCTCAATTCCACCCCGCATTAGTGCCCCCAAGCGGCTTGATCCAAATCAATGCCGCCTTGCGCATAAAGATGCATTTATGTTGCATCTTTAGAGGAGAATCCCATGAAGTTGCACAAGACCCTCACGGCCGCCCTGCTTGCTGCCAGCCTGTTCGCCCCTGCCGCCTTTGCCGAGACGGTGCTGAAAGTCACCCTCATCGACAAGATGGGCGGCGGTGACCTTTCCAAGCCATTGGGCCTTGGCATGGGCATGAAGGCGGATATGTCCAAGGCCCCGATGGGCGTGGCCGTGAACCCGAAGGTTGCCACCCCGGGTGCTGTTCGCCTCGATGTCACCAACCTTGCCTCCTCGCTGGTGCACGAAGTGCAGGTGGCGCGCATCACCGACGAAAGCCAGGTGCTGACCTATGACCAAAGCCGTAACAAGGTCGACACTCAGGGCCTCGAAGTGCTGGGCAGTGTTTCGGAAATCATGCCCAACAAGTCCGCCTCGCTGATCCTTGATCTCGCCCCCGGCAAATACGTGCTCTTCTGCAATGTGGCAGGCCACTACATGGCCGGCATGTGGACGACGATCGAAGTGAAGTGAACCCACTCGCCAACACCGGTTTCAAGAAAGATTTGATCATGACCAACAAGAACGGCCTCCAATTTTCCCGGCGCAACCTTTTGGGCGTCGGCGCCCTTACTGCCGCGGCGGCAGCCACGCTGGCCACAACCGCGGCCCAGGCAGATGATGCGGTGGATGTTTCCAAGCTTCCGCGCGTCAAGCAGGAACTTGTTCCCCCACCCGGCCTGCCGCAGCATGACCAGGTGGCCAAGGGCGGCCCCGTTGTCGTCGAAGTAACGATGACCATCGAGGAAAAGAAGATCATCATCGACAAGGAAGGCACCGAGATCTGGGCCTTCGCCTATAACGGCACCGTGCCTGGCCCGATCATCGTCTGCCATGAGGGCGACTATGTCGAACTGACGATGAAGAGCCTGCCCACCAACCAGATGGAGCACAATATCGACTTCCACGCCTCCACCGG
Organism: Alphaproteobacteria bacterium; assembly: GCA_028868695.1. GTDB lineage: Bacteria > Pseudomonadota > Alphaproteobacteria > Rhizobiales > Aestuariivirgaceae > Aestuariivirga. The sequence continues at coordinate 39,430 of JAGWTZ010000021.1, read as the reverse complement.
CGCATTGGGCGGCGGTGCCTTGACCAAGATCCTCCCCGGCCAGGAAGTTGTGCTGCGCTGGAAGGCGATCAAGCCGGGCGTGTTTGTCTATCACTGCGCGCCGGGCGATGTGATGATCCCCTATCACGTGGTGCATGGCATGAACGGTGCCGTGATGGTTCTGCCGCGCGACGGCCTGAAGGACGGCAAGGGCAACGCCCTGAAATATGACCTGGCCTATTACATTGGCGAGCAGGACTTCTACATCCCGCGCACCGAGAAGGGCGCCTTCAAGAAGTATGAGACGGCGGGCGAAGACCTGGCCGAGGCGCTCGACGTGATGCGCGGGCTGATCCCCAGCCATGTGGTGTTCAACGGCGCGGTGGGCTCGCTCACCGGCGACAAGGCCATGAAGGCCAAGGTGGGCGACAATGTGCTGATCATCCACGCCCAGGCCAACCGCGACTCTAGGCCCCACCTCATCGGCGGCCATGGCGACTATGTCTGGGAGCATGGCAAGTTCGGCAATGCCCCGCAGACCGACTTTGAAACCTGGTTCATCCGCGGCGGTTCTGCGGGCGCGGCCATCTACAAGTTCCGCCAGCCGGGCATCTACGCCTATGTGAACCACAACCTCATCGAAGCCGTGATGCTGGGTGCTACTGCCCACTTCAAGGTGGATGGCCAGTGGAATGACGACTTGATGATGCAAGTCGCCAAGCCGCGGCCGATCTCGGGCTAAGGCCATGCTGCGCAGCGCGGTTGCCATGGCGGTGGGTGCCCTGATCCTTTCCTGGGCCGGGCTGCCGCATGATACCTCGCTGCGCGAGCGCATGGTTCCGGTGAAGATGGCGGATGGCCACATCCTCCATGTCGCCCCGATTGAGGTGACTGCCGCCGATTGGGCTCTCTGCGTTCAAGACAAGGGCTGCACTTTCAGCCCCAAGGCCCCCGTCACGCCAACTTCCCCCCAGCCCGTGACGGGGGTCAATTATTTCGACATCCACCAATATCTCGCCTGGGCCAATGCCAAGAGCGGCGGCGGCCTGCGCTTGCCCACACGGGATGAATGGCGCTGGCTGAACCGCAGCCTCGAAAAGCCAAAAGCCGAGCCACTGTTCACCGACCCGCGCCTCGCCTGGGCCGCGAATTATGGGCAGGAGGAAAGCCCCGGCGGCCCGGTGCGCAAGTCCGGCTCCTTCACCACGACGGCAGATGGCATCTCTGATCTCGACGGCAATGTCTGGGAATGGACATCAACCTGCGCCGTGCAAGGCTTTGAGGGCAAGGCGGCGCATGATTGCCCGGCCTTCAAGGTGGAAGGCGCCCATGAGGCCGAAATCCCCGTCTTCCTGCGCAACCCTGCGGCTGGCGGCTGCGCGCTGGGAACACCGCCCACCTATCTCGGCTTCCGCCTGGTCTCTGACCGCTGACCCCCATCGCCACTGCCTATGACGCGCCGCAACATCGGCGTTTTCTGCGTTTGCGAAGGCAACTAAAAATCTGTTCATGTTCCGCGACAAAAGGTCAATGTTGCTGCCACAATTTTGTCACCAAATCGCCAGCCTCCCGCCACAAGCCAAACCCAGTTTGGCGGCAGGGATGAATCATCCCTGTGTAAGTGCAACGTGCTGAAATATTTGGCACTTTGCTAAATCTAAATCTGAAATGGAGTATCACTCATGAACCGCATTCTCATTGCTTCCGCCATTGCCACCAGCCTGTTCGCCGCTCCGGCTTTCGCTGACTGCGCCGCTGACTTTGCCAAGGCCCAGGAAGCCCTGAAGACCGCCAAGCTCGACGACAAGGGCCAGGCTGCCGCCAAGGACCTCGTGGCCAAGGCCACCGACGCTTCCACCAAGAAGGACGAAGCTGCCTGCACCGCTGCCGTGGCTGACCTGAACAAGCTGCTCGGCGCCAAGTAATCATCTCCGGGTTCAAAACCCGGGAATGACGGCCCCGGCCTGCCCTGCAGGCCGGGGTTTTTGTTTGCAGACATTTTTAACCATTGCGGCCTTAGCTCCGGCCGGATGCCGCGCTGAGGAGTTGCCATGAAATTTGCCGCCTTGATCTTTTCTGCCGCCATGCTTTTGGCCCCCTTGGCCGCGCATGCCGATTGCGAGGGGGATTTTGCCAAGGTGAACGCCGACGCCAAGGCAACGGGCCTCGACACCACCAAGCCGCGCATCAAGGCGCTGGTTGAGAAGGCGCAGAAGGCCAAGGACCAGAAGGACGAACGCTCCTGCTCCGACGCCATCAAGGGGTTGAACCTGATGATGGGCAAGAAGGGCTGAAACGCCGCGTTTACCAACCCGCCCGCCGCACAATTCCCGGGCGCAAAATGGTCACAATGCGCCTATACTGGCCAAGGCGAATGACCGACTCGCCTCTGTTTTGGGATGTGCAACCATGATCCGTTTTACCGTCGCCCTTGCGGCTTGCCTGGCCCTCGCGCCAGCCGCCTTTGCCGGTTCCTGCAAGGACGACATCGCCAAGATTGATGCGGCCCTGGCCAAGAGCAAGCTGCCTGCCGACCAGAAGCAGGAAGTGTCGGACTTGCGCGAACAGGCGATTCAACTGTGTGGCGCCGGCAATGACAGCGCCGGCCAGGACGTGGCCGCCCAGGCCAAGCAGATTCTCAAGATTGATTGATGCGCTCAGAACAGGGTGACGCGCTCACCCTGCTTCAGCTTCCCCACCACGCCCTTGCACGCCGCGCCAAGCTGGCTTTCATGGGCAATCAGGCAATCCTGCATCGGCTGGCCGTAACCCACCTTGGGGCAATAGGTCTTGCCGTCATCGCCACAGGCGCGGATCACCTCGCGCAGGCTGACAGCCCCTGCGCCATCGGCAACAACAACGAATAGCGCAGCCAGGGCGGCAAGTCTCAAGATCATGGGCATCTCCTTGCCCCCTTACGCAGGCGAAAGGTGCGGCGGATCACCCGGCGAAGGTCATCACTGCGCAAATCAGCGCCACCATGGCGCCCGAGATGGCCACATGGGCCAGAAGCCGGATGCGCGGCACCAGCGCGCCATCGCGCGATTTCAGATAGCGCCGGATGATGACGCGCATCACCACAAAGCTGATCAGCCAGGCCGCGACTGCCGCCATCTTGATGTGGAACCAGAAGCTGAGGTCTGAGGCCCCGCCCCTGTTCCAGAGCAGACCAAGGCCCGCCAGCACCAAGAGCGGCACGAAGATATCGGAATAGATCAGCGTCGCCTCGCGCGCCTTGGCCACGCCCAATGCCACATCGCCGCTGGAATTGCGGCTGACGCGGAAGCTGACGATGTTGGCCACGCCAACCCCCATCACCACGGCCACGGAAAACAGGTGCAGAATCAACAAGGCTTGATGCAGGCTCATAATTCAATTTCTCCACTCATCATGTGCACGGCCCCGCCGCCGACGCGCACCGCGGCAAGCTTGCCGCCCTGCACATCAGCCTCCAGCCGCAAATCGGAAGGCCGCCCCATTTCATAGCCCTGCTCCAACTGCCAGGCATGGCGGCCATCAGCCAGCCTTTCGGCCTTGAGCAGTTGCGCCGCCAGCAGCGCCGTGGCCGAGCCGGTGGCCGGGTCTTCGGGAATGCCGCCCGTGGGCGCATACATGCGGGCGCGAAACGCAGCCTGCGGCCCATCCCCGCCACGCGTGTAGAGATAGGCGGCATCCACCCCGGCCATGGGTTTCAGCAAGGCGCTCCAATAAGGCTCGCGCACTTGCGATTTCTCCAGCGCGGCACGCGACTTCACCGGCACGTAGAAAAACCTGGGGCCGCCTTCGAGCGAGGCAAGGCCGTGCCCGTCAAAGCCGATGTCTTCAAGAGCAAGGCTCAAGGCTTGCGCCACATCGGCCACGGCGGGCAGCGGCACATTGGCAGCAAAGGGAATGACAGGTGCTGTGAACATGCCATGGGCGCGGCCCGCAATGCGCGACACGCGAACCGGCGTGAGCCCCGCCTTCAGTTCCAGCCTGATCTCGGTTTCAAAGTTGCACTCCGGCTTGTTGCGCAAGGACGCAAGAAGGATGGCCGTGCCCAGCGTCGGGTGGCCGGCAAAGGGCATCTCGCCGCCCGGAAAGAAGATGCGCACCTTGGCTGTGTTGGCAGGGTTTTCCGGCGCCATGACGAAGGTTGTCTCGGAGAGGTTGAACTCCCGCGTGATGGTTTGCATTTGTTCGGTGGACAGGCGTTCCGCCCCCAGCACAACCGCCAGCGGGTTGCCGGAGAACTTGGCGGTGGTGAACACGTCCAGCGTGTGAAACTCAAGCTGCATGATGCCGCGAACATGGCAAAGCCAAAGGTTGCGGGCAACGAAAACATTGTTCCGCTTGTACCCCTGCCATGCCCGCGCCGCATGGGAGATGCCCGCACCCTCGCCTTGCCCCGTGGCACCGATTAATATACGAGTGATATTATATCAGTTATTTAGCAAACGGGCATCGGCGCACTTGCATTCCAACCGCGACACATGGGGCTTTCTGGTGGCGGATGTCTCGCGCCTGCTGCGCCGTGCCTTTGAACGGCAGATGGGCGGCACGCCGCTCTCCTTCGCCCAGGCCCGCGCGCTCTATTACATTTCGCGCCATGAGGGCGTGCGCCAGGTTGATCTCGCGGAGCTGCTGGAGCTGCAGCCCATCCGCCTGGCCCGCCACATTGACGTGCTTGAGAAGTTGAAATTGGTGGAGCGCCGCCCCGCCCCGGACGACCGGCGCGCCTACCACATCTATCTGCGGCCAGCCGCCCATGAGGTGCTGAGCGAATTTGAATCGACCGCCAAATCCATCCGCGCCACTGCCACCAAGGGCCTGAACACCGCCCAGGTGGAGGCGTTGCATGCGGCCCTTGGCGCGATCCGCGGCAATTTACACGGCATCTGATTTTCTGGAGTGAGAATGAAACGGCTTGTACTTCTGGTTGGCATCCCTGTTGCGGCACTGATTGTGGTGGCCGCCTTCTATCTGCATGGCGGGCGCTACGCCGCGACGGACAATGCCTATGTGCAATCCTCGCTGATCCTCATCAGCCCGGAAATCTCCGGCGTGGTGAAGGATGTGGCCGTGCATGAGAACCAGCTGGTGAAGGCGGGAGACGCCATCCTTCACATTGATGACGCGCCCTTCAAGGTGGCGCTGGACCGCGCACGGGCCAAGCTGGCGCAAGTGCAGATCGACTTCGCCAGCCTGAAGGCCAGCTATTCCGAAAAGCAGGCGGAGATTGACGCCGCCCAGACCAAGTATGATTTCGCGCAGAAGGCTTTCGTGCGCCAATCCTCTCTGGCAGCCAAAAACGTGCTTTCCGAACAGGCGATGGATGACGCCACCCAGGCCAGCGAGCTAGCCAAGCAGCAGATTAGCCAATTGCAGCAGGATCTGAACCGCATCACCGCCTCGCTCGGCGGCAGCCTGGATACGCCGCTCGAGAAATACCCAGCCTATGTTTCCGCCCAGGCAGACCTTGCCCAGGCGCAGCTGGACCTTGCCCACACCGAAATGAAGGCGCCCACCGATGGCATGGTGAGCAAGCTGCCCGCTGCCGGCCAATATGAAACCGCGGGCGTTGCTGCCTTCGCTTTGGTGGCCAGCGCCAACATGCGCGTGGACGCCAATTTCACTGAAACAGAAATCACCTATGTGCAGGCGGGCCAGCCCGTGACCGTGACCGTGGACACCTACCCCGGCGTCACCTTCAAGGGCGTGGTGGATTCACTGAGCCCCGCCACCGGCGCTGCCTTCTCTGTCATCCCCGCCCAGAACGCCACCGGCAACTGGGTGAAGATTGCCCAGCGCGTGCCCGTGCGCATCAAGCTGGAGCCGCAGGCCGATGGCCCGCAACTGCGCGTCGGCATGAGCGCTTCTGTCTCGATCGACACCGGCCACAAGCGCAGCCTGGGCGACCTGGCCTTCTGGTAACGCCCATGAGCGCCGCCGCCCCCCAGAACCCGGAAGCCAACCACCGCGGCATGGTGACCATTGCCGTGATGCTGGCCACCATCATGCAGGCGCTGGACACCACCATCGCCAATGTCGCCCTGCCGCACATGCAGGGCAACATGGGGGCAACCCAGGACCAGATTTCCTGGGTGCTGACATCCTACATCGTGGCCGCCGCGATCTTCATGCCGCTCACCGGCTTCCTCTCGGCGCGGCTGGGGCGAAAGCGCATTTTCCTGTGGGCAGTGGTGGGCTTCACGCTCACCTCGATGCTGTGCGGCGCGGCGCAGAACCTGTCGCAGATCGTGCTGTTCCGCCTGTTGCAGGGCATATTCGGGGCCAGCCTCGTGCCGCTGTCGCAAGCCGTGCTGCTCGATGCCTATCCGCGCGAGAAGCACGGCTCGGCCATGGCGCTGTGGGGCGTGGGCGTGATGGTGGGCCCCATCCTCGGCCCATCTCTGGGCGGCTGGCTGACCGAATATTACAATTGGCGCTGGGTGTTTTACATCAACCTGCCCTTCGGCATTCTCGCCTGGGCCGGCATCATGGCTTACGTCCATGAAACGGCGATCGACCCCAAACGCAAGTTTGACCTGCTGGGCTTCTCGCTGCTCTCGCTCGGCATTGGTGCATTGCAGATGATGCTTGACCGTGGCGAAAGCCTGGACTGGTTCTCGAGCAATGAGGTAATCATCGAGGCGATGATTGCCGCACTGGCCATGTATCTGTTCATCGCCCACATCTTCACCACCGAACACGCCTTCATTGAGCCCGCGATCTTCAAGGATCGCAATTTCAGCATCGGGCTGATCTTCATTTTCATCATCGGCGTGATCCTGCTGGCCACCATGGCGCTGCTGCCGCCCTATCTGCAATCGCTGATGGGCTATCCGGTGATTGACGTGGGCTTCCTGCTGGCGCCGCGCGGCATTGGCACCATGGTGGCGATGATCACCGTGGGCCGCCTTTCCGGCAAGATTGACGCGCGTTACATGATCGGCTTTGGCCTCGCCCTCACCTGCCTGTCCATGTGGCTGATGACCGGCTTCACCACCGACATGCCGGCACGCGGCATCATTTCCTCCGGCGTGCTGCAGGGCTTTGGGCTGGGCTTCATCTTCGTGCCGCTTTCCACCCTGACCTTCTCAACGCTGCAGGGCCATTACCGCAACGAGGGCACGGCGCTGTTCAGCCTGGTGCGCAACATCGGCAGCAGCATCGGCATCTCGGTGGTGATCACCTATCTGGCCGAGCGCACCCAGATCAATCACGCCGCCTTTGCGGATTATGTGTCGCCCTTCAGCCCAGGCGCGGCCTACGCCATGTCGAAGGGCGCGCTGGATCTGGGCTCCACCTACGGGCTTTCGGTGGCCAATGCCGGCGTGACGTCGCTGGCGGCAGACCTGGCCTACCTGCAGGATTTCCGCCTGATGATGTGGATCACGCTCGCCGCTAGCCCGCTGATCCTCATCCTCCGCACGCCGCCCAAAAAACCAGCCTCGGCCACGGCCAAGCCAGATGAAATCCCCGATGACGTGATTGAGGCGGCGATCGAGTAACCCCTGCCGCCGCCTCCAAAACCCCACGCGCTGCGTGGTTATTCCTTCTGTTCTTTCAGCGAATCCTTGAGGCCGTCCTTCATCTCCTCATTGACCTCGCCCTTCATGCCGCCGCCCGTGGCCGTGTTGATGGCCTTGATGATGATGAACAGCGAGAAGGCGACAATCAGGAAATTGACCACCTGGGTGAGGAACTTGCCATAGGCCACACTGCCGAGGGCGAGATCATCAAAAGTCGGGTGGCCGAAAATCATGCCAACGATGGGCATGATCACATCCTTCACCGCCGACGCCACCACCCCACCGAATGTGGTGGCCATGATCACGCCAATGGCGAGGTCCAGCACATTGCCTTTCAGCGCGAAATCCCGGAATTCTTTCAGCATCACTTGCTCCTGTTTGCACATTGCTTGCGCAGCGCGCTGAACGGTCTTGTCCCCCATGCGCTGCACCGCGCAGGTGAGCACAAGCCGCAAAAGCTTGGCAATTGGCCGCGATGAGATTACCGAAATTTCAGCTTAACCGCCGCCATGCGCCATGGCCCACAGCGGGGGCACCGATTCCTTGATCAGCAAAACCGAAACAATCAGCAGCGCCACTTCGATGGAGCGGAAGAAAATCTTCTCCGGCAGCACGCCCGTAAGCTTGTAGCCCGCCCAGGCGCCAAACAAGGCGATGGGCGCCAGATAAAGACACTGGTTCAGGCTGCTGACATTGACCTGCCCGAGGAACCAATAGGGCGGCAGCTTCATCATGTTGATGGCCGCGAAGATGATGGTGGTGGTGCCCGCATAGATCATTTTTTCCAGGCGCTGCGGCAGCACGAACATGTTGTAGGGCGGCCCGCCCGCATGGCTGACAAAACTGGTGAAGCCGGCAATCGTTCCCCAGAACATGCCGCGCGGCACATCGGCTGGCTTGGACGGCACTTTGCGCCAGGCCTTGGAGATCGCATCGAGGCAATAGGCGATGCCAATCACCGCCACAAAAAGCTTCACCATGTTCTCGTTGGTCATGTGCGCCGTGGCCCAGCCAACGGCGATGCCAATGGCCCCGGCCGGAACGAGAATGTAGATGTTGCGCTTGTCAAACTCGCGCCGGTAAATCCACAGGCCATACATGTCGGAGAGAATGTAGATCGGCAGCGTCAGGCCCGCTGCCTGCCCGGCCGGCATCACCAGCGACAGCAGCGGAACTGAAAGCAGCCCCACCAGCGGCAGCCCGCCCTTGGAAGCGCCGACCAGAAATGAAGCGAGCAGAGCAAGGCTCCAATAGAGCAGATCGGCAGAACTCATTTGCCCTCCGGCTCCAGCGCCAGCTTGGCGTGGTTCTTGCCCAGAAACGCGCATAGCGCCTGCACCACGAAGCCATGGTCATCACGCTGCGGAATGCCCGATACGGTGATCGAGCCAATCACGCCCACGCCCTCGATGGTGAGCGGGAAGCCGCCGCCGGCATTGGCGTGGTCCATCGGGTCAATGCCCATGGCTGTGCCGAAACTGCGCGCGCTCTGCTCATACTGGCGGTTCAACAGATAGGAGCTGCGGTGAAAGCGCAGCACGCTGTTGGCCTTGCGCCGCACCCACTCGCTGTTGTCAGGGGCGGTGCCCGGAAGGGCCGCAAAGAACATTTGCCGCGGCCCGATGCGGATGTCGATGACCAGGGGAAGCTTCTGCTTTTCGGCTTCGGCGCGCATGGCGCTGCCCAGCGCCCAGGCGGTGTGTTCATCAAAGGCCTTGAAGCGCAGAACCTGTTCCTGCTCTTCAATTTTGGCAATGTCTTGCGCCAGTGACACGGGCTTCGCCTCCATGACAAATCGTTAATCTTTCCGCCGCCTTTTAAACATCATTCTGAAAGATTAGAATGCGCCGGAGCAGGATGGCGAATCCTGCTCTTTTTCAACCTTAGTCCGCATCATGTAGGGCGGCTACATAGTAAGGAACAAAAAATGTCCCATAACTTGCGCACTCTCGGCCTGGCTGCGTTGCTCGCAGTTTCGGCGAGCGCCTTCATGTCTGGCAGCGCCTCGGCCCTTAGCATGGCCGAATGCAGCGCCAAGTACAAGGCCGCCAAGGCCGCCGGCACCGACGGCGGCATGAAGTGGAACGATTTCCGCAAGGCCCAGTGCGGCACTGATGCGACTGCCGCTCCGGCTGCGCCCGCTGCTCCGGCCGCCGCCAAGGGTGCCAAGGCTCCGGCTGCTCCAGCCGCTGCCACCACCACCGCCAAGGCTGCCGCTCCGGCTGCGCCTGCCGCTGCCGCCACCACCCCGTCGGGCAGCTTCATGAAGGATTGCTCGGCCGCATGGAAGGCGATGAAGGTCGCCAACACGGTTCCCGCCGGCATGACCTGGAAGGATTTCGTGGCTGCCAAATGCCAGGTTGCTGGCGCTGCGGCTCCTGCCGCCCCGGCTGCTCCTGCCGCTCCTGCCGCCGCCGCCAAGGGCGCCAAGGCGGTCTCGGTTGCTCCGCCGGAACCCTCGGCCACCCCGGACAACACCCCGCTGGCCACCGCCGACAAGAACGGCAAGCCCTACACCCCCGGCCAGCTGGCTGCCCACAAGCGCATCAAGATGTGCGGCGAACAGTGGCGCGGCATGAAGGCTGCGAACAAGGTTCCGGCTGGCCTGATGTGGCCGCAGTATTGGTCGCAGTGCAACAAGGACATGAAGGCCAAGGGCATGTAAGCCCAACGCCTCACGGCAAGAATGCGAAAGGCCCCGGAAACGGGGCCTTTTTGTTTTCACGTGGTGGCAGCCTTATGCGCCGCCCTGGTCAAAGGCCGCCCGCGCCGCGCGGATGGCACCGTGGTTCTGCTCGGACCAGCGCGCCAGCCCGCCCAGCGCCCCCTGCAACGAATGGCCAAGGTCCGTCAGCGCATATTCCACTTGTGGCGGCGTTGCCGGAATGACCCGGCGCGAAATGAAGCCATCGCGCTGCAAATGCCGCAGCGTTTCCGTGAGCATGCGCTGCGAGATATCCACAATCGCCCGCCGCAACACGCCGAAGCGCTTGGCCCCGCCCGCAAGCTCGCGCACCACCAGCGCGCTCCATTTGTCGCCCACCCTGTCCAGCACATCGCGCACCGGGCAGGCGGCGGTGAGTTCCGCCGTTTGGCGGCGCGGGGTCTTGCCACGCGGCGCACCAGCTTCAACAAGAATTTCCATCACGCAATCTCCTTGGCGCGGTAGCGGAAGGTGCAGCGGCGTGAACCGCTCATGATTGTTTCCTTGCGCTCCAGCACGATGTTGGGGTCATAGCCCTGGCAGAACGTGCCATCGCGGTTGCAGGACATCAGGTGGCCGATGTGGCCCAGCCCCATCTCCTTGTAGGTTTCGGCATAGCGGCAGCGCGTCACGTCAAAGTCAAAGCTGCTGTCCGTTGCGGCGATGAGGTCAATCTCCAGCGCGCCATTGCGCGACCACAGCTCATACAGCTTCTGGAAGTGCGCCATGGAGGGCTTGCCTTCAGGTGCCGCCGCCGCGAAGGAGCGCCCCTCGGCAATGGCCGCCTTCTGGATCGCGGCATCAAGCAGCGCATCGGCCTTGTCCTTTCCCAGGGCTGCCACCATCTCGGCATGGATCGGCCCGATCACCTGCGCCTGCAGCATGCGCTTGAGCAGCACGGGCACGTCATTGGGCTGCAATGCCTGTGGGCTGGCCTTGTTCGTAACCTGGGTCATGCAGCGGTTCCCTTGAAGTAACCACCAGCGGCGAAAGTGCCGTCTTGCGGCTTTGCGATTTGACTATAAATAAGCCCTACTCTCATTTTGAGACCAATTCAAGAAAGGCTTCCCCATGATTTTCATTTCAGGCGCCGCTGGCCATCTGGGCCGCGCTGTCATCAACCACCTGCTCGCCACCTTTAAGGTGCCGGCCAGCGAGATTATTGCCGGCACACGTGATGCCGCCAAACTGGCGGACTTGAAGGCAAAGGGCGTGACCATCCGCCATGCCGATTTCGACGATGAGGCGGGCCTTGCCAAGTCCCTCGCTGGTGTTGACCGCTTCCTTCTCATCTCCACCGATGCCATGGCCCCCGGCGCCCGCGCCAGGCAGCACGCCGCCGCCGTGAAGGCCGCCAAGGCCGCTGGCGTGGCCCACATCGTCTACACCTCAATGCCCCGGCCCGAGACCTCCGCCGTGCTGTTTGCGCCAGACCATGCGGGCACCGAAAAAGCCATCAAGGATGCTGGCTTCAAGGCTTCGACCATCCTGCGCGACAACTGGTATTTCGAGAACCTGTTCCACTCCATGCCCATCGCATTGAAATCCGGCACGCATTATTCCGCCGCTGGCCAGGGCAAGATGGCCCACATCGCGCGCGATGACCAAGCCCGCGCCATCGCCGCCGTTCTCGCCAAGAACGCACCGGGCCACGCTGTCTACACGCTCTCCGGCGCCAAGGCTTACACCATTGAGGAAGTGGCCGCCCTCGTCTCCAAGGCCACGGGCAAGCCGCTCAATGTGGTGCATGTTCCGGTGGAAGGCCTGGTGCAGGGCATGATCGGTGCTGGCCTGCCCGAAGCCGTGGCCCGCATCTTCGCGTCCTTCGATGACAACATCGCCAAGGGCGGCCTCGAAGGCGACGCCAAGGACTACAAGTCCATCACCGGGCAGGAGCCGCAACCCTTTGAAGACTGGGTGAAGGCCAACGCCGCCGCTCTGGCGGGCTGAGCCATCCGGGATCGCGGCGCACATGTTCCGCGATCCCGTCTTTTTTGGGCGTTCAGTTCTTGCGCAAGGCCAGAAGCCGCTGGCCGATGTCAACCATGGAGTTGGCGATTTCCTCGCGGTCTTCGCGCCGTCCGTCTTCCATCTCGGCGCGCCATTGGGCGATGCGCTGGTCCAGCGTCAGGCGCGCGCTTTCACGCTCGCGGTCCCAACGCTTGTCTTCTTCGGCAATGTGAACGACCAGGGAGCTGGAAAGATCCAGCAGCCCGCCGCGCATGTTCATTTCCAGCGCTTCAACCTGGCCCTTGAAGCTATCCGACATCATTTCCATGCCGAGCTGCAGGTCTGCGCGCAGCTTGTCCAGCGCCGCATCCTGCTCGTCACGCAGGTGTTTGAGCGTGTCATCCAGCTTGCGGGTGAGCGCAAAGATGTCGTGCTGCTGGTCTTCCAGAAGGCCGGTCATGCGCGAGGCATTGTGAACCGCCTCGCCGAGGTTCTCCTCCAGCACGTCAAGGCGCGCCGTGGCGGCGTCCTTCTGCTCTTCGAGAATGTCGAGCATCTCCTCGAAGCGCGCCTCGCTGAGCCGCGCCTGTGGCCCGGTGATGATGTCACGCAGCTGGCCCATCAGTGTTTCGGCCGGGGCCTGGTCCTGCAGCGCTTGGCGGAACCGCAAGACACTGGAGGGCGTTTCAGACCCGCCCCCGCCCGCAAAGGGCGGCAACCGGTTTGGAAATTCAGCCTCAGAAGGGAATGAGACGACTTTGGTGATAGACATGTTTTGCTCCTCGCCTGGGCCGTCCCATTCAAGGTACAAAGCCCCTCGCGGGGCCCGCATCACTGCCGTCCTGCCCGCAGCTAGGCACAAGACGCGCAGCCGTTAAAGAAGATGCTTAAGACGTGGTTAACGGCGGGGCCGCTGTGCCCCGCCGCAAGTTTTCGTCAGTCCTTGAACGGATCGAACTCGTTCTCGCCCGCCATGATGACGCCGAACGGGCGCAGGCGGTGGACGATCTCGATGGTCCCTTGATGGGCGGCCAGCACATCCGGCAGACGGCGATAGGCCTGCGGTGCCTCGTCAACACCGCCGCCAATCAGCATCACGCCCTTGTCCGCCACCCAAGCCTTCCACTCATCATGGCGGATGGCGCCCTGCTGGCGCAGCTTCACCTTGCGCATGGCACCGCCCTGATGCTTCGGGCAAAGCGTGAACTGCGCGCCCTGCTTCAGGCCCGCATCGGCGCGTGCCTTTTCAAATTCCGCATAGGGAACCTGAAAGCCACAGCCTTCTTCCACGCAAAGCGCCATCACGCTTGTGCGGCCAGTTGCCTGGGAACGGGACATGACGCGCCCCGCACCATGGACCGTGGAGTAAAGGGAGGCCTTGGAAGCCGCGCTTTCCACGCCGCGCAAGATCACCGCATCATCCCCCATGGAGCCGCCGACAAAGCCAAACTGGCCCGGAAAGGCCGGCGTGGCCCCTTTGCGCACCACCCACATGTCAACTCCATCATGCGTTTCACGCCAGACAAAGTTGTGGTGGTTGTGCACACTGAAGGTCACCGCGCCACCGATGATGGAACGCACTTTCTCCACCACCCATTCACGGCCGGCATAGGCATAGAGCCCACCGAGTTCCACGCCAGCCAGATAGCCGCGGCCAAGATCGGAATCCGCTTCCAGCAAGGCCGGCTCAACCTCCATTCCATCCTTGGCATCCGCCAGGGCGAGATATTTGGAAGTGATCTTGTGGCCAAGCCCGCGGGAGCCGAAATGCACGCCAATCCACACGAAGCCCTGCTCATCTTCGAACAGGTCAACATAATGGTTGCCGGAACCAACGGTGCCGAGCTGGCTGCGCGCCATCGCCTTGAGGCCGGCAACATCAGCCGCCTGCCACAAGTCGCTGTCAAAGAGGCCGTGATCAACCGTCTCGGCATTCTTGCGGCCGATGCCAAAGCTGATCTGTTTGGCAACATCCTGAAGGATCAGCCCGGCGCTTGCCTTGATGTCGGAGAACTTGGTGTCCAGCCGCACCGCCATGTTGCCACAGGCAATGTCAAAGCCCACGCCACTGATGGAGATGTGATCGGTGTAACCAACCACGCCGCCAATCGGATGGGCATAGCCCAAGTGGCCATCGGCACAGAGCACGCCCGCCGCGGCGCTGCCCGTGGAAAGGCAGCGGTCGAGCTGCGCCAGGGTTTTGGCGTCGTGTGCGCCATAGATTTTCTTCTGAGTCATGTTCGACTCCTTGTCCTTTTGAAGTGTTCAAATGTGGTTGCGATGACGGCGCTGCCAGCGCACCGGAACAGAAGCCGGGCTTGCCTGCAGCGCATGCTGGGAACGGGCGATGAAAAACGCCCTGCGCGAAACTGTGATATTGAATATAGATTGGCCATGTCGGCTCCTCTCGTTTGTGGCGAGAGGGCGATGGCCTCAGCGCCGGGTTAACTGGTGTGGGTGGCTAGCTGGCATTGATTGATGTTGGCCCATGCCATGGGCAAAGCTTCGCCGGCGGGCCGCTGGGGCTCGTTCGAATATGGCGCATGGGCGCTATGGGCGAAGGCGTGGAACACGCGGGTATCTCTCAATTGGGACCGGGCGTTTGGCACAACCAATTGGTGCATGCAACAAAAAAATGGCGGTCACCGGGCCCGCCATCTCAAACTCATCAGTAGGCTGAGGGCTAGTTCCTCGCCTTGTCCACCAGGTTGTTCTTGGGCCGATCACGCATGGCCCAACGGGCCATGCGCTCTTGAAAGGAGTGGATCGCCCTGCGAACAAGCGCAGCAGATTGGCTAGTTCCGCGCCTTGTCCACCAGCTTGTTCTTGGCGATCCACGGCATCATGGCGCGCAGCTTGGCGCCCACTTCTTCGATCTGGTGCTTGTCGTTGTTGCGGCGGATGCCCTTGAAGCGGGCAGCACCGGCCTTCCATTCCTGCATCCACTCGGAGGTGAACTTGCCGGTCTGGATGTCCTTCAGAACCTTCTTCATCTCGGCCTTGGTGGCTTCGGTGATGATGCGCGGGCCGGAGACATATTCGCCCCATTCGGCGGTGTTGGAAATCGAGTAGTTCATGTTGGCGATGCCGCCTTCATAGATCAGGTCAACGATCAGCTTCACTTCATGCAGGCACTCGAAATAGGCCATCTCGGGGGCATAGCCGGCCTCAACCAGCGTTTCGAAGCCGGCGCGGATCAGCTCAACCAGGCCGCCGCAGAGCACAACCTGTTCGCCGAACAGGTCGGTTTCGCATTCTTCGCGGAAGTTGGTTTCGATGACGCCGGAACGGCCGCCGCCCACGCCGCAGGCGTAGGACAAGGCGAGGTCATGGGCATTGCCCGAGGCATCGTTGTGAACGGCGATGAGGCAGGGAACGCCGCCGCCCTTCTGGTATTCGCCGCGCACCGTGTGGCCCGGGCCCTTCGGCGCGATCATGATCACGTCCAGCGTCTTCTTCGGCTCGATGAGGCCGAAGTGAACGTTGAGGCCGTGGGCGAAGGCGATGGCCGCACCGTCACGGATGTAGGGGGCAATGTCGTTCTTGTAGATGTCGGCCTGCAGCTCGTCCGGCGTGGCCATCATCAGGAGGTCGCCCCACTTGGCGGCTTCGGCAACCGTCATCACCTTGAGGCCATCGGCTTCCACCTTCTTGGCGGTGGGCGAGCCGGCCTTGAGCGCAATGGCGATTTCCTTGGCGCCTGAATCCTTCAGGTTCAGCGCATGGGCGCGGCCTTGGCTGCCATAACCGACGATGACGACTTTCTTGCCCTTGATCAGATTAACGTCTGCATCCCGGTCATAATAAACGCGCATGGAAAAACCCCTGTTGTTTGAATGCCGGGGAATTAGCGGCTGGCTGGAATTAAGGCAAGCAGGATTAACTCCCCAAAAGACGCGCGTCTTGCCAATGCTTGGACCGGATCAAGTCACTCGTAGGTCACGGCAATCCGGGCAGAGCCTTCGTTATGCCCCAGGTTTGTAGCCGTTACCTCGAAACAATCGGCCCCTACCGTAAAAAATGCGGAAGATTTGTGCGGAATGTCCAAGTGATCCGGCACCAAGGCTGGTGCACCCGGCTTGGCCTCAAAACGGATTTCCACGGCCATGGCTGCGGATTGGTTTACCACATACATTTTCACGAATGCGCCGCCGAAGTTATGCAGGATGCTGCGCGGGCCACCCCGTTCCTTGAGACCATATTGAAATGGACCCATGTCTGCCTCCCAAATTGAGAGCCCCCGGAGCCCCATCATGAAGGACAACCAAAGATTGTCAATAGCCTGTGGTGGATAGTTGCTGGCGCTCAATGCTCCGCCCAGGCGGCCCACAGAAGCTTGAGGCCAACAGCCCCGAGGAACAGGCCAACCACCCGGTCAATGCCCGCCTTGGCCCGCAAGTAGAAGGCCCGCACCGGCCCGGCGCCGAAGAACAGCGCCACCAGCGAATACCACCAGACTTCATTGAACGAGACGAGCCCGATCAACACCACGGCCATCCATGTGGGCACGAAGGCAGGCAGCATGGCCACGAAGATCGAGCCGAAAAACACCACAACCTTGGGGTTGCCGATCTGCACCAGGAAGCCTTTGGCAAAAGGGCTGCCACCAGTGCCATCCCGCCCCGCAAGGTCCAGCGGGGCCTCCGCATGGGTGAAAATCTTGTAGGCGATCCACAGCAGGAACAGCGCGCCGAAAATCTTCATGGCCAGAAACAGCGGCGGCACGGCATGAAACAGCACATTGAGGCCCAGAAGCGCCGCCGAAGACCAGATCACCGTGCCGGCGCCGAGCCCCAGCGCCACCTTCACGCCATCAAGGCGCGATCGGCCCACCGCCGTTTGCGCGGTGATGAGAAAGCTTGGCCCCGGTGAAACCACCGCCATGATCTGCACCAGGCCAATGGAAACGATGGTCCAGAGATCAGAGGTCACCAATCGCCTCGCGGAATTTCCGCACCGTTGCGGCAAGGCCGAATTCCCAGGCATCGGCAAACACGCCATGCCCGATCGACACTTCACGGAGATTGGGCAGCGCCTTGACCAGCGCCGGCAAATTGGCGCGCGTGAGATCATGGCCGGCGTTGAGATCAATGCCCGCCGCCTGCGCCGCCTTGCCCGTGGCCACCACCTTGCCGAACTCATGCGCCACATCGGCAGGTTTCACCGCGTCGCCATAAGGCCCGGTGTAGATTTCGATGCGGTCTGCGCCCAGCGCCTTTGCGGCGGCGGGCTGGGCGGGGTCTGGGTCCACGAAAATCGCCACCCTCATGCCCCTGGCCTTCAGCCTTGCCACGATGGGCGTGAGCAGCTTGGCCTGCGACAGGCAATCCCAGCCATGGTCGGAAGTGCCCTGCCCCGGCGCATCCGGCACCAGCGTCACCTGATCTGGCTCATTGGCTTCCACCAGCTTGAGGAAGGCTTCATCGGGATAGCCCTCGATGTTGTATTCACGGCCGGGGAATTCATCCACCAGCACGCGAAGCAGCGGCACATCGCTGCGGCGGATGTGGCGCTCATCGGGGCGCGGATGCACCGTGAGGCCCACGGCCCCGGCCTCGAGCGCGATGCGCCCGAGATGTTCGAGATCAGGCCAGGGCACGCTGCGGCGGTTGCGCAGATAGGCCACGGCATTGACATTGACGGAGAGCTTGCAAGTCATGCCCCGCTTGTAGCGGCGCCTGCTGGCGAATGAAACAGCCAGTCTGCCGCAATACAAGTGATACACTGGCCCAGCACATTGACAGCACTTTCAATCAGGCATTTCATGCCGCCACTGGAGGCCACCATGCGCAAAACCCTTTTCGCCCTCGCTTTCTCTTCCGCACTCATCTCCGCAGCCCAGGCCGAAACCGTGAAGATCACGCTTCTGGGCGCGGGCGACCTTTACAATTTCGACGGAGGCAAGGCGCGCGGCGGCCTCGCCCGGCTGAACGCATTGGCCAAGGCCGAGAAGGCCGCCAACCCCAACTTTGTTTATGTGTTTGATGGCGACATGCTCTCGCCTTCCCTGCTCTCCGGGCTTGATCACGGCGAGAACATGGTGATGCTCACCAACCTCGTGCCTTTCGACCTCGCCGTGCCCGGCAACCATGAGTTTGACTTTGGCCCGGAGAACTTCGTGGCCAAGGTGAAGGAGTCGAAATACCCTTGGGCCGCGCTGAACCTGACAGCGGCAGATGGCAAGCCTGTGGAGGGACTGGGCCGTGTGATGGTGAAGGAGGTTGCGGGCGTGAAGCTGGCGCTCATCCCCATCGCGCAGGATTCCTCACCCGAAGTCTCCAGCACCGGCGACCTCAAATTCACCGACTCGGTCAAGACAGCGGTGGAGGCCGCCCGCAAGGCCCGTGCCGATGGCGCCGATCTAGTTGTCGGCGTGGTGCAGGCGCCGCACAGCCAGGATTATCAGATGATCGCCTCCAAGGCTTTCGATGTCCTGCTCTCCGGCGATGACCATGACCTTGCCATGCAATACAATGGCGTGACGGCCTATGTCGAAACCTCGATTGACGCCAACTATCTGGTGCCCATTGACCTTGCCGTCACCATTGATGTGAAGGATGGCAAGCGCAGTGTGAAGTGGGAGCCATCCTTCCGTTTCATCGACACGGCCACAGTGCAGCCCGACCCTGAAACCCAGAAACTGGTGGACCAATACAAGGCCGACCTTGCCAAGGATCTGGACGTGGTGATCGGCGCCACGCAGGGCCCGCTGGACAGCCGCCGCAACATGGTGCGCACCCAGGAAAC
Source organism: Alphaproteobacteria bacterium (assembly GCA_028868695.1). Classification (GTDB taxonomy): domain Bacteria; phylum Pseudomonadota; class Alphaproteobacteria; order Rhizobiales; family Aestuariivirgaceae; genus Aestuariivirga. Next base: position 20,536 of record JAGWTZ010000021.1, on the reverse strand, counting down.
GGCCATGGGCAACCTGATCGCCGATGCGCTGCGCAAGGCCACGGGGGCCGACATCGCGCTCACCAATGGCGGCGGCATCCGCGGCGACAAGACCTATGACGCGGGTGCCGCCCTCACCCGCAAGGATGTGTTGACCGAGCTGCCCTTCGGCAACAAGACCGTGCTGGTTGAGGTGACGGGCAAGCAGCTTCTGGACGCGCTGGAAAACGGCTTCAGCCAGGTTGAGGATGGCGCCGGGCGCTTCCCGCAAGTCTCTGGACTCACCATCGTGGCCGACAAATCCAAGCCTACGGGAAGCCGCGTGGTCTCCGTGAGCGTGGGAGACAAGCCCTTGGACCCTGCTGCGACCTACAAGCTGGCCACCAATGATTTCATGCTGGGCGGCGGCGATGCCTACACCGCGCTAGCGGGCGGCAAGGTCATCATCAATGCCGCCAATGGCAAGCTGATGACCAATGACCTGATGGTGCTGCTCAAGGACCAAAACCCGGCAACCGCCAAGGTTGAGGGCCGCATCACCTTCAAGTGATGCGGCGAGATAACCGCTTAAGTGGTTGTTACATCAGTTGAATCTGGTTTGCGTCGGCGCTCGATCAGGCCCACGGCCAGAACCGCCACTTCATAAAGCGCAAACAGCGGCACGATCATCGAGATCATCGAGATCGGGTCCGGCGGCGTGATGATGCCGGCCAGCACCGCAACGCCAACCAGAGCAAAGCGGCGGCCCTTTTTCAGCTGCTCGTGTTTCACAACGCCAATCTGGCCCAGCAGCGTGAGCACCACGGGCAGTTGGAAGGTGACGCCAAAGGCCAGCATCAGCGTCATCACGAAGTCGAGATAGGCTTCAATGTCCGGCATCAATTGAATGCCCGCCGAAGTGCCATCGCCCGTGGCGGCGGCCAGCGAATAGAAGAACTTGATCGCCACCGGCAGCAGCCCGAAATAAACCAGCAGCGCGCCGAGCACGAAGAACACCGGTGTTGCGATCAGATAGGGCAGCAGAACCTGCCGCTCATGGCGGTAGAGGCCCGGCGCCACAAAACGGTAAAGCTGGGTGGCGATCATCGGAAAGGCCACGAACAGCCCGCCGAACATGGCGATCTTGATCTTCACCAGAAACACGCCCAGCAGCTTGATCGAGATCAGGCTCACATCCTGCCCTGTGCCCCACTTGAAGGGCAGGATCAGCAGGTGCAGCAATTCGCTGGAGAAATAGAACGCGCCAAGAAAGGCAATGAAGAAACTGGCCACCGCATAGATGAGCCGCGAGCGCAGCTCATTCAGGTGGTCCATCAATGGCGCCTCGCTGGCGTCAATCTCGCTTTGCGTCATGGGGTTTCGCCATCCAGGGCGCGGCCCTGCACGCGCGTTTCACCAGCGCTGCCGGTGGCGAACATCCGCGCGAAATCCCCACCCGCCTCGCCAAGCGTGGGCAGCGGCGAGGAAGCACTGGCGGCAGCCGGGGCACTGCCCGGCGTGGCCATCGCCGAAGAGGCGACATTGGTCATCACCGTCTGCATCGGCGCCATGGCGGCACCCACGCCCGTCTTGAGGCTTTGCAGATCCTGGCGGATGCCATCCATACCGGCATCCTTCATCGCGGCATCCACCTGCCCCTGGAACTCACGCGCCATTCCGCGCATCTTGTTCATGAACTGGCCAAAGCGGCGCAAGACAATGGGCAGGTCCTTGGGGCCAACGGCAATCACCGCCAAGACCACAATCACCAGAATGTGCCAGAAACTCAATCCGAAATCGAACATGGGAATGGCGGCGGGCTGCCCCGCCTGCGCCCTTTAGCTCTTGGTCTTTTCGGCCGCCTTGTTCACGGCCTGCTCGGCCGAGGCGTCCAGCGATTTCACCGAGTCATCATCGTCGGCCATGCCCTTCTTGAAGCTCTTGATGCCCTTGGCCACGTCACCCATCAGATCGGAAACCTTGCCCTTGCCACCAAACACCAGCATCAAAACCGCGATGATGATGATCCAATGCCAAATCGAAAGCGAACCCATGTCAAACTCCTGAATTTGCAAAATGCATGTGTTGAATAGACACTATAGGGGGCCGCCGGGGCTTTTTAAAGGCCTAAACGCCCGGCCATTGTAAGACATTGGGTGTTGCCGGAAACGTGAAAGGCTGATGCTGTGCGCGGGCCTTGCTCAGGCGGCGGCCATTTCAACGCGGTTGCGGCCTTCGCGCTTGGCGGCATAGAGCGCCTCGTCGGCGCGCTTCAGGAGCTTCGCGGGCGTGTCTTCCACGCCATCAAGGCTTGAAACGCCAATCGACACGGTGACGGGAATGGCCTTGCCCCCGCCGATCGAGAATGACCGCGTGGCGATCAGCTTGCGCATGCGCTCGCCGATCATCATGGCGGAGGGCAAATCCGTGCCGGGCAGCACCAAAACGAATTCCTCGCCGCCGGTGCGGCAGCAAAGGTCCACCGAGCGTGTCGCCTGTTTGATGCGCTGCGCCAGTTCGCGCAGCACCTGGTCGCCGGCATCATGGCCATGCGTGTCGTTGATGGCCTTGAAGAAATCAACGTCGATGGCCAGGGAACTGAGAATCTTGCCGCGGTTGACATAGCTGTCCATCAGGTGGCTGAGATGGGTTTCGAGATAGCGGCGGTTATAGAGGCCAGTGAGCGGATCAGTGATGGCCATCTCAATCGATGCCTTCACGTTGGAGCGCAGCTGCTCGGTATAGCGCCAGCGCTTCACTTGTGTGTTGACGCGGGCCAGAAGTTCCTGCCGGTCCACCGGCCGCATCAGATAATCGTTCACGCCCATGTCGAGGGCGCGCAGAAGCTGCTGCTGCTCGGCAGGGTCCACCACCACCAGGATGGGGGTTTGGCGCGTTGCTTCATAGGAGCGGAACTGCGAGACCAGGCGCAAGCCGTCATAACCATCGGCGCCCAGGCTGATGATCACCAGTTCAAAGGGGCTGACACCCGCGGCGGCCACTTCCACCGCCTTCTGCGGGTCTTCCGCCACGGTGATCTTGTGATAGCCGGCCAGCGCCGCCTGAATGCGTTCAACCGAAGTCTGCTTGGTGTCGACCAGCAGCACATTGCCCTCGCGTGATTGCTGCTGGCCTTCGGCACGCAGCATCAGGCCAATGCTGCCGCCAGTCTCGGCCCGGCCGCGCAATTCATCGGTGAGCATTTTCAGCCGCACCAATGATTTGACGCGGCAGAACAGCGAAATGTCATTCACCGGCTTGGTGAGAAAATCATCAGCCCCGGCCTTGAGGCCGCGCAGCCTGTCTTCCGGCTGGTCCAGCGCCGTGACCATGATGATGGGAATGTGCTGGGTGGCGGGGTTGGCCTTGAGGCGCGTGCACACTTCAATGCCGTCAATGCCGGGCATCATCACATCGAGGAGGATGATATCGGGCTTGGTGCGTTGCACCATGTCCAGGGCATCAAGGCCGTTCATCGCCGTCACGACATCAAAATACTCAGCCGCCAGCTTGGCTTCGAGAAGCCTCACATTGGCGATGATGTCATCAACAACGAGAACGCGGGCCGTCATGATGCCTTCTTGAGGAATCCATCAATGGTCTGCAGGAAATTCATCACCGAGATCGGCTTGGAGATATAGGCTTCGCAGCCGCCCTCGCGGATCTTTTGTTCGTCGCCCTTCATGGCGAAGGCCGTGACCGCGATCACCGGAATGCGCCGCAAGTCGTCATCTTCCTTGAGCCACTTGGTCACCTCAATGCCGGAAACTTCCGGAAGCTGGATATCCATCAGGATCAGGTCTGGCCTGTGCTTGCGCGCCAAATCCAGCGCCGAAAGCCCATCGCGCGTTTGCACCACGCCATAGCCATGCGCTTCCAGCAGGTCGTTGAACAGCTTCATGTTCAACTCGTTGTCTTCGACAACCAAAACTGTTTTCTTCATGTCTGCACTTGCCCCTGTTGGCGCCTGGCCAACCCCAGCATCAACCAATCCCGTGTCCATGTCTTGTCGCACCCGTCAGTTTTGCCAAATCGCCCCGCTTCGATTAGCTTGGGTTGCAAGATGGCCCTGCCGCCTCACCAACTTGTTAAGTAAATGACTTTGTGCAACTGCGTGGTTAATTCACAGTGAACAGCAGACTGAAAGCGCCCAAGGCCCAAAATGCGGCTGTTGGTGAGGTGCCATTGCAGCTCCTCACCTTCCTGCTGCAGGATGAGGGGCGGCTGGAACGGCTGGTGGCCCTGACCGGCATCACCAAGGGTGATCTTCAAAGCCGCATGCAGGAGCCGCAATTCCTCGCCTTTGTGATGGATTATGCCTTGCAAGATCAAAGCCTTGTGATGGAGTTTGCGGGTGCGGCCAACTTGCCGCCCGAGGCCGTTGTCGCGGCCCGGCGCAAATTGCCCGGCGCCGAATTCTAGCCTTGCCTGCTGGCTTCGCCGCCGCCGGATTCTGCGGTAAGGTTGCACCATGAGCAGCGCTTCGTCCAACACCGGATTTTGCCGCGATTGCCTGGCCAGTGTGCCGAAGGGCGCGGCACGCTGTCCCACCTGCCACAGCCCGCGCGTTAAGCATCACCCTGAGCTGCACGCCCTGGCCATTGCGCACATCGACTGCGATGCCTTTTACGCCGCAGTCGAGAAACGCGACAACCCGGCCCTGAAGGACAAGCCGGTGATCGTGGGCGGCGCCCAGCGCGGCGTGGTCTCCACCGCCTGCTACATTGCCCGCATCCATGGCGTGAAATCCGCCATGCCCATGTTCAAGGCCTTGAAGCTCTGCCCCGACGCGGTGGTGGTCAAGCCCAACATGGCCAAATATGCCGAGGCTGGCCGCGCGGTGCGCAACCTGATGCTGGAGCTCACGCCGCTGGTTCAGCCTGTTTCCATTGATGAGGCCTTTCTTGATCTCACTGGAACCGGGCGTTTGCATGGCGCCTCCCCTGCGCTGGTGCTGGCCCGCCTGATCCAGCGCATCGAGAAGGAGGTGGGCGTGAGCGCCTCGGTTGGCCTTTCGCACAACAAGTTTCTGGCCAAGCTGGCGTCTGACATGGAAAAGCCGCGCGGCTTCTCGGTGATCGGCCGCGCGGAAACCCTGGCTTTGCTGGCACAAAAGCCGGTGGGCGCCATCTGGGGCATCGGCAAGGCCACGCAACAGCTGTTGGAGCGGCGCGGCATCACCACCATCGCCCAAGTGCAGCAGATGGACCGCAATGAACTCATCCGCCAGTTCGGCCAGATGGGTGCCCGGCTTCACCACCTCAGCCGCGGCGAAGACTCGCGTGAGGTCGAAACATCGGGCGAGGCCAAAAGCATCAGCACCGAAACCACGTTCAATGAAGACATCGGCGACTATGAGACCCTGGAGGCGAAGCTGTGGCAGCTTTCGCAAAGCGTTTCGCGCCGCGCCAAGAAATCCGCCACTGTGGGCCACACCGTGACGCTGAAGCTCAAGACCCCGGATTTCCAGACCCGCACCCGCGCCCTGTCATTGGATGAAGCCACAAATCTGGCGCATGTGATCTTCGATGCCGGCAAAAAGCTGTTGCGCAAGGAAGTGGGCCGCCAGCACTTCCGGCTGATCGGCGTCGGCATTTCCCACCTCGTGGAATCAGCCACTGGCCCAGATGGCGAGTTGGATGTACGCCGCCTTTCACTCAACAAGGCCGAGGCGGCGATGGATGCGATTCGCGAGAAGTTCGGCCGCAGCGCGGTGGACCGCGGCATCAGCCTCAAGGGCAAGGCTGGGCGTTAAAGAGGTGTCAGGCCGAAATACGGAAGACGCTGGTGGCCTCTTCGCCGGCCAGCACCAGCGGGCGCATGCGCTCGTCAAAGGCCTTGGCAAAGGGAAGGAACTTGCGCGCCAGCTGGTTGCGCACCTCCGGCCAATCCTTGAGGTTGCTGTCGGTGCAAACCGAGAAGATCACCTTGTCATCACCCGGCGCAAACAGCGGCATGGAAATGCCAAAGCGCGTGATGCCATAGCGGGCCATGATTGGATCGACCGATTGCGCGATATGGTCAGCCTCGAACCATTCTGACCAATCAACGAATTTGTCCTCCATCACGCTCGAGATCACCGGATCATCGAGCGGCGTGAATTTGCTCATGTAGAGGCTCATGTAGGCGGGGTCATAAGTTGCAACCCAGATCACCTGGTCGGGGGCGCCGTCGCGGTATTGCAGGTACCAATAGGACAAATGGCGCACCTTGCTGAGCGCCGCCTGGTTCAACAGGAAAGCCGTTGCCTCCTCCACACTGTGGAACGGCGCCGCCTTCGATTCTGATCCAAAGTTGAACATGCTGGCTTGCTTTCAACCTCGGTTTTGCGCCAAATTCCTAAATCAAAACTTAAGTTTTTCAGTTCACGTGTCTTTTCAACTCATTGCAACTTAAGCGAAAATCCGCTTGAATCGCAACCCATAGAATGCCCCGGAATCCGCTGCCATGGCCCCCAAGATCATCCGCACTGTCGCCGCCCTGCGCAAGGAAATGGCCCCATGGCGCGCCGAAGGCCTGACCAGCGCCATTGTGCCCACCATGGGTGCCCTGCATGAGGGGCATTTGCGGCTGGTGCGCGAAGGCTTCACGAAGGCGGACCGTGTGGTCACCACCATCTTCGTCAACCCCAAGCAGTTTTCGGCCACTGAGGATTTGGGCAAATACCCGCGCGATGAAGAAGCCGATGTGGCCAAACTGGCTGCCGAAGGCGTGAACCTCGTGTTTGCACCAGACCCAGGCGAGATCTACCCCTCCGGCTTCGTCACCGCCGTGCACATGGAGGGGCCTGCCAAGGCCGGGCTGGAAGACAAGTTCCGCCCCCATTTCTTTGATGGCGTTGCAACAGTGGTGGCCAAGCTGTTCATCGCCGCCGGCGCTGACTATGCCATGTTTGGCGAGAAAGATTACCAGCAGCTGCAAGTCGTCACCCGCATGGCGCGTGATCTGGGGCTTGCCACTGAGGTGATCGGCATCCCCACCGAACGCGAAGCCGATGGCTTGGCCATGTCTTCGCGCAACCGCTATCTCTCCAAACAGGAACGCCAGCAGGCCACGGCGATCCACAAGAGCCTCACCCAGGCGGCCGCCAAGATCCGCGCCGGGGGCAAGCCGCAATCGGCCACCCGCGCCGCCATCCGCTCGCTCACCACGCTGGGCTTCAAGGTGGATTATGTGGCGGCCCGCAATGCCGAAACCCTGGCTGTGCCCAAGACGGCGGGTGAGCCGCTGCGCCTGCTCGCCGCCGCCTGGCTGGGCACCACACGGCTCATCGACAACATTGCCGTCTAGAGCAGGCCGAGTTCGGCCAGCTCGCGCCGCATCTTGTCTGACAGCCCCGCCTTCCCCGTGCCCTTGGCAAGGTCTGGCGGGCTATCGGCCGCCTCGAGATAGCGCCAGCCCTGAAAAGCCCGCCGCGGCACCGGCCGCACCGGAATGATCTTGGGCGCAAACATGATGCGGCACCGCTCAATGCCGTCGCCGCCCACCACTTTCTCAAGATCAACAATCGGCTGCCGGCACAGGATCATGCCGCGGATCACCCAATAGAGCGAGCCGCCCTTGAGGATTTCATCGCGCCTCTTGGGGAACATGCGGGTCACATGGTCCAGCGTGTCGCGGCCCGCGGCGGCATCGGCAATCCACCGCTCAAGCTCCGAGAGCTCGGAAACACCAACACAGAGTTTCACCAAATTCAAAGTCATGCCATGATGGAATAGCCATGGGCTGGGGGCCTTGGAAAGGGTGGCCAACACCTTTTCCGCAATCAAATGTGGGGATGCCATGTCAACAGTAGCAAAAGTCATTGAAATCACGTCATCTTCGCCGAAAAGCATCGAAGATGCCGTCGAAGGCGGAATCGCCAAGGCCGACAGTTCCCTCGACAACATCGAGAGCGCCTGGGTGCAGGACATCAAGTGCATCGTGAAGAACGGCAAGGTGGCCGAGTGGCGGGTGAACATGAAGGTCACTTTCCTGCTGAAATAGCAAACACCACCCGTTCACAACCAGTTGAACACGGCCAAGCCAACGTGATTGGCGCGTGATTGGCCCGGGCGGCAAAGCTGCTTCCATCACCAACCCATGGTGGAAGGAGCAGACATGAAACACATCGGAAAATCCGGCGCCCTGATGGCCGCCGCAGCCTTGGGCCTTGCCGTGGCGGGTGCTGGAATCGTCACCCACGCCAGCGCCGCAGCCGAGGCAAAGTTTCAATGCATCGGCGTCAATTCCTGCAAGGGCCACTCCGAGTGCCAGACAGCCACATCGAGCTGCAATGGCATGAACGCCTGCAAGGGCCAGGGCTGGCTGTCCAAGACCAAGGCCGAATGTGAAAGCCTTCACGGCAAGCTGGGCGATCCGGTCAAGTCCTGATCATGCCGCAAAAGCCGGATTATCTGGGGTTTGGCTTGGGCCTGCGGGCCCAGCACTACCATGAGATTATCAACGGCAACCCGCCGGTGGATTGGTTCGAGATCATCTCGGAAAACTACATGGTCCCCGGCGGCCAGCCGTTGCGCATGCTGGATGTGATCCGCGAACGCTACCCCATGGTGATGCATGGGGTCTCGCTCTCCATCGCCTCCACCGCGCCGCTGGACATGGACTATCTCGCCGCATTGAAAACCCTGGCGGCCCGCGTGAAGCCCAAATGGATCTCCGATCACCTGTGCTGGACGGGCGTGCACGGCTTCAACCTGCATGACCTTTTCCCCGTTCCCTATACGCAGGAAGCCCTCACCCATGTGGTGGAGCGCGTTTCACGCGTGCAGGATTATCTCGGCCAGCGCATCTCCATCGAGAACGTCTCAAGCTACATCACCTATGCCGCTTCTGAAATGGAGGAGTGGCAGTTTGTGGCCGAAGTGGCCAGGCGCGCTGATTGCTGGCTGCTGCTGGATGTGAACAATGTGTTCGTCTCCAGCTTCAATCATGACTTTTCGTCCTATGCCTTCATTGATGCCATCCCGCCTGAGCGCGTGGTGCAATTTCATCTCGCCGGCCATTCCGAGGGCGAGCACATGCTGATCGACACCCACGATGAACCTGTGCGCGCCGAAGTGTGGGAGCTTTACGGCCGGGCGCTGAAGCGCTTCGGCCAGGTGAGCACGATGATCGAGCGCGACGACAAGATTCCGCCGCTGGCTGAATTGGTGGGTGAACTTGAGCAAGCCCGCGCCATTGCCGCCGCCGTGTTTGGCGAAAGGGCTGCCTGATGAAATCCCTCGCCGCCATACAGGACGCCATGGCCCATTCGGTGCGGGAGGGTGACGATGCCGCCCTGCCCCACCTGGCCAAGCCCGCCCGTGGCGGCAAGGCCGGGGCGCTGGCTGTTTACCAGCAGGCCTATCTGCTACGGCTCGGCGAATTTCTCGCCCATGACTATGAGATGCTGCACAGCTATGTGGGCGATACCGAATTCATCGGCCTGGGCAGGGCCTACATTGCGGCCCACACATCGCGCAGCCCCAACGCCCGCTGGTTCAGCACCCACCTGCCCGACTTTATTGCGCGCAGCGAGCGCTGGCGGCGCAACCCCGAAGTGGCGGAGCTTGCCGCGCTGGAACGCGCGCTCAACACCGCCTTTGACGCTGCAGATGCGCTGCCATACACCCTTGCGCAGTTGGCGGCCGCCAATCCAGAAAACTTCGGCGAACAGGTCTTCGCCTTCCACCCCTCGGTGCAGCATCTCACCTTCACGCAAAACACCACCAGCATCTGGTCGGCGCTCAAATGCGGGGAACAGCCGCCCGCCCCGCACCGCCTCGATGAGGCACAGCGCATTCTGGTCTGGCGGCAGGGCGCATCTTCCCGCTTCCGCATGATCGGCGCGGAAGAATCCATGGCGCTGGATTGCATCGCCAAGGGCCTGAACTTCGCGCTGGTTTGTGAAATGATCAGCGTGATGGACAAGGCAGATGAGGCGCCCCAGCGCGCCGCCGCCTATTTGCGCGAATGGATTGGCGCCGGGCTCTTGCTGGCGCCCGAAGTGCGGCCCTGAAAATAGGCCACATCCACTTCCTTGAACTGGAAGGACTCTGTCACCCGCGTGCCAATGCCATGGCGGATCATCAATTCGGTGAGGCGCTTGCCATTGATCAGCACCACACGCTTGCTCACTGTCTCGCAGGCTTCACGCGCCCGCGCCGTGAAATCGCCGGTGGTGACGAAGATGCCCTTGGTGGCGCGCCGCGTTTCCAGGCTGCCGATGAAATCACGCACCGCCGGGGCCGAGACAGCCGCGCCCGGCTTGAAGCGCTTGGCCTGCAGGTAAATCGCATCGAGGCCCAGTTCATCCAGTTCGATGATGCCGTCGATGCCGCCATCGCCGCTGCGGCCAATCTTGCGCGCCAGATCGCGCCGCCGCCCGGCAAAGCCCAGGGCCAGCACCACATCAAGGATCAGCTCTTCAAAAAAGTCGGCGGATTGCGCGTGGATATAGCCCAGCAGGTCTTTTTCCAGGCATTCGGTGAGCGCCCGGTGCGCCTCAGCCACGGCGGCGTATTGGGCCTGCACCTGCGCTGGTGAATGCCCCTGCCTTTGCTCTGGCGGAGGGGCTTCATCTTCATCATCCCCCGCATCCAGCCATGGTCTCATCAGGCTTTGATAGTCGTCGCTCATGCACTGCCCTCCACTAACGGATGCAGCCTAGCGGATAAAACCAAATGGCGGGTAAGACAGCGCCTTGCAACTCAAGCGATCAGCCTAAGCAAATCTTAACGATGTGATTGCAGGCGCGGCGCTGGCTGAATTCAGCCAGCCGCCTTGGCGATATAGCAGGAAACGCCGCCAGACTTGAGCTTGCCGCAGGCGCTTTGCGCTGAAGACTGGTCTTCAAAGCCTTGCAGGCGCACGCGGTAGAACGTGCCCTTGGCCCCAAGCTCGGCCTTCACCACCACAGGCTTCACGGAAGCCAGAACCTGGTGCTGCTTCTGCAGCGCCTTCCAGCTGGCCCAGGCGGCATCCTCGCTGGCGGCAGAAGAAATCTGCACAGCCCAGCCCGAGGCAGCGGGAACGTCGGCGGCAGGCGCGGTGTCGCCCGTCGCAATCTCGTCAACCGCAGGCTCTGCCGGCGCGGCAGGCTTCTTCACTTGCGCCGCGGCCATGGCGGCCGGCTTTTTGGCGGCGGCCTTGCTGGGCGCGGTTTCATTGGGAATGCTGGGCACCGAAGCCACGATCACCTTGGTATCAGCCTTGGCCGCCGCAGGAGCAGCATCCGCCACCGGAGTTGTCTCCGGCGCGGGCGTGTCCTGGTTCAAGGCGGGCGGCTGCAGGTTGATCGCCGTGGCCATCAATGCGGCAGGCGGCTCCACGCCCTTGGGCAGGCCCTGCTTCACAACATCGGTGCTGCCAGATGCGCTGGCGGAAATGCTGCTGGTGAGGATGGGATCACTGGTGGCGTCATCAAGTTCAGCGACCGCGCCGAGCGATTTCAGCTTTTCAGCCGCCGGGGCAAAGGCGCTGTTGGCGGCCAGCGCGGCCTGCAGCAGGCGCTTGGTTTCCACCGGGCGCTTCAGCTGTTCGAAGGCCTGCGCCTCGCCATAATAGACGCGCGCCAGATCCGGGTGATGATATTTGACAGCCCGCTCATAATCCGAGATCGAGAACAGATATTGGCCATTGTCGCGCAGCGCATTGGCGCGCGCCAGATAGGCATAGGAGAAGCTGGAATCGATCAGCAGCGCGCTGGTGAAATCCTCAATCGCCAAGGCTGGCTTGCCGGTCTTTTCCTGGGCAAGGCCGCGGTTGAAAAGCGCGCGGGCGCGAAGTTCTGACGGCATGGCGTCGAGATTGAGCGCCGCCGAATAGTCATCCACAGCCTGCTGGTGCTGGCCGCTGTTCTGATAAGCAAGGCCCCGGTTCAGGAAGGCATTGGCCAGTGCATCGGGCGCAAGCTCGCGCGATTCAATGGCCTGCGTGTAAAGGAGGACCGACTTGGCAGCATCACCGCCGTTGAGCGCGGCATAGGCCGCTTCGGAGGTGGCTGCAGCACCGGATGTGGCTGCGCTTGCAGAGCCGGCATTTGCGACCAACGCGGCAAAAAACACGGAACACACAAACGCTTTTGATACGCGACGAACAATCATGGCGTTAATCATGAGTGATCGTGGTTAAAACTCCGTTGCCGGAATCGCGGAATTTTTATCAACTTTTCCTTAACGCGCGAGTGGCGGTGACGCGCTCAACTTTCACGCATCGCATGCGACCACTGCTGCACCAGCGGCTTGATCAGATAGGAAAAGGGCGAGCGCGATTCCGTCTGGATGAAGGCCTCCGCCGCCATGCCGGGCTTCAGCTTGTTGCTGCCGAGTTTTGCAAGTTCCTTGGCGGGAATGGTGAGGCGGATGGCGTAGTAAGGCTGGCCTGCCGCCTCGCCCTTGCTCGGGTCCGGCCTCGTGGTGTCGGCGGCAACTTGCGTCACCTCGGCCGCGATCTTGGGTGTCACCCGCGTGTCAAAGGCGGTGAACATGATCTCGGCGGGCTGGCCCACCTGCACATGGCTGATGTCATTGGGCGAAACCGCCGCCTGCAGCACCAGGTCGTCATTCTGCGGCAGGATCATCATCAGCGGCTCGTTGGGCGCGATCACCCCGCCCTCGGTGTGCACTGAAAGCTGATAGACCGTGCCGGTGATCGGCGCCTTGATGGTGAGATGTTCCAGGCGTGATTGCGAGGCCAGCTTCTGGCCCTGCAATTCGACGAGCTTGCTCTCGGTGTCGCGCAAGTCGGTGAGCGCCTGGTTGCGCACCTCTTCCTGCACCTGCAGGATCTGCAGTTTGGTTTCGCTGATCTTGGATTGCGAGCTGGCGATATTGGCGCTGAGCTGGCCCTGGTCGCCGCCGATGCGCGCCGCCTCGCGGTCCATGGCCATCACCCGCGTTGCTGGAACGAGGCCCTGCTGCTGCAGCTTGCGCAGGCTGTCCGTCTCCTGGGCGATGAGGTCCAATTGCTTCTTGTCGCCTTCGATCTGCGCCTCAAGGCCCTTGATCTGGTCTTCCAGCTGCCCGGCCTGAACCTTGTATTGCTCTGCCTTTGCTGAAGCTGTGTCCAGCGTCGATTGCAGCAGCTTCTGCTGGCCCGCCACCACTTCGATGATATGTGCGTCATCGGCGCGCGCCTTCAGCTCTTCCGGCAATTCAAGCGTGGCGCGGCCGTCGCGCTGCGCTTCCAGCCGCGCCCGCTTGATCAGGTATTCATCAAGCTGGCCATTGATGATGCCGAGGTTGGCTTTGATCTCGGTGGGGTCCAGTTCAATCAGGTCCTGTCCCTCCTGCACCACGTCGCCATCATGCACCATGATCTTGAGCACATTGCCGCCCTCGCGGTGCTGCACCTTCTTGGAATAACTTTCGGCCTGGATGGTGGCAGGCGCAATCACCGCGCCGTTGATGTCGGCCGCCCAGCTCCACACCCCGAACACCGCCACCATGGAGACGATGGCCGCAAAGCCCGCAAACTGCAGGCGGCGCAGCGATTTGCTGGTGTTCACGGTGGCGGGCTTTTCATGCGCATGGGCCATGGCGGATCAGTTTCTCGTGGTGGTGCCAGTGGGGGTGACGGCAAAGCCGGCTTGCGTGCTGATCACTTGCGCCTTGCCTTGCTGGGGCTGGGTTTGCGGCCCCTGCGGCGGCGGGCCGGGCACGCGCACGCCCACCTTGGCCATGATTTCCTCGCGGCTGCCATAAGCCACCGCCTGGCCATTGGCCAACACGAGCAAATGATCAATGGCATGCAGGGCGGAAGGCCGGTGCGCCACCACGATCACCGAAGCGCCCTTGGCCAGCATGGCGCGGATCGCCTTGTCCAGCGCCGCTTCGCCCTCGGCATCAAGGTTGGAGTTGGGTTCATCCATCACCAGCAAAACAGGATCGCCATACAGCGCGCGCGCAAGGGCCACGCGCTGGCGCTGCCCCGCCGAAAGCCGTGAGCCGCCTTCATTGAGCGGCGTGTCATAGCCCTGCGGCAGCCGCATGATGAAATCATGGATATTGGCCATCTGTGCCGCCGCCACGATCTTTTCGGGGTCCGGATTGTCGCTGAAGCGGGCGATGTTCTGGGCCACGGTGCCATCAAACATCTGCACATCCTGCGGCAGATAGCCGATCAGGCTGCCATGCTCGTCGCTGTCGCGCTGGTCCGGGGTTGCGCCATCAAGGCGCACCGCGCCGCTGCGTAGCGGCAAAAGGCCCACCAGCGCCCGCGCCATGGTGGATTTGCCAGCCCCGGTGGGGCCGATGATGCCAAGGCCCTTGCCCGGCTCCACCTTGAAATTGATGTTCTGCAGGATCGGCTTGTCCGAGCCCGGCAGCATGATTGCCGCATTCTCGACTTCAACAAGCCCCTTGGGGGCCGGAAGCTTCATGCGTTCCCGGTCGGCAGGCACCATGTCGAGAAGCTTGGACAGCCGCTCATAGGCCTTGCGCGCCGCCAGCAGGTTCTGCCAGCCCGCCACAGCCTGTTCGATGGGCGACAATGCGCGCCCCATGATGATCGAGGCCGCCACAATCGAGCCGCCGGAAATCTCGTGTTTCACTGCAAGATAGGCACCCATGCCAAGAATGCCGGATTGCACCACCATGCGGAACACGCGTGACACTGTGCCATAGCTGGAGCCCGCGTCATTGGCCTTGGTCTGGTAGTCCAGCGCCTCGCCCTGCAGCGCCATCCAGCGGCGGCGCATCGCCCCCTTCATGCCAAGGGAATGCAGCGCCTCGGCATTGCGCCGGGTTTCCTCGGTCATCAGCAGGGCCTTCATGGTGGCCTGGTTGGCCGCCACGGCAGGCGCCCTTGTGGCCCGCTCCGCCAGCAGCGCCAGCACAAAAATGATGATGGCCGAGCCGGTGGCCACCACGCCCAAAACCCAATGCAGCAGGAACACCACGGCCAGATAAAGCGGCACATAGGGCATGTCGAAATAGGCCAGCGGCCCCTGCCCGCTGATGAACTGGCGCACGGTGGCCAGGTCTTGCACCGGCTGGCTGCCGACCGGATTGGTCTTGCTCAGCGAGAGGGTGGACATCAGGTCAAACACCCGGCCGCGCAAGGCCTCTTCCACGCGCCGCCCCACCCGCACGAAAATGCGTGAGCGGATATGGTCCAGCAACCCATAATAGGCATAAAGCACCAGCACGATCACCGACAGCGCCACCAGCGTGGGCACGCTGCTCGAAGGAATCACCCGGTCATAGACCTGCAGCATGTAGAGCGAGCCAGTCAGCGCCAGGATGTTCAGCACGAAGCTGAAAAACACCGTGGCGGCGATCACCGGGCGGTTGGCCGAAACCAGGCTTTGCCACAACTCTTTCGATTTTTTCTGAGACACGTTCATTCCTCGCCGCCGGCCAGCCGCAGTTTACCAAATCAGGAGTTGCCATGATATTGGTAAATGCCCGGTTTCGCCATGCTTTGGCGGCGCAGGCGCAACTTGCGCGCAACCGCATTGACAAGCTTGGCCAAATCTTGCGAAAAGCGGGCTGTTCGGTGCCCCAAGGCAATCGCTGCGGGGCTTTGAAAGGGAATACGGTGAGGACGACCCAACAGGGGCCGAAACCGTGACTGCCCCCGCAACTGTGAGCGGTGTGGCCCTTCGCAATTGCCACTGGGTTTTGCCCGGGAAGGCGCGAATGGCCGATACACCGCAAGTCAGGAGACCTGCCGGATAGCGCCAAATGCAAGGCGTTTCATTCTATTGCACATCGGTCTCACGGAGGGTGACATGACCACCAGGATTTTGACGAACTCTGCTTCCATCGCGCGCGTATCGGACCGCCTCAAGGCTGGCCTCGCCTGCCTGTTCATTGGCGTGAGCATGGTGTTCACGGTTGGCCTGTCGCAGATCGACGCCGTCCACAACGCGGCCCACGACACGCGCCACGCCATCGGCTTTCCCTGCCACTAAAGCGTTTTGGCTTTTCGAAAGAAAAGACAAAATCGCGTCTGCGTTCTTGGCTCCCGCAAGGGAGGCCAATTCGCCTGAATTCGCCGAACGGGAAACAACCCAATGATTGGCCGTTATGTGCTGGCCGCGCTCGCCGCCGGGCTGATTGCTGGCGCTGTGCTCACAGGCGTGCAGGTCTGGCGCCTTTCGCCGCTGATTGCTGCCGCCGAGGTTTATGAAAAGGCAGATGACGCCGCCAAGGCCGCCGCCAGCGGCGTGGCAGCACCTGCCTGCAAGGAATCCATGCCCGGCATGAAGATGTGCCCGGATGATGGCGCCAGGGAATGGGAGCCTGCACCCGGCTTGCCGCGCCTGGGCTTCACCGGCGCAGCATCGCTTCTGGCGGGCGGTGGATTCGCCCTGCTGTTGGCGGGCTTGTCCCTGTTGCTCAATGTGCCCATCACCCGCGCCAATGGCTGGGCCTGGGGCATGGCTGGGTTCCTCTCGGTGCATGTGGCCACGGGGCTGGGCCTGGCACCTGAAGTTCCCGGCATGCCGGTGACTGATCTTGCCGCGCGGCAGATCTGGTGGGCAGGCACCATCATCGCCACCGGTGCCGCCATCTATTGCTTTGCCATCCGCCATGAGCCTTGGGCCAAGGCGGTTGGCCTCGCCCTGCTGCTCATTCCGCACATCATCGGCGCGCCGCATGCCCCGGACGGCGCCACCACCGTTCCCCCTGCCCTGGCCGCCGAATTTGCCGCCAATGCCATCGCCGCAGCCGCCGTGTTCTGGCTGGTGATGGGATGGCTGCTGGGCCGTTTCCTCCCTCCCATTGCCGAGAAGTTTGACCAATGACCGAGAAAATCCCCGCAACAGTCATCACCGGGTTCCTGGGTGCTGGCAAGACAACACTCGTGCGCCACCTGCTGCAAAATGCCGGCGGCCGCCGCATTGCCTTGATCGTCAATGAATTCGGCGATGTGGGCGTGGATGGCGAAATCCTGAAAGCCTGCGGCAATGACGCCTGCAGCGAGGATGACATCATCGAACTCGCCAATGGCTGCATCTGCTGCACGGTGGCCGATGAATTCATCCCCACCATGGAGAAACTGCTGGCCTCCCCGCGCAAGCCGGATCACATTGTCATCGAAACCTCCGGCCTTGCCCTGCCGCAACCTTTGGTGCGCGCTTTCAATTGGCCCGAGATCAAGTCGCGCGTGACTGTCGACGGCGTGGTCACATTGGTGGATGGCAAGGCGCTGGCCGAAGGCCGCTTTGCAGACGATGAAGAGGCCGTGGCCGCCGCCCGCGCGGCAGACCCGAACCTCGACCACGAAAACCCCATCGAAGAACTCTTCGAAGACCAACTGAACTGCGCCGACCTTGTGGTGCTGAACAAGACCGACCTGCTGGACAGCGCCGGCTTGGCCGAAGTTTCAGCGCAACTCAAGGCGCAGCTCCGCAAGGCCACCAAGCTGGTGAACGCCACGCATGGCGAGATTGACCCTGCCGTTCTGCTGGGTGTCAAGGCCGATGCCGCCATTGACCTGCACAACCGCCAATCCCATCACGAGATGGAAGGCGAACAGCAGCATGATCATGATGACTTCATCACCTTCATCGTGGACCTGCCCGGCGCACTCGACCAAAAGGCCCTGCTGACCCGCATCGCCAGCACCATTGAGGCGCATGACATCCTGCGCCTGAAAGGTTTCGCCGCAGTGCCGGGCAGCGAGGCCCGCCTGCTCATCCAGGCCGTGGGCCCGCGGCTGACCAGCTATTTCGACCGCCCCTGGCGCGCCAATGAAAAGCGTGAAACCCGCCTGGTGGTAATCGGCGAAAAAACCATGGACAAGGCGGCGATTGAGAAGTCGCTCAGGGGCTGATGCATCTCCTCGCCACCACATCGGGCGTTGTTGATGGCGGGGCCGAGGCGATCGACCTGAAGCAAAGCCCCGCTGACGTGGTGATCCTTTCGGCGGCGGATTCAGAGCTCGCCTGCCTCGCCGCA
Organism: Alphaproteobacteria bacterium; assembly: GCA_028868695.1. Lineage (GTDB taxonomy): Bacteria > Pseudomonadota > Alphaproteobacteria > Rhizobiales > Aestuariivirgaceae > Aestuariivirga. The sequence continues at coordinate 2,687 of JAGWTZ010000021.1, read as the reverse complement.
GCGCATGATGCGTTGGGGGCCACGGCGCCCACTTTGCGCCTCGCCAACCTGATGCAGCTGCAGCACAATTTCTCGGTTGATCTGTACACGGAGAAAACGCTCAGTGCTGCTAAGATCATCATTATCCGCCTGCTCGGCGGCAAGGCCTATTGGCCCTATGGCGTGGAAGCCGTGGCGGCATTGGCGCGCGAAAACAGCATCAAGCTCGCCCTTCTGCCCGGCGGGCAGGAACCGGATGTGGAACTCCAGGCCCTCTCCACCTTGCCGCCTGAGGAAGTCGAGGGCCTGCGCCAATACTTTGCCTTCGGCGGGGTGGATAATGCCAAGGCGCTGCTGCAGTTCTGCGCCGGAGCGGATGCGCCCGCGCCGCGAACCTTGCCGAAGGCCGGGCTTCACACCACTACACCGTCGCCCAAGGCGGCCATCATCTTCTATCGTTCAGTGATTGAAGGTGGCCAAACGGCACCCATTGATGCACTGGCCGAAGCCTTGGCTGCGCGCGGCCTGCCCGCTGCCGCCATCTATGTCTCCAGCCTGAAGGATGAAGCCTCCGCCGCCTTCCTCGCCGAACACTTCGCCGCGCACCCGCCATCCGTCATCCTCAATGCCACCGGCTTTGCCGTGGGCGATGAGGCGCGCGATCCACTGGCAAAGCCGGGTTGCCCTGTGTTGCAAGTGGCGCTGGCGGGGTCGTCCGAGGCGGAATGGCATGCTTCATCGCAGGGCCTGCGCGCCACGGACCTGGCCATGAATGTGGTGCTGCCGGAATTGGATGGCCGCATTTTTACCCGCGCCATTTCCTTCAAGGCCGATGACCATCTGCACGCCGCCACGCAGTGCCGCATCGTCACCTACAAGCCGGAGCCAGACCGCATTGCCTATGTGGCCGATCTTGCTGCGCGCTGGTCGGCGCTGCGTGAAACGCCCAATGCCGAGAAGAAAGTCGCCATCATCCTCGCCAACTACCCCGACAAGGACGGCCGCGTGGCCAATGGCGTGGGTTATGACACACCGGCGAGTACGATCGCGATTTTGAAAGCGCTGGCGGTGGAAGGCTACAGCGCCGGAGCCATCCCCGATGATGGCAACCACCTTGTGCAGAGCCTGATCGCCGCACGCCGCGATGGCAACGGCATTGCCATGCCGCTGGGCGACTATCAACGCCACTTCGCGGCGCTGCCCGAAACCATTCGCACGCAGATGATCGCCCGCTGGGGCGAGCCGCAATCCGACCCGCAGTTCGCCAATGGCGCGTTCAACCTTGCAATCGTCACCCATGGCAATGTGGCCTGCGCCATCCAGCCAGCGCGGGGCTATGGCATTGACCCCAAATCCACCTATCACGACCCCGCCCTCGTGCCGCCGCATTTCTATCTCGCCACCTATTTCTGGCTGCGCCAGCATTTCGGGGCGCAGGCCATCATCCACAATGGCAAGCATGGCAACCTCGAATGGCTGCCGGGCAAGGCTCTGGCGCTAACCGAGAGCTGCTGGCCGGAAGTGGCGCTGGGGCCCATGCCGCAGCTCTATCCCTTCATCGTCAATGACCCCGGCGAAGGCACGCAGGCCAAGCGCCGCACATCTGCTGTCATCATCAGCCATCTCACACCGCCGCTGACACGCGCAGAATCCTATGGGCCAATGAAGGACTTGGAAACGCTGGTGGATGAATATTATCTGGCCAGCGGCCTCGACAAGCGCAGGCTGGCCGACCTGCGCGCCCGCATCTTCGAACTCACACAAAGCGCGAAACTTGATCAGGATGCCGGCCTCAGCGGCACCAGCGATGATGACCTGCAGAAGCTTGATGCCTTCCTTTGTGATCTGAAGGAAGCGCAGATCCGCGACGGCTTGCACATCCTTGGAACCTCACCCGCCGGCCAGCAGGAGGCCGATTTGCTCGTGGCCCTCACGCGCGTGCCGCGCGGCCTGGGCGAAGGCGGCGATGCCTCACTCATCCGTGCACTGAGCGATTCCCTAGGTCTTGCGCCGTTTGATCCGCTCGCCTGCCCGATGGCGGAGCCATGGACCGGCCCACGCCCTGCAGAACTTGCCGCCATTTCAATTGACCCATGGCGCAGCAATGGCGACACGGTGGAAAGGCTTGAGCTGTTGGCCAACACCATGCTCCGGGCCGGTGTCCCTCCCCCTTGTGGGGAGGGATCAAGGGTGGGGGTCGCTCCCAATTCAGAGCTTTTTTTGGCTGGGACAAATTTAGAACTCCACTCGACCCCCACCCCAGCCCTCCCCACAAGGGGGAGGGAGGCGTTGGGCGTGGTATTGCAGACTATCGAATCCAACATCCGCCCCGCCCTCGCCGCCTGCGGCCCTGCGGAAATCTCCGCGCTCCTCACCGGCCTCTCCGGCCACCGGGTGGCCCCCGGCCCTTCGGGCGCGCCCACGCGTGGGCGGCTGGACGTGTTGCCGACGGGCAAGAATTTCTATTCGTTGGACAACCGCACTCTGCCTACGCCCACCGCCTGGGCTCTGGGCCAGAAATCCGCCGCCGCGCTGCTCACACGCCACTTTCAAGAGACTGGCCAACACCTTAAATCTGCGGGACTTTCCGCCTGGGGCACCGCCAACATGCGGACCGGGGGCGATGACATCGCGCAAGCCCTGGCTTTGATCGGCGTGGCCCCGAAGTGGGACACGGCAAGCTGGCGCGTGACGGGCTTTGAGATCAT
>JAGWTZ010000074.1 GCA_028868695.1 Alphaproteobacteria bacterium | reverse complement strand
CCGACGGTGTAATAGTAGACATAGCCCAGCACCGCGAGGATGGAGACCACGAAGAACAGCAGATAGAGCGCCGCAAGGCGGAAGGTGGATGTGCGGAACGGTTTGGCGTTAATGGGCACGGATCATGTAGCCGGCACCGCGCACGGTTTGCAGCAGCGGCTGGGCGAAGCCCTTGTCGAGCTTGCCGCGCAGCCGCGACACATGCACGTCGATCACGTTGGTTTGCGGGTCGAAGTGATAATCCCAGACATTTTCCAGCAGCATGGTGCGGGTCACGATGTGCCCGGCATGGCGGACGAGGTATTCCAGCAGCTTGAACTCGCGCGGCTGCAGCAGGATGGGCTTGCCGCTGCGGGTGACCGTGCGGGTCATCAGGTCCATCTCAAGGTCCATGGCGCGCAGCTTGGCGTCCTTGGGGTCCAGAAGCTTGCGGGCGCCCAAGCCTTCCACGCGGGCCAGAAGCTCGGCGAAGGAATAGGGCTTGGCGAGATAGTCATCACCGCCGGAGCGCAGGCCCTTGACGCGTTCATCGACATCGCTCAGCGCCGAGAGGATCAGGATCGGAACCTTGTTGCCCTGGCCGCGCAACTGGCGCGTGAGGGCCAGGCCGTCAAGCTTGGGCAGCATGCGGTCCACGATCAGAACGTCAAAGCTGCCGGTGACGGCCAGTTCGAGGCCCTGCTCGCCATCCGAGGCGTGGTCGACAATATGGCCGCTTTCCTTGAGGCCCTTGACCAGCCAGGAGGCCGCATCCTTGTCGTCTTCGATCACCAGAATCCGCATGGCATTACCTGTGCCCTCCCACGGGCGGTTTGTCAAATTGGCTCCGGCTTGGGCTTGCATGGCTGTGTTCCTTTGGTTGGCGAAAGAAGAAAACGGCGGGCGCCAGGGCCCGCCGCTGGTTTCAGTCTGGCTCAGCCGTTGCTGGGCGGCAGGGCCACGAAGCTTTGGCCCTGGGCCGTCTTGACCAGCATCAGCAGTTTCTTGCCGGTGGCCTTCTTGATGGCGGCATCCAGGCTGGCGGCATCCGAGACATCCTGGCCTTGCACCTGAAGGATGGTGTCGCCCTCTTTCAGGCCCAAGTCAACGGCGGCGGACTTGGGATCGATCTTCAGGATCTTCAGGCCCTTGCCATTGGCGCCGGGGCCAACCTCAAGGCCATAAGCCGAGAGCGAGGCGGCCGCACCGGCATCGGCGGGCTTGGCCGGGTCCGCATTGGCCATTTCCGGCTTGTCGGTGGGCATGGTGCCCAGCGTGACGGTGACGGTTTCGGCCTTGCCATCACGGATGATCGACAGCTTCACATCCTTGCCCGGCGGAATGTTGCCGATCACCTTGGCCAGGTCACGGTCAGAGGCGATATCGGTTCCATCCACCTTCAGGATGGCGTCGCCCGGCTTGATGCCGGCCTTGATGGCGGGGGACTTGGCGGTGAGGTCGGCCACCAGGGCGCCCTTGGTGCCGCTCAGGCCCAGGCTTTCAGCGATGTCAGCCGTCACCGGCTGGATTTGCACGCCCAGCCAGCCACGCGTCACCTTGTGGTTGGTCTTGAGGCTTTCAATCACGTTCGAGGCCGTGGCGGCTGGAATGGCAAAGCCGATGCCCACCGAGCCGCCGGAAGGAGAGAAGATCGCCGTGTTGATGCCGATCACTTCGCCGTCAAGATTGAAGGTGGGGCCGCCGGAGTTGCCCTTGTTGATGGAGGCGTCGATCTGCAGGAAATCATCATAGGGGCCGTTGCCGATGTCGCGGCCACGGGCCGAGACGATGCCGCGGGTGACGCTGCCGCCGAGGCCGAAGGGGTTGCCCACAGCCATCACCGTGTCGCCCACCTTGGCTTCAGCCTTGGCCCAATCGACATGCGGGAAGGACTTGTCGGACTTGATCTTGAGCAGCGCCAGGTCGGTCTTCGGGTCGGTGCCGATCACCTTGGCGTCATAGTCCTCGCCGTTCTGGAACGACACTTTGACCTCGGTGGCATCGGCCACAACGTGGTTGTTGGTGACGACATAGCCATCAGCGCTCAGCACAAAGCCCGAGCCCAGGGCGCGGCCGCCGCCCTGCGGCTTGTCCTGCTTGGGCATGTTGAAGTGGAACTGCGGGAACTGGTCGAAGAAGTTCTTGAGGTCCGGCGGCACCTGGTCATTGCCGCTGTTGTCGGCGGTGTCGGCGCTGGAGGCCTTGTCGGACAGCTTCACCTCAATGCTGACCACGGCGGGCATGACCTTTTCCACCAGCGGGTTGAGGGAGCGGGTGGGGTCCAGCCCGGCGATGTCGGCGCGGGCCAGCTGGGCGGGCGGCAGCACAACAAGGGCGGAGGTGAAAACACTGGCTGAAAGCAGGCCCGCCGTCACCAGGCCATAGACGGTCTTGCGGGCGAAGAGGGATTGAATGTTCATGCTAAACTCCTTGAACAACGATTGGGCAAATTGTTGAACCCAGCGCCTTACCGCTGCGTTACTCCGCCGTGAAAGATTGGTTATGGATGTGGCATTTCAAGGGCATGGCCCCGGAATTTGCGGCAAGATCACGGAAATGTGCGGGAATTTTCGGGAAGGCCGTTTTTTCAGCCCTTGCCCTCGCGCCAGACGCCCTGGGCCTTCAGCTTGTCGACGATTTCCTTGGGCATGTATTTCTCATCATGCTTGGCCAGAACCGAATCGGCCTTGAAGGCGCCATCGGCGGTGCCCGAGCCTTCGGCCACCACGCCCTGGCCCTCGCGGAACAGGTCCGGCAGCAGGCCCTTGTAGGAGACCTTGATGGTCTTGGTCATGTCGGTGATGGCGAAACTCACCTGCCCATCCGTGCCCTTGACCAGCGAGCCCTGCTCCACCAGCCCGCCCAGGCGCACGCGCGTGCCAGGGGCGATGTGCTTGTCGGCCATTTCGCTGGGGGTGTAGAAAAACACAATCGAGTCCCGCATGGCAAAAAGCATGAGGCCGAGGGCCACGCCCAGCAGGGCAAGGCCGGAGAGAATGACGGTGAGGCGGGTTTGTTTGCGGGTCATGAATTTGCTTTTAGCATCGCATGAAATTTGTTGATACTCCGCATTGTCGCATGCCGGGCCTGCCGTGTCGGAAAGCGTTATGAATGGCAGGCCCGCTCTGATAAAAGGCTGATCATGCAGAAACCGCGCTATTCCGTATTTTCCATTGCCCGCAATGCGATGAACTACCATAAGGATTGGGAGCGCGCCTGGCGTTCTCCCAACCCAAAGGCCGAATATGACGCCGTGATCGTGGGCGCCGGCGGGCATGGCCTGGCCACCGCCTATTACCTCGCCAAGAACCACAAGATGACCAACATCGCCGTGGTTGAAAAAGGCTGGCTGGGCGGCGGCAACACTGGCCGCAACACCACCATCATCCGCTCCAACTATCTGCAGGACCCGTCGATCGCCATCTATGAGCTGGCGCGCTCGCTCTATGAAGACCTGAGCCAGGAGCTGAACTACAACATCATGTTCAGCCCGCGCGGCGTGTTGATGCTGTGCCAGACGCAGCATGAGCTGCGCGCCTTCCAGCGCACCGCCCATGCCAACCGTCTGGCCGGGCTGGATTGCCGCATGGTGTCGCCCGCCGAAGTCAAAGAGATCGTTCCGATCATCAATGATGATCCGAACTGCCGCTACCCGATCCTTGGTGCCTATTACCAGCCGCGCGGCGGCACGGGCCGCCACGATGCCGTGGCCTGGGGCTATGCCCGCGGCGCTGACGACATGGGCGTCGACATCATCCAGAACTGCGAAGTGATTGGCATCCAGCGCGACGGCGGCAAGGTCGTTGGCCTTGAGACCACGCGCGGCGTGATCAAGACCAAGAAGGTGGGTGTTGTCACCGCCGGCCACGTGACCACGGTGATGGACATGGCGGGCGTGCGCATGCCGATTGAAAGCCAGTGCCTGCAGGCGCTGGTGTCCGAGCCGATCAAGCCGGTGATTGACTGCGTGGTGATGGCCAACACGGTGCATGGCTACATGAGCCAGTCCGACAAGGGCGAGCTCGTCATCGGTGGCGGCACAGATCCCTACAACAACTATTCGCAGCGCGGCTCTTTCCCGGCGCTGGAACACACGATCAACGCGCTGATTGAGACCTTCCCCATCATCTCGCGCCTGCGCATGCTGCGCCAATGGGGCGGCATCGTGGACATGACGGGCGACCGCTCGCCGATCATCGGCAAGACGCCGGTGGACGGGCTGTTCGTCAACTGCGGCTGGGGCACTGGTGGCTTCAAGGCCATTCCCGGCTCTGGCTGGGTGTTTGCCGATACCATCGCCAATGACCGCCCGCATCCGATTGCCGAGGCTTTCTCGATGGACCGCTTCACCGAAGGCCGCTTCATCGACGAAAGCGTTGCCGCCGCCGTGGCGCATTAAGGAGAGCACAGAATGCTTCTTGTCACCTGCCCGGTCTGCAACGCCACTGGCGATGAAACTGATTTCCACTTCGGCGGCCAGGCGCATGTTGCGCGCCCGGCGACTGCGAACCCCGAAGGCATCACCGATGAACAGCAGCGCGATTATCTCTTCGCGCGCATCAACCCCAAGGGCCTGCATTTCGAGCGCGTGCGCTGTGACCGCGGCTGCGGCAAGTGGTTCCACGCCGCGCGCGACACGATGACCATGGAGTTCAAGGCCTTTTACGGCATCACCGAGCTGCCGCCCGATGACGTGATTGCTCAGGCCAAGGGCGGCTGGGCTGAATACTTTGCCATGCGGAAGAAGAAGCAGAAATGACTGGAAAACCTTATCGCCTTGCCGAAGGCGGCAGCCGCATCGACCGCGCCAAGCGCGTGACCTTCTCATTCGATGGCCGCGACATTCAGGGCTTTGCCGGAGACACGGTGGCCTCGGCCGTTCTGGCCTCGGGCCAGAAGGTGTTTGGCCGCAGCTACAAATATCACCGCCCGCGCGGCGTGATGGGCCTCGGCTCTGAAGAAATGAACGCGCTGGTGGGCGTGGGCGCTGACGCAAAGCGCGAGCCTAACCTGCGCGCCAACCAGGTTGAGATCTATCAGGGCATGGTGAGCGAAAGCCAGAACCGCTGGCCCTCGCTGACTTTCGACATTGGCGGCATCAACAACAAGCTGTCGCGGTTTTTCCCGGGCGGTTTCTACTACAAGACCTTCATGTGGCCGAAGGCCTTCTGGAAACATGTCTATGAGCCGGTGATCCGCAAGGCCGCGGGCCTGGGCAAGGCGGCCACGGGCCGCGACCCTGACAATTATGAGCACATGCATATCCACGCCGATGTGCTGGTGGCGGGTGGCGGGCTTGCCGGCATTCTCGCTGCCGAGGCCGCGGCCAAAGCTGGCGCCAAAGTTGTGCTGATGGATGAAAACCCGGTGCTGGGCGGCATTGCCGACCTCACGGCGGGCATGATCAATGGCGCCTGCGTGGCCGACTGGCTGGCCCCGAAGATCGCCGAGCTCAAGGCCATGCCCAATGTGCATGTGCTGGTGCGCACCACTGTGGTGGGCCACTATCACCACAACTTCCTCATGGCCGCTGAACGCGTGGCTGACCATGATCCGTCCCTGCTCGCTGCTGGCGCGCCGCGCCACCGCCTGTGGAAGATCCGCGCCAGCCATGTGATCATGGCCACGGGTGCGCTCGAACGGCCTATTGCCTTTGCCAACAATGACCGGCCGAATGTGATGCTGGCTTCGGCCGTACGCGCGCTGGTGGGCCGCTATGGCGTTTCGCCGGGCACCAATGGCGTGGTGTTCACCAACAATGATGACGCCTATCTCACCGCCTTTGCCTTGAAGAAGGCTGGCGTGAATGTGCAAGTGGTGGACAGCCGCGCCCGCCCGGATGGCGAGCTTGTAGCCCGCGCCCAGGAGGAAGGCATCGCGGTTTCATTGTCTTCCGTCATCTCCGCTGTGGAAGGCACGCTGGCTGTGAAGGCGGTGAAGATTGCCGCCTACCGCAAGGGCCAGGGCCGCGTGATCACCGAGAAGCGCGTGGAGTGCGATTTCATCGCCTCTTCCGGTGGCTGGAACCCGGTGCTGCATATCTGGGCGCATAATGCCGGCAAGATCAAGTTTGATGATGGCCTGCAAAGCTTCCGCCCCGACACGCACAACGCCGCGATGACGGCCGTGGGTGCCGCCAATGGCACGATGAGCGTTGAGGCCACCATTGCCGAAGCGCAAGCCGCGGGCGAAGCGGCGGCAAAATCCGTGCTCAAGAAGGCCAAGGCCGTGAAGGCCGAAAAGCTTGAAGTGAAAGAGCCAAGGCGCGCAGCCCTGGAGTCGCTTTGGTTCGCCCCGGCAACGGGCGCCTATAATGAAGGCAACAAGCACTTCATCGACTTCCAGAATGACGTGACAGCGGCTGATCTCGAACTCGCCCAGCGCGAGGGCTATGAAAGCGTGGAGCACACCAAGCGCTACACCACCTATGGCATGGCCACCGACCAGGGCAAGACTTCGAACATCAATGGCCTTGGCGTGCTCTCGGAAGCCACGGGCAAGACCATCCCGCAGATCGGCACCACCACCTTCCGCCCGCCCTATACGCCCTATTCCTTCGGCGCGATTGCCGGTTCGCTGACGCGAGAGCTGTTCCTGCCTGTGCGCCGCACGGCGGTTTACCAGTGGCACATCGACAAGGGCGCCACATGGGAGCCGGTGGGCCAATGGCGCCGCGCCTACACCTACAGCGGCGCTGGCGAAACCAAGCATCAGTCCATCACGCGCGAAATTCTCGCCGTGCGCAACAAGGTGGGCCTGCTTGATGCCTCCACCCTCGGCAAGATCGAAATCAAGGGGCCGGATGCGGCCGAATTCCTTGACCGGATGTACACCAACACCTTCTCCACGCTGAAGGTGGGCAAGTGCCGCTATGGCCTGATGGCCAATGAGCTGGGCTTCCTTACCGATGACGGTGTGACGGTGCGCCTCGCTGAAGATCACTTCCTCATGCACACCACGTCCGGCGGTGCGGACCGCATCGCCGCCTGGCTGGAAGAATGGCTGCAGACCGAGTGGACGCATTACAAGGTGTTCGTCACCCCCGTCACCGAGCAGTGGTCGCAGTTCGGTCTCGCCGGCCCCAAGGCCCGCGACGTGCTGGCCAAGCTGGCGCCGGATTTTGACGTGAGCAACGAAGCCTTCCCGCACATGTCCTTCAAGGTGGGCAAGCTGGGCGGCTTCCCCGTCCGGGTGTTCCGCATCTCGTTCTCAGGCGAACAATCTTACGAAATCGCCACGCCGGCGGGTTACGGGCTGTCGCTGTGGAAGGCCTTCCTTGAGGCAGGTGCAGAATTCGGCATCGAGCCTTACGGCACCGAAGCGCTGCACGTCTTGCGCGCCGAGAAGGGCTATATCGTGATCGGCGATGAAACCGATGGCACCACCACGGCGGAAGACGTTGGCATGGGTGGCATGGTTTCCAAGAAGAAGGCCGACTTCATCGGCAAGCGCTCGATGGAACAGGCTGAACTCAAGCGCGCCGGCCGCAAGCAGCTTGTGGGCCTGCTGACGGAAGACCCGAACGAGGTTCTGCCCGACGGCGCCTATGCCGTGGCCGAGGTGAAAGACAAGCCGCCGATGAAGATGATCGGCCAGGTGACATCCACCTACATGTCACCCACGCTGGGCCGCTCGATCGCCATGGCGCTGATTGAAAATGGCCGGGCGCGCATGGGCGAAACCATCTCCTTCCCGCTGGAAGGCGGCAAGGTTGTGCGGGCCAAAATCACCGACACGGTTTTCTATGACAAGGACGGAGGGCGCATCAATGCTTGAGCCGCAATTTGAACCGGCCCTGGCGGGCCGCGCTGAGCCTGCCAACACCTACATCACCCTGCGCGAGATTTCCACGCGCGGCATGATCGATTTGCGTGGCCACACCAGCGACCGCAAGTTCATGGCCGCGGCGAAAGAGGTGTTGGGCGTTGACCTGCCCAAGGCCCCGCGCACATCGCACGGCTTTGGCGATGTAAAGGTGCTGTGGCTTTCGCCAGACCAGTGGCTGGTGATCTGCGCGCGCGACAAGGCGCCAGAACTGGCCGCTGCCCTCTCCAAGGCGCTGGCTGGCATTCATTCGCTGGCGGTTGACGTGTCTGACATGCGCGCCATCCTGCGCCTTGAAGGCGAAGGGGCCCGCGAAGTGATGATGAAGAGCACGTCGCTGGATTTCAGTGATGAAGACTTCGCGCCTGGCTATGTGCGCCGCGTGCGCTTTGCCGAGATCGCAGCGCTCTTCAACATCGTGGAAGACAACGTGATCGACGTTTACGTGTTCCGCTCCTACGCGCATTACGCGATGGACTTCCTCACCAAGGCCGCCCGCAAGGGCAGCGAAGTGGGCTTGTTCAAGAAGGGGTGAGCGCTTACGGCGCTCCATCACCATCCGTCATTCCCGCGTAAGCGGGAATCTGCGTTTCACTTCAGGCGTCATTCCAAAAACAGAGATGCCCGCTTTCGCGGGCATGACGGCTGCTGGGAGAATGGGCTGCGCCGCTACTTCATCCCATCCCACCAGGCGAAGAGCTTGTCATAGCCGCCAAAGGGATACATGTGCGGGCCGGCCACTTTCAGTTCCGGCTTTTCGAAATGCAGCTTGGCCAGCTGCTGGATGAATTCGGTGGGTTCTGAAACGGTCAGCAACTTGGTGATGTTCAACGCCTGCTTGCGGATGAAACGAGCGGAATGGCCAACGCCGCACATGGCGGCATAGCGCACCAGCGTCTTGATGGTGGCGGGCCCTGGAATGCCCACATAGAGCGGCAGGTCAATGCCGGCAGCGCGCAAGTCACGCGCCCAAACCGCCAGCGGCTCGGCATCAAACAGGAACTGCGTGGCAATGAAGCCTTCGATGTTCTTTTCCTTCAGCCAGGCCTGCTTGGCCTTCAGCGCCTCAAACAGCACAGCCTCGCCGTGGATCTTGGTGATGTCGGGGTTGCCCTCGGGGTGGCCGGCAATGCCCATGCGGGTGATGCCATGCTTTTCGAACAGGCCGGTGCGCATCAGCTGGATCGCGGCATCAAACTTGCCGATGGGCTGAGGTGCACCACCACCCAGCGCCAGAATGGTGCGGATGCCTGACTTTGCAAAAGCGGCGAGGCGATGATCAAGATCCGCCTCGTCCTTCACAAAGCGCGCGGGCACATGCGGGATGGCGTTGAAGCCGGCCTTCTGGATGGCGTCGGCAATGGCGATCTGACCTTCCACATCGCCGGCATCAAGCAGCGCGATGAACACATTGGTGCCCTTGGGCAAATGCTGGGCCACAACGGGCAGCTTGTCGAGCTGCTTGGCCGTCATCTCGATCGAGGCAAGCTTGAGGAAGTCGGCGCTTTGGCGTTTGGTGTCTTGGCTGGTGTGCAACATGGCGCAACAATGCCAAGACGGGCCGCAAACAGGCCGACACTTTGCGACAGCCGCCAATTTTTCCCGACATCGGGTGCGGTTACTTGTCGCTTCTGGTCCCTAGTGCGGCGCTCTTGCGCAACATGTCGGTTTTGGCGCAGTGTGTCGCAAACGGAGAAGCCCATGTTCGGCGACAAACCCAAATCCCTGCCCCAAACCGTGGCGCTGATCCTGGTGCCCGAGTTCACGATGATGCCGGTGACCGCGGCGGTGGAGCCGCTGCGCGTGGCCAACCGCCTGTCTGAACAGAACCTCTACCGCTGGACCATGCATTCGGTGGATGGCAAGGCGGTTTCGGCCTCCAACCACTTCCTCACCATGGTGAATGGCGATCTTGAGTCTATCCCCACCGATGCCACGGTGATCGTGTGCGGCGGCCTCAACATCCAGCAGCATACCGACAAGCGGCTGCTCTCGTGGCTGCGCAAAGCGGCACGGCGCGGCGCGCAAATTGGCGCGGTGTGCACCGGCGCGCATGTGCTGGCTGAGGCGGGCCTGCTCGATGGCTATCGCTGCACCATACACTGGGAAAACCTGCCCGGCTTTTCCGAGGCCTTCCCGGATTTGAAGGCCACGGGCGGCCTGTTTGAAATTGATGGCGACCGCTTCACCAGCGCGGGCGGCACCACAGCCATAGACATGATGCTGACGATGATCGCCAGCCAGCACGGGCCAGACCTGGCGGCGGCGGTGGCTGAAGCCATCCTGCATTCGCCCATCCGCCATCACAGTGAAAACCAGCGCATGTCGCTGCCGGCACGCATCGGCGCGCGCCACCCCAAGCTGGTGTCGATCATCGAGCGGATGGAAGAAAACCTCGAAGAACCCTTGTCGCCCAGCCTGCTGGCCAAGCAAGCGGCGCTGTCAACACGACAATTGGAGCGGCTGTTCCGCCGTTATCTCGACCGCTCGCCCAAGCGCTACTACCTTGAGCTGCGACTGAAGAAATCGCGCTCGCTGCTGCTGCAGACGGATATGTCGGTGATCAATGTGGCGCTGGCTTGCGGCTTTTCTTCGCCATCGCACTTTTCGAAGTGTTACCGGGCCTATTATGGCCGCACGCCCTACCGTGAACGGGGCGTTCCTGTTCAGGAAGCTGGGGAATAGTCGGGGAGCGAATCTGAAAGATTCGCTCCCCCGGCGCGCCTTCCCGCGACTGGGGGCAGTAAACGGAAATGCGGCCGATTCCGCTGCAATTGCTGGTTGAAAATTCCTAAATCGAACTGAACCACTTCTAGCACTTTATGGTCAAGAGAATTTGATCTGAGTCATGTAAATTTGCGATGGACCTTTGCAAATTTCATAAATAGTTTCTTAAAACCTACGCTCAAATCAACTCGCGCGAGGCGTTCACGCCCAGAATGACGCTCTGGTTGTGCATCCGGAAGTGGACTTGTTGATTTATAGGCGAGCCTTTTGGGAATCCTCGAGATTCGCTTGCCGCTAGCCCACTGAGGGCAGCTTCAGCGCGGCGCGCAGGCCACCCAAGGGCGAATCCGCAAGGGCGATGCCGCCTGAATACATGCCCGCCGTTTCCGAGATGATGGACATGCCCAGGCCCGAGCCAGGCTTGCTTTCATCGAGGCGCTTGCCGCGCTCCAGCGCGGTGGCCCGTTTGGCAGCGGGAATGCCCGGGCCATCATCATCAACGTTGATCACGAACCAGGCGCGGCCATCCTCGCCGCCGGCCAGCGGTTCGGCGCTCACCGCGATTTGGGACTTGCACCACTTGCAGGCGTTGTCGACGAGATTGCCCACCATTTCCTCAAGGTCCTGACGCTCGCCGCGGAAGCGCAGGCCGGGCGGGCAGGAAACCTTGATGGTGATCTGGCGCGCGGCGTTGATGCGCTGCAAAGTTCGGGCGATCGATTGCAGCACCGGCTCCACATCCGTTGCCGCGCCAATGGCCTGGGCGCGGGCGGCGCGGCGGGCGCGGTCGAGATAGAGGTTCACCTGGTCGCGCATCACATCGAGTTGCTCGATCACCTTGCTGGCCAGCGGGCCCTTGGAATC
>JAGWTZ010000020.1 GCA_028868695.1 Alphaproteobacteria bacterium | reverse complement strand
GGGAAAGGCGGCAGGCCTGCTGGCAGCGCAGACGTAGCGCACCGCCACCGGGAGCCAGGTTGAACTTCCTCGGGCACTAAGACCCGGGCTGCTATGGCAAGGCCTCTGGTGTCCCCCATCAGGCTTCCCCCAAGCGGGAAGTGAGATGGATCACCTCGGGTGGCAAAGCCCCAAAAGGGGCTTCACCACCCCAGACCCAAGGGGCGGACTGACAGTTCACCTGATGCTCAATTCCTGCCGGCGCGTGGGGCAACCCAACGCATTTCCCGCCACTTAAAGCACAGTGGCACCCGCGTCGGATTATCCCACGCGTCTCCCTTCTACCCTTTCGGTTTCGAACGCCACGAAGCCACCTAGGGCGAAGCTGTGTCTCGTCACTCCCTCACTCCGTCACCCCTGCGAAGGCAGGGGCCCAGCTAGGCCGCACACTCCGCACCCAGCCCAACCGGGATTCCGGCTCGCAGACTTCGCTACGATTGCCGTGCAATCGCGGCCGGGCTTTGCCCGGTCCTTGGCCGGAATGACGGCTGAAGAGGGTGTGGCCAGGTGATGGCTGGCGAGTTGGAGCACATGGCTGGAATGACGAGGGACACTAGCATGCCACTACCACACCGAAAGTTGGAGGAGCTGGACACAAAGTATTGACCTAAGCCATTGTTCTCCCAACCATTCGCCATTCGCCATTCGCCATTCGCCATTCACCCGCCTTCCACTCCCACTCCCCCTTGTGGATAACGCGCACAACCTGATCGCCATTCCGCATCGCCCGGCAAAGCTGCTATGCTGCGCTCACCATGAACACCGTTCCGCTCCGCGCCGTTGAAACTGACGAATCCTCCCGCCTGCCGCCGCAAAACCTTGAGGCGGAGCAGGCGCTGCTCGGCGCCATTCTCGCCAACAACGAGGCGGCAGACCGTGTCACCCAGTTCCTCGGGCCGGAGCATTTCTCCGAAGCCGTGCATGCCCGCATCTACGAGGCCGCCACCACCCTGATCCGCATGGGCAAGCTGGCCAGCGCCGTCACCCTCAAGACCCATTTCGAGAATGACCAGAGCCTGAAGGAAATCGGCGGCCCGGCCTATCTCGCCCGCCTTGCCGCCTCGGCCACCACCATCATCAATGCCGAGGAATATGGCCGCATGATCTATGAGCTGGCCCAGCGCCGCAAGCTCATCTCGATCGGCACCGACATTGTGAACGATGCCTTTGAGCCGGGCATCGAGACCACGGCGCGCGACCTGATCGAGAAAACCGAACAGGCGCTCTACGGCCTCGCCGAGGTGGACAAATACGGCAAGGGCTTCCAGCCCTTCGGCCGCGCGCTGACCGACGCTATCGACATGGCCAACAATGCCTTCATGCTGCGCGGCGGCCTCTCGGGCATTTCCTGCGGCCTCACCGACCTTGATGAGAAGATGGGCGGCCTGCAGCGCTCAGACCTGATCATCCTCGCCGGCCGCCCGGCCATGGGCAAGACCGCGCTGGCCACCAACATCGCCTATCACGTGGCCAAGCATTACAAGGCCGAATACCAGGCCGATGGCTCCAACAAGGTGCTGGATGGCGGCGTGGTGGCGTTCTTCTCGCTGGAAATGAGTTCCGAACAGCTGGCCACCCGCATCATCGCCGAGCAGACGGGCGTGTCCTCCGAACTCATCCGCCGCGGCAAGATCGATGAGGATGAGTTCCAGCGCCTGGTGGATGTCAGCCGCGAGCTGCAAGGCCTGCCGCTCTATATTGATTCAACCGGCGGCCTCACCATCGCCCAGCTTGCCTCGCGTGCAAGGCGCCTGAAGCGCCAGCGCGGCCTCGGGCTGATCGTGGTGGACTATTTGCAGCTTCTCGCCGGCTCCTCGCGCAAGGCGGCAGAAGGGCGCGTGCAGGAAGTTACCGAAATCACCGTGGGCCTAAAGGCGCTGGCCAAGGAACTCAACGTTCCCGTGATCGCGCTGTCGCAGCTGTCGCGCCAGGTTGAAAACCGCGAGGACAAGCGCCCCCAGCTCGCCGACTTGCGCGAATCCGGCTCAATCGAGCAGGACGCCGACGTGGTGCTGTTCGTGTTCCGCGAGGAATATTACCTCGAGCGCCTGATGCCCGCCGAAGGCACGCCCGAGTTCCAGGCCTGGCAGGAAAAGATGGACCGCGCCCATGGCAAGGCCGAAGTGATCATCGGCAAGCAGCGCCACGGCCCCACCGGAACGGTGGAACTGCAATTCGAGGGCAAGCTCACCAAGTTCTCGAATTTGGCCCGGGAAGACCACCTGCCGGAGCGCTTCAACTAGGCCGGCACCCCCCAAAACCGCGGCTTTTCTGCAACAGTTCCGGCCTGTGGCGGGCAAGTTGTGCCCCGAAGGCTTGCCAGCGCTGGTGGAATCCGTTACCAAACCTTCACATTAACAGCCGTGAAGCAACGCGGCGGTCGGCAACCTTGGGGGTAGCAAACATGAAAAAGCTTTTGGCCGCTCTGGCCGTTTCCACTGCATGCATTGCAACGCAGGCCATCGCCGCTGATGATGGCCCGGTGATGATGCAGAAGGATTGGTTCATAAAGGTGGGCGGCACGTATGTCGCGCCAGATTCGGCTGGCACTCTGCCGTTCGTTGGATTTCCCGTGACCGTGGGCAACACTTTCACCGGATCGGCCGAGGCTGGGCGATTTTTGAATGATCGATTCAGCCTTTCATTGTCTGCAGGCCTTCCGCCGACCCATGATATCCTGGTGGCCGGGTCAAAGGCAGGCACGGTGACTTTGGGGGCTTTTGCCTTGGATGGCCAGTTCCACGTTGTCAATGACAGCCCCATTGATCTCTATGTTGGCGGCGGTTTGGCTTACAATGTCTATTTCAGCAATACCGTGCCCGGTGTTTCAAGTGTTGACAGCGGTTTCGCGCCAGTGCTGCAGGCCGGCGTGGAATACAAGATTTCCGACAGCGTTGGCCTTTTTGCTGATGTGAAGAAAGAATTTTTCACTACAACGGTTCACCACATTAAATTGGGACCGTATCAGGAGCGGCTTGACCCTCTCGCCGTGACTGTGGGTTTGGCACTGCACTTCTGATCCGTTTGCGGACGAGCCAACTCAGTCTCCTTTTCCATTTTTCGGCAGCTTTCTATTCTGAATACCGGTGTCGCCGGCCCCATGGGTCGGCGATTTCGTATCGGCCGGGGCTGATCTCAAGAACATGATCGGCATTCACCGGCACCTTGCCGAAGCCACCGGGAATGTCGATCACATAGGCAGGCAGCGCAAAGCCTGAAATGCGTCCGCGCAGCGCCGCCATCAATTCGCGCCCCTTTTTCAGGGAAATGCGGAAATGCGCCGTGCCCCGTGCCTTGTCCAAATGGTGCAAGTAATAGGGGCTGACGCGCAAGGCCGCGAGGCGCTGAAACAGCGCCGCCAGCGTCGCGGCATCATCATTCACGCCTTTCAGCAACACGCTTTGCGAGAGCACGGGCACGCCACTGTCCACCATCGCAGCCAAGGCCTCAGCCACGGCCGGCGAAATTTCCGCTTCGTGGTTGACATGGATGACAACCCGCGTTGCCGGATGCAGGCGCAGAACCTTGAGCAGCGCAGGCGAGATGCGCTGCGGCTCCACCAGCGGCACCCGGGTGTGGAAGCGCAGCAGCTTCACATGCGCAATGGCCGCCAGCCTTGCCACGATCGCTTCCAGCCGCCGTGGCGAGAGCACCAGCGGGTCGCCGCCAGTCAGGATCACTTCGCGGATTTCGGAATGAGCGGCAATGTAGTCCAGTGCCGCTCCCATCTCCGCCTCGGTCAGGCCCGGCGCGCCGCCGCCCACCTTTTCGCGCCGGAAGCAGAAGCGGCAATACACCGCGCAAGTCAGCGTCGGCTTCAGCAACACCCGGTCAGGATACCGGTGCACCAGCCCTTTGACCTTTTCATGGGCATCATCGCCGATCGGGTCATCCAATTCATCAGCCCAATGGTCAAGCTCCCGAAGCTGCGGCACATATTGTGCAAACACCGGATCGCCGAGTTCTAGCGCCTTGATCTGTTGCAACACCTCCGGCGTGAGCCGGACAGCAAAGGCTTCTTCCACCGGGCGCAAGGACTCTGCCGCGGCGCCATCAACCAAATCCTTTTCCACCAGCCCATCGACTGATGTCACCGCCGCCGCAGCTTTCATGCCAGGCCCGCAATCTCCGCTACAATCGGCCATGCCTCATCATAGTGGTCGATCACATGAGTTGGCCCATAGGCGCTGACATGCTCGGGCGTGTAGCCGAAGCTCACCGCAATCACCGGAACGGCGGCAGCCTTTGCAGTCTTGATGTCGGTCTCGCTGTCTCCGAACATCAGGGTATTCTCCGCCGCCACGCCCAGCCTGCGCGCCACCTCGTGATAGGGTGCGGGGTCCGGCTTCATCACCGGCAACGTGTCGCCGCCCACCACGGCCTCGAAATAGCCCGCCAGGCCGATCTCGGCGAGAAGCTTGTGCGAAAGCCCCTCCAGCTTGTTGGTGCACACGCCCAGCTTCATGCCGCTGGCCCGCGCCTTGTCCAGCAGCGGCAGCAAGCCGGGGAACACCACGCTGCCCACCGCGATGTTATCGCCATAGTGCGAAAGGAAGGCCCGGTGCAGGCGTTTGAACTCTGCCTCTTCCACGCCGCCGCCAGTGGCCTCCAGCCCGCGCCGGATCAAGGCCAGCGCGCCATGCCCCACAAATGCTCGCAATTGCGCATGGGAAATGGCTTCGCGCCCGGCCAGCGCCAAGGCGTGGTTGGTGGCCAGCATCAAATCGGGCGCGGTATCGACCAACGTGCCATCAAGGTCAAAAATCAGGGCTTCAACTGGCATTGAGTTTCTCACATGGCTGGCGTGTTTGTGCTGCCCCAGCCCCTATGCTAAGCCGCGCCCAAAGCCAAGCCAAAACCCCACGGAGCCGCCAATGGATGTGCTGAAGACCCAAGCCCTGAAGGACCTCTTGAAGGACAAATCCCTCCTCAGGGACCAATGCTACATTGACGGCAAATGGGTGGGCGGGGCCGCCAGCATTGATGTGACCAACCCTGTGGATGGCCGCGTGGTGGGCTCTGTGCCCAAGCTGGGCAAGGCCGAAACCGCTGCCGCAATTGCTGCGGCTGAAAAGGCGCTGAAGCCCTGGGCAAAGAAGACCGCCAAGGAGCGTTCCGGCATCCTGCGCAAGTGGTTCAACCTGATGATGGAAAACCAGGAAGACCTCGCCCAGATCATGACGGCCGAGCAGGGCAAGCCCCTCGCCGAAAGCCGTGGCGAAGTGGCCTATGGCGCCAGCTTCATCGAATTCTTCGCCGAAGAGGCCAAGCGAGTATATGGCGAAACCATCCCGGTGCCGTGGCCCAATTCCCGCGCCGTGGTGATCAAGCAGCCCATTGGCGTGGTGGCAGCCGTCACGCCCTGGAATTTCCCCAACGCCATGATCACCCGAAAGGCCGGCCCGGCTTTGGCAGCTGGCTGCACCTTTGTGTGCAAGCCGGCGGCGGAAACCCCGCTCTCTGCCCTAGCACTGGCCGAACTGGCCGAACGTGCCGGCATACCCGCTGGTGTTTTCTCGGTGATCACTGGCAAGGCTAGCGAAATCGGCGGCGAGATGACCTCCAACCCCACCGTCAAGGCGCTGACTTTCACAGGCTCCACTGAAATTGGCCGCATGCTGATGGCGCAATGCGCCCCCACCGTGAAACGCCTGGGCCTTGAGCTTGGCGGCAATGCGCCTTTCATCGTTTTTGATGACGCTGATCTCGATGCCGCCGTGGCTGGCGCCATGGCCTCCAAATACCGCAACAATGGCCAAACTTGCGTCTGCGCCAACCGCCTGCTGGTGCAGGAAGGGGTTTATGACAAGTTCGCCGAGAAGCTCGCGGCCGCCGTGGCCAAGCTGAAGGTCGGCAATGGCGTGGGCGAAGGTGTCACAACCGGCCCCCTGATCAACGCCGCCGCTGTCAAGAAGGTGGAGGAACACATCGCCGATGCCAAGGCCAAGGGCGGCAAGGTGGCCTTTGGCGGCAAGCACTTGGGCGGCAACTTCTTTGAGCCCACCATCATCACCGGGGTGACGCCGGACATGGCCGTGGCCCGCGAGGAAACTTTTGGCCCGGTTGCGCCGCTCTTCAAGTTCAAGACCGAGGAAGAGGCGATCGCCATGGCCAATGCCACTGAATTCGGCCTCGCCTGTTATTTCTACACCCGCGACATTGGCCGCGTCTGGCGCGTCGGCGAAGGGCTTGACTATGGCATGGTGGGCATCAATGAAGGCATCATCTCGACTGCCGAAGTTCCCTTCGGCGGCGTGAAGGAAAGTGGCATTGGCCGTGAAGGCTCTCGCCATGGCATGGAAGAATATCTGGAGATCAAATACATGTTGATGGGTGGCTTGGGTCAATGAGCGCTGAAACACAAAAAAAGGCCGCGGCCGAATTCGCGCTGAAGGTTGTCGAGAATGATGTGAAGATCGGCCTCGGCACCGGCTCCACTGCCAATTTCTTCATCACGGCGGCGGCCGAAAAGGTGAAGCGCGAAAAGCTCAACACGGTTTTCGTGCCCACCTCGGCGGCAAGCTATGCGCTGGCGCAGAAGCACGGCCTCAACCTCAAGAACATCGAAGATGTGCCGTTTCTCGATTTCACGGTGGATGGCGCCGACGAGATTGATCCGCAGTTCCGCATGATCAAGGGCGGCGGCGGGGCTTTGCACCGTGAGAAGATCGTCGCCTCGTCGTCGCGCTTTGTCATCTGCATTTGCGATGATTCAAAGCGCGTGGAAACACTGGGCAAGTTCCCCCTGCCGGTGGAAGTGTCCAAGTTCGGCGTGAACCCCACTGCCTGGAAGATCGAGCGCGCGCTGCAGCACCTGGGCTACACCGAAGCCAAGATGCGCCTGCGGGCCAATGCCGAAGGCAAGCCCTTCGTCACTGAAAGCGGCAACGCGATCATCGATCTGGCCTTGGGCAAGATCACCGACGCAGAGCGCCTGGAAGGCATTCTCAACAACATGCCGGGCGTCATCGAAGTGGGCCTGTTCATCGGCATCTGCGGCATCGTCATGCTCGGCACCGACAAGGGCGTGGAAGAGCTCACGCGCAAATAGTTCAAATCTGCGTGTGCTGCTTGCCAAAACAGGGCGGGTGGCGGCAAGCTTGCCGCCATGCGCCGGTTTCCGGCATGGAGGATTTGATGGCTTTGGCCGCCGCTCGCACGGGATTGATCGCCAGCTTGCTGGTGGCCTCGCTTTTGGCCGCCACCTCGGCTGCCCGTGCGGCGGACGATCAAACCGAGAAGATCCTGCTCGCACAAAAAATATTCGACATGACCAATGTGGTCGAGCGCACCAAGAGCCGCGCCGAGCGCTACGCCAAGGCCGCCTTTGAGGAAAACAAGGCTTCGCTCAAGCCGCTGGATGCGACCACCCAGGAAGATTTGATCAGGCAATTGGCAGATGCCGTCGCCCAGGATGAAATCGCCATCCGCCCGGCCGAAATCAAGGTCTATGCCGATGCCTTCACCACCCAGGAACTGAAGGACATCATCGCGTTCTATAGTTCAGGGCTTGGCCAGAAGCTTGTGAAGAAGGCGCCGGACATTGAGCGCGAGTCCGCCAAGGTGTTCTACGCCGCGATGAGCGGCAAGTTCCGCCAGCACTGGAAAGACCTCACCGCCAAATACCGCCTGACAGTCGAGAAGTTGTAACCGCATGACCCAGTATGACTATGATCTTTTCGTGATCGGTGCCGGCTCCGGTGGCGTGCGTGCCGGGCGCATTGCCGCCAAGCATGGCGCCAGGGTGGCCGTGGCCGAGGAATACCGCGTGGGCGGCACCTGCGTCATCCGCGGCTGCGTGCCCAAGAAGCTGTTTGTCTATGCCTCGAAGTTCGCCGAGGAGTTTGAGGATGCCGTGGGCTTTGGCTGGACCACGCAGAAGGTCTCTTTTGATTGGTGGACCCTGCTTGAAAACAAGAACAAGGAAATTGACCGCCTTAACAAGGCCTATATCCGCAACCTTGAGGCCTCCGGCGCCGAGTTGATCCTGGAGCGCGCCACCTTGCTGGATGCGCACACCGTTGAATTGGCCTCGGGCCGCAAGGTCACCGCGAACTACATTCTCGTCGCCACGGGCGCCACGCCCTTTGTTCCGCGTCATTTGCCCGGCCACGAATTGGCCATCACCTCGAATGAGGCCTTTGAACTGGAAAGCCTGCCGCGCCGCATTGTCATCGTTGGTGGCGGTTACATTGCCGTCGAGTTTGCCGGCATCTTCAATGGCCTTGGCGTTGAGACAATCCTGGTTTACCGCGGAGAGCAGATCTTGCGTGGCTTTGATGATGACTTGCGCAACCATCTCGCCGCCGAGATGGTGAAGAAGGGCATCGAAATCCGCACCAAGTCAGACGTGGCGATGATCGAGCGCTCAGGCGATGGTGTGCGGGTCACTTTGGAAGATGGTTCGCGCATCGGGGCAGGGCAGGTGATGTTCGCGACCGGGCGCGTGCCGAACACCCATGGCCTCGGGCTGGAAGCCGCAGGCGTGCACCTCACGCCCCACGGCGCAGTGCAGGTTGATGCCTATTCGAAATCGTCGCAAGAAAACATCTACGCGGTGGGCGACGTCACCAACCGGGTGAACCTCACGCCTGTTGCCATCCGCGAGGGCCACGCCTTTGCCGACACGGTGTTTGGCAAGGCCCCCCGCGCGGTGGATCACAGCCTGGTGCCAACCGCGGTGTTTTCGCAGCCGGAACTGGGCACCGTGGGCCTCACCGAGGCCCAGGCCCGCGAGCGCCACCAGAAGGTCGACATCTACAAGACCTCCTTCCGCCCCATGAAGCACACGCTGTCTGGCCGGGATGAGCGCATGCTGATGAAGCTGATCGTCGATGGCGGGACAGACAAGGTTCTGGGCTGCCACATCGCCGGGCCGGACGCCGGCGAGATGGCCCAGCTTCTGGGCATCGCCATCACGTGTGGCGCCACCAAGGCCCAGTTCGATGCCACCCTGGCCGTCCACCCCACCGCGTCGGAAGAGCTGGTGACGCTGCGGGACAAGTGGAAGGGTTAACGATACAAGCCTGCCGCTGGAATAATCCGCCCCGGGTGGCGTATCCTCCCTGTCATGTCCACACCCGCTTTTCAAAAAGCCCTGCTGGCGGAGTTGCCCCATCTCCGCCGTTTTGCCCGAGCCTTGTGCGGGGATGCGGCCGTGGCCGATGACTTGGTGCAGGATTGCGTGGAGCGGGCCTTGAACAAGCATCACCTCTATGATGCCTCGCGCCCGCTCAGGGCCTGGCTCTATGCGATCCTGCGCAACATCCATGTCAGCCAGTGGCGCAAGGCCTCGGCGGGTGGCGTGCAGAAGCCCCTGGACGAAATGGCCGATTTCGAAGGCGCGGTGCAACCGGAGCAGGAGCAGAATCTGAGCCTTGCCACCATTGCGGGGGCATTGGACCTCTTGCCCCTGCAGCAGCGCGAAGTGCTGGTCTTGGTGGCGCTGGAAGAAGTGAGTTACAAGGAGGCGGCGGAAATCACTGGCGTGCCCTTGGGCACGGTGATGTCGCGGCTTTCCCGCGCGCGCGAAACCTTGCGCGGAATTTTGGAGCAGCGCGGTGTTTCCGTGCTGCGCGTGGTGAAGTGATGGCGATGGAGATGATGGAGAATTGGGCCCTTCAGGCCTATGCCGATGGCCAGCTTGGCTCCGAGGAGGCCCGCGCTGTCGAGGCCTTGCTTGCCCGCAGCGAGGAAGCGCGCAACCTGGTGGCGGATATCCGCCGCCAGAAAGACGCGCTGCACAAGGCGTTTGACCCGGTGCTGGAAGAGCCCATTCCGCCCGCCTTGTTGCGGGCCGCCAGGCAGGCGCCGCCGGTTGCTTCGGCTTGGCCGCGGCTTGCACTGGCCGCCAGTCTCACGGCCTTGGTGTTGGGCGGTGGCGCCGGATGGTTTGGCCACATTCTGGCGGGCGGCCAGGCCATGGCCGGGAGCCTGCCGCAGCACGCGCTGGATGCCTATGCCGTTTATGGTGCTGAAGTGAAGCACCCGGTGGAAGTGAGCGCAGCAGAGAAGGACCATCTGCAGGCCTGGCTTTCCAAGCGCATCGGCGTGAAGTTCACCGTGCCGGACCTTTCGGCCAAGGGCTATAGCCTGCTGGGCGGCCGCCTGCTGGCCGAAGGCGCCAAACCCGCCGCCCTGCTGTTTTACGAGGATGCCAACAAGCAGCGCCTGGCCATCTATATCGCCAGCAATGACGGGCATGGCAGCGAGCCGATGAAGATCGAACACCGCGGCCAGCTCATCACCTGCTATTGGGTGGAACCGGAGATGGTTTACGCGCTCGCTGGGGAACAGCCAGCCAGTGAAATGGTGCCGCTGGCCGAAGCCGCCCATGACGGTTTCGACAAGGAAAGCTGAGGCCTGGGCCTAGCCGCTCATTTGCAACAACTGCCCGCACTGGGATGAGGGGCCGTCGCCGCAGGCGGCGGAACAGCTTTTGGCGAAGCCTAGCAAACGTTCTTCGGCCTTGCGCAACGCGAGGATTTCAGCACGCAATTGCTTTGCCCGCTGTGTGGCAAGCGCGGAAAGCTCAGAACAGGGCCCCGCCTTGGCGCGCAGGGTTTGAAAAGCCCGGATGTCGGCCAGTGTCATGCCCGCCCTCCGCAAATCGGCAAGCAGCGCCAGCTCCGAAACTGCGGCAGCGTCAAACAGCCTGCGCCCGGCCTTGCGTAACGGCGGAACCGAGAGCAAGCGCTGCTGCTCGTAATAGCGGATGGCGCTGGCCGCCAGACCCGTGCGGGCCGCCGCTTCGGCGATGGAAATCATCAGAGAACCCTTGCTCTTCAAGTTGCTTGAAGTGTTACGACCTAGCGGATTGAAGAAAACGGGAGAAATCACATGTTCGAGATTGCGGCGAAATGGACAAGCGGCATCGCCGCCCTGTGCCTCTTGTGCTGTGCCGCGCCCTTGACTCTGGCCTTCCTGGGTGGCGGCGGCGTGGCGGCCAGCGCCATTCTGGCGGGAGAGCCGGGGTTGATGGCGGAAGTGTTGGTCCTTGCCGGCCTCCTGGTGATGGCGGGTGCGGCCTGGCTGATTTTCCGGCGGCGGAGGCTGTCCGGCCCGGCTTGCGAGGTGAAATAGCAAGTGTTTGCCCGCTTGGCGCGGCTCTGATAAGAGGCCGCACCATGAACGCCGAAGCCCCAAAGAAAACCGATCGTTACCGCGAAACCGTCTTCCTGCCGAAAACCGCCTTTCCGATGAAGGCTGGCCTGCCGGAGAAGGAACCGCAAATTCTCAAGCGCTGGGCCGAGATGGACCTGTTCAAGCGCCTGCGCGAAGAAGCCAAGGGCCGCGAGAAGTTCGTCTTGCATGACGGCCCGCCTTACGCCAACGGCAACATCCATATCGGTCATGCGCTGAACAAGATCCTCAAGGATCTCGTGGTGCGATCGGCCCAGATGAGCGGCAAGGATTCGAACTACGTTCCCGGCTGGGATTGCCACGGCTTGCCCATCGAATGGAAAATCGAAGAGCAATACCGCGCCAAGGGCAAGAACAAGGATGACGTGCCCATCAACGAGCTGCGCAAGGAATGCCGCGACTACGCCACCCATTGGGTGAATGTGCAGCGTGAGGAATTCAAGCGCCTGGGCGTGGAAGGCGATTGGGACAATCCCTACCTCACCATGAACTTCAAGGCCGAAGCCATCATCGCGCGCGAGCTGCTGAAGTTCGCCGCAGACGGCCAGCTCTACCGCGGCTCCAAACCGGTGATGTGGAGCGTGGTTGAAAAAACCGCTCTGGCCGAAGCCGAAGTGGAATATGCCGACATCGAAGTTGATACGATATTTGTGAAGTTCCCGGTGAAGGGCCAAGAAGCAAAGGTCGTGATCTGGACGACCACGCCCTGGACCATCCCCGGCAACCGCGCCATCAGCTATTCATCGCGCATCACCTATGGCGTGTATGAAGTCACAGATGCCCCTGAAGGCAATTGGACGGTGAAAGGCGAAAAGGTCATCGTGGCGGACAAGCTGGCCGAAGACCTGTTCAAGAGCGGCCGTGTCAGCGCGTACAAGCGGATCGCTGATGCAAAGCTCGAAGGCGTGGTGTGCGATCATCCGCTTTCTGCACTAGGCTACACATTCCCGGTTCCGCTGCTCGATGGCGATCACGTCACCGATGATGCGGGCACCGGCTTTGTGCACACCGCGCCATCGCACGGCGCGGATGACTACAACATCTGGATCGCCAGCCAGAAGCTGCTGCGCGATCGCGGCATCGACACCACCGTGCCAACGCCAGTGGATGCAGGCGGCTTCTACACCAAGGAAGCGCCGGGCTTTGAAGGCGGGCAGGTGATCGACCATCACGGCCGCTGGGGTGATGCCAACAAGCGCGTCATCGCCGCGCTGAAGGAAGCGGGCCGGCTGCTCGCCCACAATCGCAAGACGATTTCATATCCACATTCATGGCGCTCGAAGAAGCCCATCATCTTCCGCAACACGCCGCAGTGGTTCATCTCAATGGACACGGGCAAGCTGCGCGAAAAGGCGCTGGCCGCCATCGAGCAAACTGAATTCTTCCCGCCCGCCGGCAAGAACCGCCTGCGCGGCATGATCGAGGCCAGGCCTGATTGGGTGATCTCGCGCCAGCGCGCGTGGGGCGTTCCCATCGCCGTTTTCGTGAACAGGAAGACGGACGAAATCCTCAACGATAACAAGGTGAACCAGCGCATCTATGATTCATTTTGTGAACATGGCGCGGACGCATGGTATGAGGAAGGTGCCGCCCAGCGCATGCTCGGCAATGATTACGAGGCCGATGATTTCGAGCAGGTGAATGACATTCTCGACGTGTGGTTCGATAGCGGCTCCACCCATGCCTTTGTGCTGGAAGAGCGGCCCGAGCTGAAGTGGCCAGCGGATGTCTATCTCGAAGGTTCAGATCAGCACCGCGGCTGGTTCCATTCCTCGCTGCTCGAAAGCTGCGGCACGAGGGGGCGTGCGCCTTACAACCAGCTCATCACCCATGGCTTCACCATGGCCGAGGATGGGCGCAAGATGTCCAAATCCTTGGGCAACACTGTGGTGCCGCAGGATGTGATCAAGCAATCAGGGGCCGACATTCTGCGCCTGTGGGTTGCCACCTGCGATTACAGTGATGACCAGCGCATCGGCCCTGAGATCTTGAAATCTACGTCAGAAGCCTATCGCAAACTGCGCAACACCTTCCGCTATATGCTCGGCGCGCTGGATGGATTCAGCGACCGTGAGAAAATCCACCCCAGCAAGATGCCGGAACTGGAGCGTTATATCCTCCACAAGCTGGCCGAGGTGGGCGCTGAAGTGGCTGCGGCCTACAAGGTCTATGACTACAAGCGCGTTTCCGCCACGCTGATGAATTTCATGAATGTCGAGCTGTCGTCCTTCTATTTCGACATCCGCAAGGACGCGCTTTATTGCGATCCGCTCTCGTCGGTGAAGCGCTGCTCCACCCGCACGGTGATGCATGAGCTGTTCCACTGCCTCGCCACCTGGTGGGCGCCGATCCTGGTGTTCACCATGGAGGAAGTGTGGCTCAGCCGTTATGATGGCGCAGGCTCGTCTGTTCACCTCATGCAGTTTGCCCAGGCCCCGGCCGAGTGGACCAATGCGGAACTTGATGGGAAGTGGGCCACCATCCGCAAGGTGCGCGCCGCCGTCACGGGTGCGCTCGAAATTGAACGTGCCAACAAAGTGATTGGTTCCTCACTGGAAGCGGCCCCAGCCGTTTTCATCAAGGATGCCGCCGCCTTTGCGGCCGCCTCTTCGGTGGATTTTGCCGAAGTCTGCATCACCTCGGCAATCACGCTGAAGAACGCGGAAGGCCCCGCAGGCGCTTTCACGCTGGACGATGTGGCCGTGGTTTCCCACAAGGCCGAAGGCGCAAAATGCGCCCGCTCATGGAAGATCAGCAAGGACATCGGCAGCGACAAGGATTTCCCCGACATCACCCCGCGTGATGCAGAAGCAGTGCGCGAATGGCAAAAGCTTTCCGGGAAAACGGTGTGAGCCTGGCGCGGCTCTGGGGCCCTTTGAGCACACTTGGCCTCGCCATCGCGGCCTTGAGCTTCGGGGCGGACCAGAGCGTCAAATATTGGCTGCTCAATATTGTGGACATGCCGTCGCGCCAGCGCATCGCCGTGACGCCGTTTTTTGATGTCGCCATGGCCTGGAACCACGGCGTGTCCTACGGCCTGCTCACCACGCACATGCAGGCGCTTTTGATCACCATCAGCCTGCTGATTTCCGCCCTGCTGTGGCTTTGGCTCGCCCGCAGCCGCAGCCCACTCAATGCCGTGGCCCTGGGGATGATCATCGGTGGGGCACTTTCCAACGCGCTGGACAGGGCCGTGCATGGCGCGGTGGCAGATTTTTTCTATTTCCATTTCAATGGGTTGGACTTTGCCCTGCTGAACTTCGTGTTTAACCCTGCTGATGTGGCGATTGTTGCGGGTGTGGCGCTGTTGCTCTATGAGTCGCTTTTTGAGCGGCAGGGGGCCCAGTCACGGCAGTGATTGGCGAGGTGGGGATTGCGCCATGTGCAGGCGCCGCGGCCATGGAATTGCCCAGTTTGTGAGGCATGGCCGCTCTGTAGGCAAGGATATGATGCTGTTAAGAAATTCTTTCATTTTGGCCATTGCGGCCACCTTGGCGGGCTGTTCGGCGGCTGCTGGCTTGCTGGATCCCAAGAGCAATGTGCCCTCGGCCTCTGGCGTGCCGGTGGGCAATCCCTTGGTCATGCCGCCTGATTTGCAGCTGGCAACCCCGGGCGCCACAACTGATGCCTATCAGCCCAACGGCCCGGTGGCCAGCGCCACACCGCCCGCCACGGCCAAACCTGTCAAGAACGCCGCTGTCGCCACCGCGACGGCACCAGCTACTGGCAATCTCTACGGCAACGCCGCTGCCCCGGCCGCCCCTGGCACGGGCGACATTTTCGACCAATACGGCATTTCCAAGCTGAAGCCGGACGGCACGCCGAAAACCCCGGTTGAACTGCAGAAAGAACTGAGCGCTGCCATGATCAAGAAGCGCCGCCTGCAGAACCCGAGCTATGGCACCATCGGCAACATCGGCGCCATCTTCAGGGACCAATAGGCTTTCGCCTTTCGCGCGGCTATCTTTGCGCCCATGCGAATCCGCAAACTGCCAGAAAGCACCATCAACCGCATCGCCGCCGGCGAAGTGCTGGAGCGGCCTGCCAGCGCGGTAAAGGAACTGGTAGAGAATGCCATCGACGCCGGCGCAACCCGCATTGACGTGGTGTTCCGCGGCGGCGGCAAGGCATTGATCCGCGTCACTGACAATGGCTTTGGCATGGCGCCCGAGGAAATGATGCTGGCGCTGGAGCGCCACGCCACCTCCAAACTTGCCGATGATGAATTGATCCGCATTGAAACCCTCGGGTTCCGCGGTGAGGCCCTTCCTTCCATCGCCAGCGTTTCGCGCCTGTCGCTCACTTCGCATGCCGGCGGCAGTGATGAGGCGCATGGTCTTTCGGTGGTGGCTGGCGCCATCTCCGGGCCTGCACCAGCCCGGTTGGAACAAGGCACGGAAGTCGAGGTGCGGGACCTTTTCTACGCAACGCCGGCGCGCCTCAAATTCTTGAAGTCAGATCGCAGCGAAGTGGCAGAAGCCCTTGATGTGATGCGGAGATTGGCGCTGGCCCATCCTTCCATTGGCTTCACCTTCGCAACCGAAGACCGCATCTGGCTGGATGTGCCGGAAGCTGAAGCCGCAAAGCCCCGCGTGGCCCGCATCATGGGTACGGAATTCATGGCCAATGCCTTGCCTGTGGCCCACGCGGGCGATGATATCCGTGTTGAAGGTTTTGCCAGCCTGCCCACTTTTGCGCGGGGCAGCGCCTCAATGCAGTTTGCCTTCGTCAATGGCCGCCCGGTGAGGGACAAGCTGGTAAGCGGCGCCATCAAGGGCGCCTATGCCGATGTGCTGCCGCCCGGGCGCTATGCCTCGGTGGTCTTGTTCATTGATTGCGCGCCGAGCCGTGTGGACGTGAATGTGCACCCGGCCAAGACAGAAGTGCGCTTCCGCGACCCGGGCTTTGTGCGCGGGCTCGTGGTTTCTGCGATCAAGCGCGCTTTGGCCGCGGCAGCCGTGAAGCCCGACACGTCGAAGAGTTTCTCCACCCTCTCCGCTTTCGCGGGCGGGCAGGGGGCAGTTCCGTCAAACGCGCCTTTCAACAGCACCACGCCCAGGCCCTCAGCGTTGGCGCTACAAACCGCCTTTGCCATGCAATTGCCGCCCGGTGGCTTGGCCGAGGGGCAGGGGCTTGAACCTGCCGCACAAGCGCCTTTGCCGTCTTACCCCCTCGGCATGGCCCGCGCCCAAATTCATGATTCTTACATTGTGGCCCAAACCGCAACCGGCCTGATCCTCGTGGACCAGCACGCCGCACATGAGCGCATCGTCTATGAGCGGTTGAAGCGGGAGCGCAGCAGTGGCGGCATTGCCGTGCAGCCCTTGCTGGTGCCTCAGGTGGTTGATCTCGATCCCGCTTCAGTGGCCACGCTCGATAGCCTCAGCGCGGACCTTGCGGCCGCTGGCCTGAAAGCTGAGGCTTTTGGCCCCGGCGCCATGCTTGTGCGCGAGGTGCCGGCAGCGCTTGCAAAAGCCAACATGCCAGCCCTGTTGCAGGCCATAGTTGATGACGCTGCCGACATGAAACAGGCAAATACGGTGGCCGAGCGCATCAACCACATGCTGGCCACCATGGCCTGCCACTACTCGGTGCGCGCCGGGCGGCCACTGCGCATCGATGAGATGAACGCGCTGCTGCGTGAAATGGAAATCACGCCCAATGCAGGCCAGTGCAATCACGGGCGCCCGACGTTCATTGCGCTCGAGATGAAAGACATTGAACGGCTTTTCGGCCGCACATGATTGAGGGCATTGGGCCGAAATCCAACGCCATGCTGGCCAGGGCCGGCATCACGACACGTGATCAGTTGGTGAAGCTCGGTGCCGTTCGGGCCTTTCTGGCAGTGAAAGCAACGGGCGCAGCACCTTCGCTGAACTTGCTTTGGGGCCTCGATGCCGTGATTTCCGGCCAGCACTGGCAGGAGGTGGCCAAACACTCACGCACTGCCCTGTTGATGGAATTGGAAGAGCGCGCTCAGGAAAAGCGGTAAAAACGCACCTGTGTGTCGCCATATTCGCGCGCATCGAGCAATGAAAGCCCCGGCACATCAGCCACTGGGCTGCGCACCGCTTCTTCAAGCACCACAACGCCGCCGGGAGCGAGCCATCCGCCCTCAAGCACCGAAGCCAGCGCCTTTTCACCCAATCCCTTGCCGTAAGGAGGGTCGGCGAAAATCAGGTCATACGGAGTCTGGGGCGCGCAAGGGCCGAGGGAAGTGGCATCGCGCCGCCAGATGCGCGTTTGGCCAATGGCCCCGCAAAGATCAGCATTGGCACGTATCACCCCGCGCGCGCCGGCGTCTTCCTCGACAAAGCAGCAGAACCGGGCACCGCGGGAGAGGGCCTCCATGCCAAGTGCTCCGGTGCCGGCAAACAGGTCCATCACCCGCGCTTCCTCCAGCGTGAATCCTTCCACGCCATGGGCCAGAATGTTGAAGATGCTTTCGCGCACCCTGTCACTGGTCGGCCTTGTGGCACCGCTGGCCGGGCCCTTGATTTCGCGCCCTTTGAATTTTCCACCGACAATGCGCATGAATGGCTCTTGACCTTGGTTGCTGCTTCGGCCCATCTGCCACGATGAAGCAGAAACTGCCAGAGCCAATGCAGCGGGCCTTTGCGGAAGCTGCGGCCGCCGCCGCGCGCGGAGAGGTGCCCGTTGGGGCTGTGGTAGTGAATGCCAAGGGTGAGGTCATGGCCAGTGCCGGAAACCGTACGCTGCAGGACAGGGACCCCACCGCCCACGCCGAGCTCCTCGCCATCCGCGCCGCCGCCAAGGCCATGGGCAGCGAGCGGCTGATCGAGTGCGATCTCTACGTGACACTCGAACCCTGTGCCATGTGCGCCGCCGCCATTTCTTTTGCGCGCATCCGCCGCGTCTACTTCGCCGCCGCAGACGAAAAGATGGGGGCGGTCGAACACGGCCCGCGCTTCTTCAGCCAGCCAACCTGTCATCACCGCCCGGAAGTCTATGGCGGCATCGGCGAAGGAAAGGCCAAAGAGCTGCTCACCTCGTTTTTCAAGAACCGCCGTTAAGTGATTGCTTTGATTCGCATTTCAAGCGCACGCTTGAGCTTGTCCTTGGACGGCTCGGCAGCGGCGAAGATCTCTTTCACCTTGAAAAAGTCGGCCGAGGCAAAGCCGTCGATATTGGGTGAAATGTAGATATCCGGCGGGTTCTGCGCCCGGCGCAAATCCGCCAACTCATGAAACATGATGAGCAATGAACCCACAGCCAGCTCGATATTGGAGGGGGTTTGCTTCACCCGCAGCTTCGGCCGGCCTGTAACGTCAATGGCCACCACCACATCGCCAGAAACATGATTGAACGGCACAGGGTTCTTTACCCCGCCGTCCACATGAATATGGCCATTGAGGCGCGGCGCTTCGATCAATCCGGGAATGGCGATGGACGCGCCCACGGCCTCCAGCAACAGGCCCTGGGAAAGCACCACTTCCTCCATTTGCTCAAAATCAGTGGTGATGATCTTGAGCGGAATGGCGCAGTCTTCAAGCCTTTGCGGCATCTCGCCGGGAAGCGCGAGATCCGCCAGCTTTTGCCCATCAAGGTGCAGCGTCAACAGCCCCTTCAGCGAAAAAATGTCGCCAAGCCTTGCCTGTTTTGCGCCGAACACATGCCGCGCCAGATCCACCCTGTTGGAGAGGAGGCGGATGGCGTGTTCGCGCAGTTCGCGCCCGCTCTTGCCGCCCGCATAAGCAGCACCGACGAGAGCGCCCATGCTGCACCCGGCAATCATCGAGGGCTTCAACCCCAGTTCGTCGAAGGCCTCCAGCAACGGAATATGCGCCAGCCCGCGCGCACCGCCACCGCCGAGGGCCAGGCCAATCTTCATTTGCCGGACGCCCGCCAGCCAATGTCACGGCGGCAGAAGCCGCCTTGCCAGCCAATCTGATCCACTGCACGGTAAGCCTTGGCCTGCGCATCTTTCACTGATGCCCCAAGCGCAGTGACATTGAGAACCCGCCCGCCGTTGGAAACAATGAATTCGCCGTCCAGTGCCGTCCCGGCATGGAATACTTCAACACCCTTCTCAAAGGTCTGGTCCAGCCCATTGATCGGATTCCCTTTTTCTACCTCTCCCGGATAGCCCTTGGCGGCCAGCACAACGGTAAGCGCAGGATCTTTCCGCCACTGGGCAGTCTTCCCTTTAAGAGTGCCATTGGCCGTCGCCATCAGCAGCTCAAGCAAGTCGCTCTGCAGCCGCAGCATCAGCACTTGGGTTTCCGGGTCGCCAAACCGCGCATTGTATTCGATGAGCTTCGGCCCCTGCTTTGTCAGGATCAATCCGGCGTAAAGCACACCCTTGTAGGGGTGGCCCATCGTGGCCATCGCCTTGACAGTGGGCTTGACGATCTTTTCCAGCGCCTCCGCGCACAGGGCTTCCGTCATGCAAGGCGCAGGCGAATAGGCACCCATGCCGCCCGTGTTGGGACCGGTGTCACCGTCTCCTACCCGCTTGTGGTCCTGCGCCGTGGTGAGCGGCAAAACATCCTTGCCATCGGAAAGCACGAAGAAGCTCGCTTCCTCGCCTTCCAGGAACTCCTCGATCACGCATTCGCCTGCGCCGAAACGGCCGGAGAAAATCTCGCGCACGGCCTGTTCGGCTTCGGCCAGCGTCATCGCAACGGTGACACCCTTGCCCGCAGCCAAGCCATCGGCCTTGACCACAATTGGCGCGCCCATCTTTTCGATAAAGGCCAGTGCTGGAGCCTCAGCGGTGAAGCGTTGATAGGCAGCCGTGGGAATGTCATGGGCCGCACAGATGTCTTTGGTGAAGCCCTTCGAGCCCTCTAGCTGAGCGGCGAATCTCGACGGGCCGAAAGATGCAACGCCTGCCGCAGCCAAATCATCCACCAGCCCGGCCACCAATGGCGCTTCTGGCCCGACGACCACGAAACCCACACCATTTGCCTTGCAGAAAGCAATCACCGCCGCATGGTCGGTGACCTTCAGCGGCACCAACTCAGCCAGTTTGCCGATGCCTGGATTGCCTGGCGCGGCATAGAGTTTCTTGAGGAGCGGGGATTTTGTGAGGGCATAGGCCAGCGCATGTTCGCGCCCGCCGGAGCCGATCAGCAATACAGTCAGTGAATCGCTTTGCATGATGTGCCCTCTATCTGGCAATAAGGCTTCGAACTTCAAGGGAATCTTCCAACTTGTCCAGCCCGCCAGAGTTTGACCCTGAAACCGGGGAAATCTTCGAGCCGACCAAGCCCAATCTGGGCGAGCAGACGGTCAGCGAGCTTTCGCACGCCCTGAAGCGCACGCTGGAAGACCGCTTTGGCCATGTGCGGGTGCGCGGCGAGATTTCGGGCTATCGCGGCCCGCATTCCTCGGGCCATGCCTATTTCGCGCTGAAGGACGAAGGCGCCAAGCTTGATGCGGTGATCTGGCGCGGAGCTTTTGGCCGCCTGCGCAGCAAGCTGCAGGAAGGCCTTGAGGTGATCGCCACTGGCAAGATCACGTCTTATCCCGGCAAGTCCAACTATCAAATCGTCATTGAAAATGTAGAACCGGCCGGCGTTGGGGCGCTGATGGCCCTGCTCGAAGAACGGCGCAAGAAGCTTGCTGCCGAGGGCCTTTTCGATGCAGAGCGCAAGAAGCCGCTGCCTTATCTGCCAGCCAGTATTGGCATCATCACTTCTCCTACTGGCGCCGTGATCCGTGATATCCTGCACCGGCTGAATGACCGTTTCCCCCGCCATGTCCAGGTCTGGCCGGTCCGTGTTCAAGGTGAAACGGCCGCCGCCGAGGTTGCCGCCGCCATCGCTGGTTTCAACGCCATGGACCAGAAACCGGCTTTGTTGATCGTGGCGCGTGGCGGTGGCTCACTCGAAGACCTCTGGCCCTTCAACGAGGAAATCGTGGTACGCGCTGCCGCGGCGAGCAAAATTCCGCTGATCTCGGCTATCGGCCATGAAACTGATACCACTTTGATTGACCATGCGGCTGACTTGCGCGCGCCGACGCCCACGGCAGCAGCAGAGCGTGCGGTGCCTGTGCGGGCTGATCTGCTGGCCGAGGTGGCCAGCCTTGCCGCCCGCCAGAAACGCGGTCTTTCAAGGGTTTTTTCGGAAGTGCGCTTGCGCCTGCAGGCAGCTTCACGCGCCCTGCCAAAGCCCGACGACATTCTGGCGCTGGCCCGCCAGCGCTTGGACGGAGCAGGGGCCAAATTGCCCCGCGCGCTCAAGGCCAATTTGCAAACCCATGCCGTGGCGCTTGCGCGCCAATCGGGCCGTGTCAGCCTGCAGCCCTTGCAGCAGCGTGTGGCAGAAAGCCGCCGCCGCCTTGGGGAAGTTCAAGCACGTGGCCAGCGTGGTTTGGCTCAAGCCATGGCCAAATCGCGGGACAGGCTGGCCAGTGAGGCCAAGCTCCTGGCGGCGCTGGGGTACAAATCCGTATTGGCGCGTGGCTTTGCCGTGTTGCGAACCGCCAAGGGAGAGCCTTTGCGCGGTGTCACTGGCGTAAGCCCCGAAACACGCCTCCAGGTTGAGATGGCGGATGGAAGCCTTGAGGTTTTGGCCAAGCCCGCTTCAAAGCAAGGCACGCTCTTTTAATTGCCTCAGTTGAAGCTTATAGGAATGGCATGAACTTTCACGAACATCCCATTCCGCCCCAGCGCGAAGCGAAGCTGCGGTATCTTGATTCCGATTTCCAGGTGCTGAAAGAAGGTGAATTCGTGCGCTGCGCCGTGACCGGCGATCCCATCCGCATCGACAATCTCAAATATTGGAGTGTGGACCGCCAGGAAGCCTACAAATCGGCGGCGGAATCCCTGATCGCGGAGAAGCGTAACAGGCGTTGAGTTTGCCTCAATTGTAGTGGAACATGGTGGAGTAGCGGTCGCTCACCACTTGGCGGCTGTGGTCGGCATAGGGCAGCCACTGCTCTTCACACACCACCACAAGGTTCATGAGAACGAAAATCCATTGTGTGACGTAGGTCAGGTGGCGGCGATGGGCGTTATTGGCGCGCCGCCCGCGCAGGATGAACAGCACCATGACCACCGTATTCACCGCCATGAGCTGGACAATGATGGGCGGATGCCCGTTCAGCAGGAAGGTCTGGACGTCGGGCAGATCCAGGCTGTTGATGAAGTCGTGCATGCAAAACTCCGGCGGCGTTGGTGGAAGCATCCGGCCTGGCCAGACGGTTTCCGTGGCTGCTGGGAGCCTGAGGCCCTGTCCCGAAATGGCCACAACCCAGCGTAGGAAGCCTAGCAGCGCTTCTTTAATGAAACCTTGCTTTTTGGCCTATGCTGGCTTTATCAGGGCGCCGGGCCTATATGGGCCTCTTTGGAACTGGAGTGCGTGATTATGACAGCGAAGTGGACCCCGGACTCATGGCGGAATTTCCCCGTTATGCAGATGCCGGAATATCCTGACGCGGCCAAGCTGAGTGCCGTGGAAGCCCGCCTTGGCGGTTTTCCTCCGCTGGTTTTTGCCGGTGAGGCCCGCAAGCTGAAAAAGCGCCTTGCCAAGGTATCGGAAGGCAAGGGTTTCCTGCTGCAGGGCGGCGACTGCGCCGAAAGCTTCGCTGAACATTCGGCCGATAACATTCGCGATTTCTTCCGCGTCTTCCTGCAGATGGCAGTGGTTCTCACTTTCGCTGGCGGCCAGCCGGTGGTGAAGGTCGGGCGCATTGCTGGCCAGTTTGCCAAGCCGCGCTCCTCACCCACCGAAACGATCGGCGGCGTGGAATATCCGATCTACCGCGGCGACATCGTGAATGACGCTGCCGCCACCATGGAAGGCCGTGTGCCAGACCCGGAGCGCCAGATCATGGCCTACCGCCAGTCTGCCGCCACGCTGAACCTGCTGCGCGCCTTCGCACAGGGCGGCTATGCCAACCTCGAGCATGTGCATCAGTGGACGCTGGGCTATCTGAAGGACTCTCCGGCCTCGGATCAATACAGCGAACTCGCCGGCCGCATCACCGAAGCCATGGGCTTCATGCGCGCCTGCGGCATCACCGCTGAAACCGCGCCGCAGCTGCGCTCCACTGACTTCTTCACCAGCCACGAGGCGCTGCTGCTCGGCTATGAGCAGGCGCTGACTCGCGTGGATTCGACCAGCGGTGATTGGTATGCCACCTCTGGCCACATGCTTTGGATTGGTGATCGCACGCGCCAGCCGGATCATGCCCATGTTGAATTCGCGCGCGGTGTGAAAAACCCCATCGGCCTGAAATGCGGCCCCTCGCTCAAGCCCGACGAGCTTATCAAGCTCATCGACTTGCTCAACCCGGACAACGAGCCAGGCCGCCTGACGCTGATCGCCCGCTTCGGCGCCGACAAGGTGGAAAAGCATCTGCCTGATCTCATCCGCGCCGTGAAGCGCGAGGGCCGCGTGGTTGTCTGGTCCTGCGACCCGATGCATGGCAACACCATCAAGTCCACCAGCGGCTACAAGACGCGTCCCTTCGATGCGATTCTCAAGGAAGTGCGCGGATTCATGGCCATCCATCAGGCCGAGGGCACCCATGCTGGCGGCATCCATGTTGAAATGACCGGCAAGGATGTCACAGAATGCACGGGCGGCCTGCGCGCGCTGCGTGATGAGGACCTGAACGACCGCTACCACACCTTCTGCGACCCGCGGCTCAACGCCGCCCAGGCGCTGGAACTGGCCTTCCTCGTTGCCGAAGAGCTGAAGAAGGAGCAGGCCCTGCGCCCCCGCAAGTTTGACGACGATGAAAGCGTCGAAGCGGCTGAGTGAGCAAGGCGGACCTCAAGCGATTCTGCGTGGAAAGACCGCTTGCAGGTGCAGTTTAGTTCGCCCGCAGAAATTGATCAACTGAATCAACAACGCGGTCGATTTCTTCGACTGTGTTGTAGTGGACGGGTCCCACACGAACGCCGCCGCCCGATTCAAGAATGCCCAATCGTTGGTTGGGCTCCAGTCCATAGTTGTGTCCGCTCCAAACCTGAAGGCCACGATCAGCCATGAATTTGGCTACCTCGTCAGGATGCTTCCCATCGACGCTGAAAGTCACTGTTGAAACCCTATTGTCGAATTTCTTGTGGTCAGTGATGCCATGGATGCGGACCCGATTGGAGTGTTTCAAGCCTTCAATCAGGCGTCCGGCCAACATATTGTCATGCACTTTCATAACTTCGAACCCGGCCGCGAGCCGGGCTCGCAGATTGGCGTTTGAGGGCCCCCCGCCAAAAACTTTGCCAAGGCCCGCGATATAGTCAATCGCCGCGTGAACGCCCGTCACTTCTTCGCGGTTGGTCGTTCCATTTGTGAAGCGCCAGGGGAGATCCTCCGAGGCAGCCCTGACCTTGTATGCGCGGAGAGTTTTGAGATGCTCCTTGCGGCCCCAGATCAGCGCGTAGTGTGGCCCGAAGAACTTGTAGGCGGAGCACACAAGAAAATCGCAGTCGAGAGCCTGAACATCAATGAGCCCGTGTGGCGCAAATTGCACAGCATCCACATAAACAAGCGCGCCCACTTTATGAGCCAACCGGGCAATTTCCGCGACATTGTTGATGGTTCCGGTGACGTTACTTGCATAGTTCACGGCAACCACTTTAGTGCGTTCATTGAGAAGCTGGTTCAGATCACTGAGGTTGAACTCAAACGTATCGGGCGAAAAGTCCAACCAGCGCACCTTTAGCCCGCGATCCTCCGCGATCATCAACCATGGCGCCACATTCGCGTCGTGGTCCATCCGCGTCAACACGATTTCGTCGCCTTCCTTCAGCGTGGTGCCAATACTGCGCGACATTGCAAAGGTCAGGTTCGTCATGCTCTGGCCAAAAAACACTTCACCTTCATGGCGAGCATTGACAAAAATTTCTGCGGCGCGGTGAGCGGCATCTACCGCTGACCTGGCTTCAAGCGAGGTGCCAAAAAAGCCGCCGAGATTGGCATTCTTGTGAACCATCGTATCGGTCATGCGGTCAACCACGGACTTGGCGATCTGTGTGCCTGCGGGATTGTCGAGAAAAGCAACAGCTTGGCCCCCCTTCATTCTCTTCAAGCCGGGGAAGTTCTCGCGCACGAGGTTGACGTCATAGTTCATGGGTGGTCACTCCGAATTGCAAAATGCGTTGTCGAACCAATGCGAACAGCCTTTATTTGGGGGAGAGCTACAGGCTAGTCACCGCCGTTTCATGCGCCGCGACGTCTTTTCAAAAAAGGATGCAAACTGCTTAAAAGAACGATATAATGCCGAAATAGTTAAACCTAGTGGCGAAAAGGTAAATTAGAATGGATGATTTGGATCAGCGCCTCATTGCCGAGCTCCGCATCAATGGCAGGGCATCTGTGCCTCAGCTCGCGCAAATTCTCGGCGTGGCGCGCGCCACCGCGCAAAAGCGACTCGACAGGTTGGTCGGGAACGGCGACATAAAGGGCTTCACCGTTCGTCTGCGCGATGAAGTTCGCGATGATCAACTGCGCGCGGTTATGCTGATTGAACTGGCCCATTCTCGAGTAAAGAGTGCCATCGCGGCTATAAAACGCATCCCCGGTATCGCAGCGGTCTACAACACGAATGGCACTTGGGACATGATTGCCGAAATTGAAGTTACCACAATGGGGGAGCTCAACAATTTGATGACATCGGTTCGCTCCCTTGATGGTGTGGCAAAAAGTGAAACATTCATCATTTTGGGGCCAGCTTGATCATGTGGTCGACCGGGCCGCTTGAACTATTTGGCCCAGCATCTATATGTGTAATCGAGTGAATTACAGAAAGACCAAGACATGATTGACCTGCACTATTGGCCCACGCCCAACGGCCACAAGATTGCGATTTTCCTCGAAGAAGCCGGCCTGCCTTACACCATCCACCGCGTGGATATCGGCAAGGGCGACCAATTCAAGCCGGAATTCCTGGCCATTGCCCCCAACAATCGCATTCCCGCCATTGTAGACAACGCACCCTCCGATGGCGGCAAGCCCATCAGCGTTTTTGAATCCGGCGCCATCCTGCAATATCTTGCTGAAAAGACGGGCCTGTTCCTGCCGAAAGATCTGCGCGGGCGAACCGAAGTGATGCAGTGGCTGTTTTGGCAGATGGGCGGCCTTGGCCCGATGGCGGGGCAGAACGGGCATTTCAATGTCTATGCGCCAGAGAAAATCCCTTATGCCATGGAACGTTACACCAAGGAAACCGCGCGCCTGTACGGCGTTTTGAACAAGCGGCTGGCGGATCGTGAATTTGTGGCTGGCGCCTATTCCATTGCCGACATGGCCAGTTATCCGTGGATTGTGCCGCATGAAAACCACAAGCAGAAACTTGAGGATTTCCCTCATCTGAAGCGCTGGTTTGATGCCATCAAGGCGCGCCCGGCAGTGGTGCGGGCCTATGCCCAGGCGCCGCAATCCTATTCCAAGCCGATGACGGACGATGAACGCAAGGTGCTGTTCGGCCAGGGGCCGCGCTAGTCCAGCGGCTCGAGAATTGATTTGCCCAGAAGCTGGCGCAGGCCAAGGCGCATGCTCTGGGCAATCCGCGCCGCCTTGAACTTGGCCACAGCCGCGGCCTTGGGGTTTAGGGTGGCTTCGGCCGAGGTCTCGAACATACTTAGCCAATGGGCAAAATGGTGTTCCTCAAGCTCAGGCAGGCGCATGTGCGCAATCATGGGCTGGCCCTTGTAGCGGCCCGAAGTGTTAAGCACTGAAGACCAGAAATCGGCCAGAAGCAGGAAGTGCCGGTCCCAATCCTTGACATGTTTTTCGAAAATGGGGCCCAGTGTTGCGTCGGCCCGTGCCCGGCCATAAAAATCATGCACCAGCGCGCCAATCTCGCGGTCGCTGGCAATCGCCTCGAATGGCGGCGAAACCATGGTAGAAGCATCCATGCTGCATGTTTACCAGCTCCGAGCCCGCCCATCCCGGCGCCGATTGCCGCAGCCTTCAGGCCTCGTGAACCATGGCCAAACCCCGGCCTTGACGGCGCATGGCCAATGCTTCATCTTTGGCGGCAATGTTGACCAAACGCCCAACCGCTGCCATTTGCAGCATTATTATTTGCAACTAGCGACATAATCGCTGGCTGGGCGCCGCTTACTCAAATTCAACTACCAAGCGCTTCCCGGGCAGCAGCCTAAGGAAGAAGCATGACTTTGCGCCTCTACAACACGCTGACCCGCCAGAAGGAAGTGTTCGTTCCCATCGATCCTTCCAATGTGCGCATGTATGTCTGCGGCCCCACGGTCTATGACTTTGCCCACATCGGCAATGCGCGGCCCGCGATTGTGTTTGACGTGCTCTACAGGCTGCTCCGCCACACCTATGGCGCGGATCATGTCACCTATGTGCGCAACATCACCGATGTGGATGACAAGATCAACGCCCGCGCCTTGCGGGATTACCCCGGCATGCCGCTGAACGAGGCCATCCGCCATGTCACCGAAAAAACCTATGATCAGTATCAGAAGGATGTGACGGCGCTGGGCTGCCTTCCGCCCACAGTGCAGCCCCGTGCCACCGAGCACATCAAAGGCATGGTGGAAATGATCCGCACGCTGGTGGGGCGTGGCCATGCCTATGAGGCGGGCGGCGAGGTGCTGTTTGATGTGTCCTCGATGAAGGACTATGGCGCGCTCTCGGGCCGCAAGCTGGAAGACCAGATGGCGGGCGCACGTGTTGCCGTGGACGCGCACAAGAAAAACCCGGGCGACTTTGTGCTGTGGAAGCAGTCTTCGCCCGAGGAACCGGGCTGGGAATCTCCCTGGGGCCGCGGCCGCCCCGGCTGGCACATTGAATGCAGCGTGATGAGCAAGGCCCATTTGGGCGAGGTGTTCGACATCCATGGCGGCGGGCTGGATTTGATCTTCCCCCACCACGAAAACGAAATCGCCCAATCCCGCTGTGCCCACGGTACAAGCGTCATGGCCAACTACTGGATGCACAACGGCTTCCTTCAGGTGGAAGGCCAGAAGATGAGCAAGAGCCTTGGGAATTTTTATTCAATTCACGAGTTGATGGGGACCGATGCATTTGGTGGACGTCCGTGGAGTGGAGATGTCTTACGGACGGCAATGCTCATGAGCCATTATCGACAACCAATTGATTTTACGGTGCCCAGATTGCGCGAAGCTGAAGCCAAGCTGAGCAAGTATCGCGAAATTGCGTTAGGTGCAGTTGGTGGTGGTGATTCATTCAACAGGATAGAAAATGCATTGCTGGATGATTTGAATACGCCTCTGGCGTTCACGCTTGCTGATTCAATTTACAACGATGCGCTCGATGGCAAAAATTGGGCTATTGCTGAGTTAGCGAAATTCCTAAACCTCACCGGGCTCGCAGATGCGACATCACAAAATGAAGCAATTCTTGCACAGAGAGATTTGGATTTTTCATTGGCCAACGATGATCTTGTTGAGGCAAAACTCAGCGAACGTTTGGCGGCCCGCAAGGCGAAGGACTGGAAGAAGTCTGATGAAATCCGCGATCAGCTGGCAGCTATGGGCGTGTCGATCAAGGACGTGAAAGACCCCGCCTCGGGCGAACTGAAAACTGAGTGGGAGGTGAAGCGATGAGCGCGCCAAAGCCCTCCAACTCCGCATTTCCATTCCCCAAGCGCTGGCTGGTTTTCATCGCGCTGAAGTTCGTCATCCTCGGGCTGGTCATCTACACGGCTCTCCACTTGAAAGGTCTCGTCTGATGCGCCGCATCGCCTTGTTTGATACCACGCTGCGCGATGGCCAGCAGACACCGGGTGTGACCTTCTCGCTGGAAGACAAGCTGGCGGTGATGGCGCTGCTCGACAAGCTGGGTGTGGATTACATCGAGGGCGGCTATCCCGGCGGCAACCCGACGGACACCGCGCTGTTCGGCGAAGAACGCGTATCCAAGGCCACCTTCACCGCCTTTGGCATGACCAAGCGGGCAGGGCGTTCGGCCGCGAATGACCCCGGCTTGCAGGCGTTGCTTCAGGCGAAATCCAAGGCTATCTGCTTTGTGGCCAAGAGCTGGGACTATCATGTGCGCGTGGCCCTGGGCTGCACCAATGAGGAAAACCTTGAAACCATCACCGACAGCGTGAAGTCCGCCAAGGCCGCGGGCAAGGAAGTGCTGGTGGATTGTGAGCATTTCTTCGACGGCTTCAAGGCCAATGCTGCCTATGCCACCGCTTGCGCCAAGGCAGCCCTTGATGCTGGCGCGCGCTGGATTGTGCTCTGCGACACTAATGGCGGCACCTTGCCGGGGGAAGTGGCCGAAATCGTCCGTGAACTGACGAAAATGATCCCCGGCTCGCATCTTGGCATCCATGCCCATAACGACACGGAACAGGCCGTGGCCAATTCGCTAGCTGCGGTGGAAGCGGGCGTGTGCCAGATCCAGGGCACGCTGAACGGCATTGGCGAGCGTTGCGGCAACGCCAATTTGATCTCGCTGATCGGCACATTGGGCCTCAAGCCGCACTATGCCACGCGCTTCGAAATCGGCGCGAACTTGAGTGAACTCACCA
This sequence comes from Alphaproteobacteria bacterium, assembly GCA_028868695.1. Lineage (GTDB taxonomy): Bacteria > Pseudomonadota > Alphaproteobacteria > Rhizobiales > Aestuariivirgaceae > Aestuariivirga. The sequence continues at coordinate 17,672 of JAGWTZ010000020.1, read as the reverse complement.
ATGTGTCGCGCGCCTTCGATGAACTGCTGAACCGCGCGCCTTTCGCGCAAGCGCCCTATGTGGGCAAGTCGGCCTTCGCCACAAAGGCGGGCATCCATGCCTCGGCGCTGGCCAAGGAGCCGGAAACCTATGAGCACGTGAAGCCGGAAAGCGTGGGCAACCGCAGGCGCATTCTGGTGTCTGACCAGGCCGGAAAATCCAACCTGCTGGCCGAGCTGGAACGCATCGGCTTGGTTGTGAAGAAGGATGACACCAAGCTTGATCAGCTTCTGCGCGAGGTGAAAGAGCGCGAGGCGATAGGCTATGCCTATGACGGCGCCGATGCATCATTTGAACTCTTGGCGCGCCGTGTGCTTGGCTCCGTGCCCCATTATTTCGACGTGATCTCCTTCCGCACCTCAGTTGAGCAGTTCAAGGGCGAGATGCATTCGGAAGCTGTCGTCAAGGTTCAGGTGGATGGCGAAACCTACATTAACGCTGGCGAGGGCAATGGCCCGGTGAACGCGCTGGACGTGGCGCTGCGCAAGGACCTTGGCAAATACCAGAAGCACATCGCCGACATGGAACTGGTGGACTTCAAGGTCCGTATCCTCAACGGCGGCACGGGGGCCACCACCCGGGTTCTGGTGGAAAGCCGCGATGGCAAGGGCAACCGTTGGTACACGGTGGGTGTTTCTCCCAACATCGTTGAAGCCTCATTCCAGGCGCTGCTGGATTCGATCTATTTCAAGCTGCTGCGCGAAGGCGTTGCTGCCTGAAAACAGGGCAGCCATGCGCGTGCGCGCGATTGTGCGGCGCTTGGGCTTGGCTTAAGCGGGCCAAATGACGGCAATCACCGAAAATCTCAGCAGCCAGCACAAGGGCGTGATCTATGCCATAACGGCCCACCTCTTCTGGGGCACAATGGCGGCCTATTTTGGCTTCATCCGCTACATCAACCCGCTGGAGATTGCCGTCCACCGCGCGGTGTGGAGCGTGCCCATCGGTCTCGGCGTTGTCCTTTACACGGGCTTGCTGCCGCGCGTCTGGAGCATCCTGAAAAGCCCGCGCCTTCTGGCCCTGTTGTTTTTCACCAGCCTGCTGGTGGTCTTTAATTGGACGCTATACATCTGGTGCATAACCAACGGCCACACGCTGGATGCCAGCCTGGGTTATTTCATCAATCCGCTCTTGAACGTGGCTGTCGGTTTCATTTTTCTCGGAGAGCGCTTTACCCGGCCGCAAATGGTTGCGATTGGCCTTGCCGTTGTGGCCGTGCTGGTGGTGACTTTGGGCACAGGCGTTTTTCCATTTATCGGCCTGTCGCTGGCCGCCACTTTTTGCCTCTATGGCTACCTGCGGAAGATCATGCCAGTGGGGCCGATCGATGGTTTCCTGGTGGAAGTGGTTCTGACACTCATCCCGCTGCTGGCTGTTGACTATTGGCTCTCAACGCGCGGCGAATTGCATTTCGGGCAGGATTCATTCAGCACGCTGATGCTGATGGGCTGCGGCCTCTACACGGCGGGCGCGCTGCTGTTCTATTCCGCGTCAATCAAGTTGATACGCTATTCCACGGCTGGCCTGATGCAATATCTTTCGCCATCCATGGTGTTCCTCACCGCCGTGTTCTGGTTTGGCGAAACGCTCAATCCCTGGAAGCTGGCCGGCTTCGCGATCATCTGGTGCGCGCTGGCGATCTATTCGTGGTCGTCACTGCGCGCCGAATTGCGCAACGCCTCATAACTGATCCTTGATTGCCGCCAGCGGGATCTTGGGCCGCGCCGTGGCAAGGCGTTGCTCATAAAGCGGGATCACCTCACCAACAGATTTTGCAATGTCGAGGAAAACATCGGCTTCGGCGCGGATGAAGCCTTCTGCACGCATGTGTTGCAGCAGCCCCAGCAAGTGCCCCCAATAGCCCGCCACATCACACACGATGATCGGCTTTGCATGCTGGTTCAACTGCGCCCAGGTGGTGATCTCCGCCAATTCCTCCAGCGTGCCAATGCCGCCGGGCAGGGCGACGAAGCCCGTGGAATGTTCAAACATCAGGTGTTTGCGCTCATGCATGGAACGGGTGACGATCAGCTCGCTCACACCATCCAGCATCCGTTCCTTCGCCACCAGGAATTGCGGGATGATGCCAGTCACATGCCCGCCGGATTTGAGAACCGCGCGGGCCACCTCGCCCATCAGCCCGATGGAGCCGCCTCCGTAAACCAGCCCGATTCCGGCCGCCGCCATCGCCTCGCCCAAGGCTCCGGCCGCCGCCAGATAGGCCGGGCTTTTGCCTGGGCTTGAGCCGCAATAGACGCACAACCTGTGCCGGGGGGGCTTTGAAGACATATCCGCTTTTCCAATCAGGGGCCTTACTGTGGGGCCGACTCACGCCTATATGTGAGCCGAAACGCTAACTTACCAGTTGAATCATTTCATGAACAAAACGCCCTTGGTGGTCTTCTCCGGGCTGGTTGTCGCAGCCGCCGCAGCCACCGGCTATTTTGCCCTGTTGCGCCCGGCCACGCCGCCTTTGCCCCAGAAGGTTGAGGCGCCGGCGCAGCTTGCACCTGCCGCACCGGAGGCCAAGCCAGCCGAAGCACAGCCAGTTGCCGCTGCCCAGGCCGCGCCCCAGCCGGCTTCGCCGCCCGAGGTGGTGCCCAGCTTTGACACGGCCCGCATCAGCCCGGATGGCAATGCCGTGATCGCCGGGCGTGCCGCGCCGGGCGCCGATGTTGCCCTGCAGCTGAACGGCACCACCATCGCCACCGCCAAAGCCAACGATGCCGGCGAGTTTGTCATCACTCCGGAAAAGCCATTGCCGGAAGGTGAAGGGGCCTTGTCGCTGCTCGCCACATCAGGTGACAAGGCAACGCCCTCCAGCCAAACCGTGGCCGTTTCCATCAAGCCAAAGGCGCCCGCTGAAACCACGGTTGCCGTTCTCGCCCCGGGCGAGGCGCCGAAAGTGGTGCAGGCCCCCAAGGCCGCGCCGGATTCAGTGAGCATCGATGCTGTGGATTATGACGGTGCTGGCGCCATTCAATTTGCAGGCCGCGCCCATGCCGGCAATGACGTGCGGCTCTATGTCGACAATGCCTTGGCAGGCGATGCCAGGGCGGATGCCTCAGGCAATTGGGCCTACAAGGATGAACACGGCATTGCCCCCGGCACGCATGAATTGCGCGCCGATGAGGTGACGCAAGATGGCAGCGTGCTCTCCCGCGTGGCCCTGCCATTCAAGCGCGAAGAGCCCGCCAAGCTTGCTGAAACCCAGCAGCCCGCCGCCCCAGCCGATGGAAACGCAGCCGCCAGCCCTGTTGCGCCACAGCCCCACACCATTACCGTTCAGCCCGGCAACAATCTCTGGCGCCTGTCGCGTGACATTTATGGCGCTGGCCGGAACTACACCATCATCTTCGAAGCCAACAAGGGCCAGATCCGCAACCCCGGCCTGATCTATCCCGGCCAAATCCTCACAGCTCCCAGCAAGACAGGTCAATAATGCGAAACCGCGCCACCGGCCAGATGGCTGAAGCCAGCCAATGGAAAACCATGCAGCATTTGCTGCCCTATCTCTGGCCGCAGGGTAGGGCAGACCTCAAGGCTCGCGTGGTCATTGCCATGCTGCTCTTGGTGCTTTCCAAAGTGGTGACGGTCGCAGCGCCCTATGCCTTCAAGGCCGCAACCGATGGCATTTCAGCCACCCATGGCCTGGAAGCTGCGCTTCTTTCCGTTCCATTCTTCATGGTGCTCGCCTACGGCCTGGGCCGCATTTTCATGGTGGTCTTCGCGCAGATGCGTGACGCGATCTTCGCCAAGGTCGGCCAGCGCACGGTGCGTGCCCTTTCCACCTCCACTTTCATCCACCTGCACCATCTCTCGCTGAAATATCACCTGGAGCGCAAAACCGGCGCGCTCAGTCGCATCATTTCGCGCGGCATCAATGGCGTGGATTCAGTTTTGCGCTTTGCGCTGTTCAACACTTTCCCGACCGCGCTGGAAATTATGCTGGTCTGCGTGATGATCAATTGGTCCTTTGACTGGACCTATGTGGTGGTCATCGCCGTCACCATCGTGGCCTATATCTGGTTCACCTATTGGGCCACAGAGCGTCGCATCGGCATCCGCCGCGCCATGAACGAGGCCGACAATGACGCCGGTACCAAGGCGATCGACAGTCTGCTCAATTTCGAAACCGTCAAATATTTCGGCAACGAAAAGCATGAGGCCGAGCGCTATGACGGCGCCATGGCGCGTTACGAAAACGCTGCCATTAAAACCTGGGTGTCTTTGGCCGGGCTCAACGCGGGCCAGGCCGTCATCTATTCAATCGGCCTCACCATCGTCATGGCCATGTCGATTGCCGCCATCCTCAGGGGCCAGGCCACGGTGGGCAGCCTGGTGCTGATCAACAGCCTGATGATCCAGCTCTACATGCCGCTGAACTTCATCGGGTCCTCCTACCGCGAGATCAAGCAGGGCCTCATCGACGTCGAGGGCATGTTCTCGATCCTGCGCGAACATGGCGAAATTGCCGACAAGCCCAGCGCACCGGCTTTCGTGGCAGGCAAGGGTGAAATCGTCTTTGAAAACGTCTCCTTCGCCTATGACCAAGCGCGGCCCATTCTCAAAGGCATTTCCCTGCATGTGCCCGCGGGCAAGACAGTGGCCATCGTTGGCCCTTCCGGCGCTGGCAAATCAACAATCTCGCGCCTGCTGTTCCGCTTCTACGACGTGACAGGCGGCCGCATTCTGATTGATGGGCAGGATATTGCCGGCGTGCAGCAGGAGAGCCTGCGGCGCGCCATTGGCATGGTGCCGCAGGATACCGTGCTGTTCAATGACACGGTGCGTTACAACATCCGTTATGGGAGGCCTGACGCCACTGACGCGGAAGTTGAGCAAGCGGCGAAGCTCGCGCAGATCCACAATTTTGTGATGAGCCTGCCCAAGTCCTACGAAAGTCTGGTGGGCGAACGCGGCCTCAAGCTCTCAGGTGGTGAAAAGCAGCGCGTTTCAATTGCCCGCACCATCCTTAAGTCTCCCCCCATCCTGATCCTCGATGAGGCGACCTCGGCGCTGGACAGTTTGACGGAGCAGGAAATCCAATCCGCGCTCCGCAATGTATCGAAGAACCGCACAACGCTGGTCATCGCCCACCGCCTTTCCACGGTGATTGAGGCCGATGAAATCCTTGTGCTGGAAAAAGGCCAGGTGGTGGAGCGTGGCACGCATTCCGCCCTGCTGCGCAAGAAAGGTCTCTATGCAACCATGTGGAACCGCCAGCAGCAGGCCGATGAAGCCCGCCGCAAGCTGGCCGAAACGCTGGAAGTTGCCTGATCCTTTCGCCGCGTGCTGAATCAAGCCTGAATCAACACTCCGGTAAGCACAAAACCGAAGCCGTCATTAACGCTGCGGGCCAAATGCCCGGAAAATACGCGTCAAATTTGATGAAAATGCCGTGCGGATTCATTTTTGTTTACTTCTGGAGCGCAAGGTAACCCCATCGACCGCAGCGAATGCGGCATTCAAACGGTGAGCAAGCTGCCAGCATGGGTGGCGCCATCAAAAAGAAATTGGGGACTAGTCAAATGAAGATCACGACAACGGAGACAGTTGCCGGGCGTATGGTGGAAGAGACGCTCGGCGTGGTGCGCGCATCGGTGCTTTGGTCACGCCGCATCATGAAGTTCAACCACGGCGGCCTGCGCGGCCTGTCCTACACCACCATGGAAGAGATGGCCGAAGGCCTGCAGCAGGCCAAGGAAGGCGCAGAAGCCAAGATCTTGACCCAGGCCAAGGTTCTGGGTGCAGACGCCATCATCTCCCTGAAGCTTGAAATCATGGAATTGAGCGATGGCCTGTTCCAGGCTGTAGCCACCGGCACGGCGGTGAAAACCGCAAGCCTGCCCCAGGCCATGCCCGCCTTCGGCAATGCGGCGAATGACGATGACGCCTTCAGCGCCATCCCGGTCTTTGACAAGCCGGCCATCCGCCTTGTGTCCAGCCTGATGCATTGACATCGAACCCGGCCGGGAAGGGGGCCCTGGGCTTCCTTCCGGCCAAGCGTGCAAGCAGCCAGCAAGAGCCGCGGCACTGAATTCAGCCTTTTGGGCCTGCCATTCTCGGGGGAGATGGCAGGCCCTTTTGCTTTTCACCGGAATGGACCATAACGAGCGCAAATCGGAGTCTATATGTCGCTCGTTCAAAGCATCTCTTCCGGCCTGGCGCCTGTCCACAAGGAGGGATGGCGTTTTGTGGCCATTTTCGCCGCCGTCACCCTGCTGCTTTTCTGGCTTGCCTGGCCGGCGCTGGGTTGGCTGGGCGTGGTGCTGTGCCTGTGGTGCGCCTATTTCTTCCGCGACCCTCAGCGCGTGACGCCGCTGGGCGAAACCCTGTTGATCGCTCCGGCTGATGGCCGCATCAGCGCAATCGAGCAGGTGATCCCGCCCACCGAATTGGATCTGCCGCGTGAAGCCATGACGCGCATTTCCATTTTCATGAATGTGTTTGATGTGCACATCAACCGCGCGCCCATCAAGGCCCGCCTCACGCGGCTGACATATGTGCCCGGCCTCTTCATCAACGCTGAGTTGGACAAGGCAAGCGAAGACAACGAGCGCCAGGCCCTCACCCTTGAAACTGCGTCTGGCCAGCGCATTGGCGTGGTGCAGATTGCAGGCCTGATTGCCCGCCGCATCGTGAAGTTTGTGGGCGAGGGTGATCAGCTCATGGCCGGGCAACGCTTTGGCTTGATCCGCTTCGGCAGCCGGGTGGATGTCTACTTGCCGCGCGATGTCGCTCCCCTGGTTTGCCTTGGCCAGCGCAGCGTGGCGGGCGAAACGGTGCTGGCGGATCTTGCCGTCATGGGCGGGGCGCGTGCCTCGCGGATGGAATGACATGAAGCCACCCAAAGCCAGCGGCGCAACTGAAGCCAAGCCTGAACCGCATCCCGGCCATGCACAGCAGGCCCGCGCCTTCAGGCCCATTCCCATCCGCTATCTGTTGCCCAATCTGCTCACCCTTGTGGCCTTGTGCAGCGGCGTCACCGCCATCCGCTACGCTGTCGAGGGGCATTTTGAATTCGCTGTTGGCGGCATTATGTTTGCCATTGTGCTGGACGCCATTGATGGCCGCTTGGCGCGTTATCTGAAAGGCACCTCGCGCTTCGGCGCGGAATTGGATTCACTGGCTGACTCGGTGAATTTCGGTGTGGCGCCAGCCTTGCTCGTCTATCTCTGGTCGCTGAACAGCCTGCACACATTCGGCTGGGCCGTGAGCCTGATGCTGGCGATCGCCTGCACCTTGCGCCTTGCGCGTTTCAATGTGGCTTTGGATGACCCCAACAAGCCAGCCTGGATGAGCGCCTATTTCACCGGCATGCCAGCCCCGGCAGGGGCGCTGCTGTCGCTGGCACCCCTCTACCTCGGTTTCATTGGCGTGATTGATGAAGGCCACCCCTTTGCCAAAACTGTTTCGGTCTATGAAATCCTCGTTGCGGTTTTGATGGTGAGCCGCATTCCCACCTTCTCGGGAAAAACCATCACCCGCGTGCCGCGTGAATATGCGTTGCCGCTGTTGGCGCTGATGGCCGGCTTTGTGGTGTTCTTGTTCTCCTACCCTTGGGAAGTGCTCACCGCCTTTTCGGCAATTTATCTCTTGCTTGTTCCTTTCAGTGTGTTGGCTTACCGGCGTAGGAAAAAGGCTGAACAAGGCTGAAGGGTGAATGGCGCAATCCCTTTTTGATGAATTGCGGGCGCGCAACTTCCAGCCGCCCCCGCCGCCAAGATTGAAGCCAACGGTGCTGGCGCGTCTGGCGCGCCTCGCCTGGCGTAATGCACTCTTGGTGGTGATCGGCTGGTCGGCGCTGGCGGCAATGGCGCTGGGCTTGGCCATCCATTTCGCGAAGGCGCCCATGCTGGAGCTCTGGCCCATTCCCTTCGAGCAGGCACAGGCCGAAGGCGGCATCACCAACTTCTCCCGCCTCGACAACCTCCAAACCATCACGCTTTCGAATGCTGATCCGGGCCTGCTCGACGAGCAACGCGCCGATCTGGTGCAAACCTTGCGCCAGCACAGCGAAATCTACGAGTTGGTGTTCGCGCCCGGCACCGGGGACTACTACGATGCCCACGGTCTGCTCTATCATCCGCTGGGCGAGATCAAGGGCCGCGTTGCCTATGCACTTTCGTTAAAGCCGCTTTTTGCTGCGGTCGCCGAGGCGCCCAATGCCAACAGCATGGCCACACTTGTCAACGAGGTTTCCAACGCCATCCAGCAGGGCAGGGACCCGCAGGGCGTCGATGACCTGTTCTCTGAATCCGCTGCTTCGGTGCAAGCGTTGATGCATGGCGAAGACAAGCCGGTCGATTGGGCCAAGGTGGCGGATCTCGACGCTGACAATACCGCCCCCGTGGTCACTGTTTTGGCCTTGCCAAGACCAGGCCAGGCAGCAGCGGCCAGCGCGCTCACCTTGCGGCTGCTCAACGTTCTCAGCAGCTCGTCGCAAACCGTGGCTGATCTCGCCAAGGCAGATGACCCTGCCGAAAAAGCGCCGCCATTGCCCATGGAATGGCCGAGGTTTTTTGCCGCATTGCTGATAGCCTTGGTGTTTTCCGGCTTGCTGCTGGCGCTGGCTTTGGGCCGTGCGCGCATGGCGCTGGTGATGATGGCGCCACCTTTGGTGATGGCTTGTGCAGTGGCGGCAGGCATTGCTGGTGCGGCTGGTGTCAGCTGGCTGTCTTTCTGGCCGCTGGGGCTGGGGCTGGTGATGGTTGCTGGCGCGCTATCGGGATATTTTGTCTTGGCGGTGGTCAATCAGGCAGGTGGCCAGCCGGCGGGCGAGGCCGTCGTCATGCTGGCGGCGCAGTTTCATGGCCGGGAACTGCTGTGGCTCGCCGGCCTCATGGCCAGCCCCTGGGTTGGGCTTTTGGTCCTGGGCACCGCGCCGACGATGGCCGCGGGCCTTGCTGCCCTGGCATTGGTCGGCCTCGCCCTGCTATGCATTTTCACGCTTGGTCCCGCCTTGCTGCGCTATTTTCCCGAAGCTTCGAAGTGGCGGGCCAGTGAATGGCTGGTTCCGGCCCACCGCGCCTTGTTTGAAACCGGCCAATGGCAATGGCTGGCGCGCGGGCTTGGCGCGCTGTTGGTGGCGGCAAGCCTGGCGGTCATTTTCATTGTGCCGCCCGCGCAGGTGATGAGCCGCGCCAATGCGCCAGTCACGCTTATTGCGCACTCCAAGGCTGATGCCGAAGCGGCAATCAACCGCCTGAAATCCATCCCTGCAGCTTTGGGCGTGCGTTGGCTGGCCATGTTCCTTCCTGAGGCAGGCGAAGAAAAGCGCGCCGCACTTCAGGCCCTGAAAAGCCAGTTCCCGCGCATCACGCCCGTGCTCAGCCAGGATGTTGCGGATTTGCGTGATGAACTCGACACCCTGCAGCAAAGCCTGAAGGATATCTCCGAAGCCGCGGCTGCCAAACCGCGCCTGAAACAGGCCGCCGATGAATTCCGCCGCAGTCTCGCGCTTCTGGCGGCCACCAGTGATGACAACCAGGTGCGCCAGTTGGAGAACCGCCTGTTCGGCGGCTTCAACCGGCTGGCTGACAGGGCGGACGTGCTGGCCAATCTAGATGTACCGTCTCTGGATGCACTGCCATCGGAACTCACCACGCTTTTTGGTTCACCGGCAACAGCGCTGCGCATTGAGGTCATTCCCGCAACCAATGTGTCCAATGGTGCGCTGGCGGTGGCGTTGGAAATGGCGGGTTTCAACGTTTTGCACCCCGCGGTGTCTCAGCAAATGGCCGATGCCGCGCGGCTTAACCGCATTCTGATGGTGCTGGGCGTTGGGCTCGCAATCGCCGCTGTCTTGTTGATGCTCGCCTTTGGCGACGCACCGCCCTTGACGGGCGCCGGTTTGATGATGGCCGCCAGCTTGATTGTGCTCATGGCGGCAGAGCGCCTGTGGCAAAGTGAATGGAACTTGCCATGGCTGCTGGCGGTTCTGGCGGTGTTGAGCAGCCTGATGGCATCTCTGTTTCACACTCCGGCCAACCGGGGAAGTACAGCGCTCTCCGCCGTCCAGCTGTTCCTGTTGCCAGCCATGGCACTGGCAATTGTCCTCCCCTTCATGCTGTTGAATGTGGATGCGGTGAGCGAGGCGCTTTTGCCCCCAGCCGTTGGGCTTGGGCTGGTTGCCGTGGTCATCGGCCTGCTGCAGCAGCACCGCCCAGCACCCGGCGCACTGGATGAGCAGGAGTGGCAGGATTTTCAGGTCTGAACCCGAGTTTCCGCCTCCGGGTTGCTTTCCCGTCGCCCGCATGCCATAGTTTCCTGATGTGCCACGGCAAGCTCACAAAGAGAAGGTCGTTGCGGGACGAAGTGCTCGTTGCCTGCGCACGTATCGGATTCAAGCCCTGAGATTGTGATTTTCCGATCGTCACCGCCGCGCCAAGCGGCTGCTTCGCCACATCCGGAATTTGCATCATGAACATCCAGCAGAAGAATCTCAATCTCGACGCCATCGTGAAGGCGGACATCGCCCACCATTTCCATCCATTTACGGATCACAAGACATTCCATGCCGCAGGCGGCCCGCGCGTCATCACCCATGGTGAGGGCGTTTATATCTGGGACGCCAAGGGCAACAAGATCCTCGACGGCATGTCTGGGCTTTGGTGCGTGAATGTGGGCTATGGCCGCAAGGAACTGGCCGAGGTGGCTTACCAGCAGATGCTTGATCTGCCCTATTACAACACCTTTTTCAAAACCACGACGGTGCCTGCCACTGAACTGGCGGAAAAGATCTCGTCGGTCTTGCCCAAGCGCTTCCAGCACATTTTCTTCACCAACTCCGGCTCGGAAGGCAACGACACCATCGTGCGCTTCGTGCGCCATTATTGGAAGGTGATGGGCAAGCCTTACCGCCAGCAGATCATCGGCCGCAGGCGCGGCTATCACGGCTCCACCTGGGTGGCGGCCAACCTGGGTGGCATGATCGGCATGCACGAGCAGGGCGGCACGCAGCTTCCGGGCTTCCACCATATCCAGCAGCCTTATTGGTATGATTTCGGCGGCGACAAGACGCCGGAGGAATTTGGCCTTGAAGCCGCGGCCGAGCTGGAAAAGAAGATCCTCGAACTGGGGCCAGACAATGTGGCCGCCTTTATCGGTGAACCCATCCAGGGCGCGGCTGGCGTTCTCATGCCGCCGTCCACCTACTGGCCGGAAATCCAGCGAATCTGCAAGAAATATGGCGTGATCCTGATTTCGGATGAGGTGATCTGCGGCTTTGGCCGCACCGGCAACTGGTTCGGCTTTGAGACCTATGGCTACCAGCCCGATATCGTGAACATGGCCAAGGGCCTCTCCTCAGGCTATTTGCCGATCGGCGCCATCGCGTTCTCCGAAGAGTTGATCAAGCCCTTCTTTGAAAAGGGCGGCGAGTTCTACCATGGCATGACTTACGATGGTCACCCCGTTGCTTCCGCCGTGGCGCTCAAGAACATCGAAATCATCCAGCAGGAAAAGCTGGTGGAGCGTGTGGCCGAACTGGGCCCTTATTTCAACAAGGCGCTGGCATCCCTCGCGGACCATCCAATCGTTGGCGAGACGCGATCAGTGGGGTTGATCGGGGCCATTGAACTCACCAACAACAAGGCCAAGCGTGGGCGCTTCCATGATTCCGGCCGGGTAGGCACCATCTGCCGCGACCATTGTTTCAACACTGGCCTGATCATGCGCGCCTGTTGGGACACCATGGTTCTGGCCCCGCCCTTCTGCATCACCAGGCAGCAGATTGATGAATTGGTGGCCTTGGCCCGAACCGCCTTGGACAAGACCTACGCGGATGTGAAATCCGAAGTGCAATAGGCCGCATGACAGATTTGTAATTGAGAGCCTTTGCAGACTTATTACAGAATAGTCATACCTCAACCGGGAGCAATAGAAAATGACACTACGCAGACTGAACCGCCGCAACGTGCTTCAGGGTGGCCTTGGCGTTGCCATGGGCCTGACCTTCATGCCCTACAAGACCATGGCGGCAGACGAAGCCAAGTTGAATCTCTACAGCTGGGATAGCTATTTCGGCGAAGACACGCTTGGCGCGTTCAAGACGGACACGGGCGTTGACGTGAAGATCGACCTTTACGGCTCAAACGACGAACTCTTCGCCAAGCTGAAGGCTGGCAACCCCGGCTATGACGTTGTCATCCCCTCGGCCAATTGGGTGCAGCGCTTTGCCAAGGCCAACATGATCATTCAGCTTGATCATGCCAAGATTCCCAACGTGAAGAACTACGATCCCGCCTTCATGAATCCGGAATGGGACCCAGGCCGCAAGCACTCGCTGGCCTTCGTGTGGGGCACTTACGGCATTGGTTACCGCAAGTCCAAGGCCAAGAACGGCAAGCCGGATTCCTGGAAGTTCCTGCTCGACTCGCCGGACTATGATGGCCGCATCTCCATCCAAGCCGACCAGGAATATGCCTTGGGCAGCGCCCTGCAATATTTGGGCTATAGCTGGAATTCCACCAACAAGACCGAGCTGGGCAAGGCCAAGGATCTGCTGATCGCCGCCAAGAAGCACATCAAGCTTTTCGCCAAGGACAATGGCGACAGCCTGCTGGCTTCGGGTGACGTGGACATCTGCGGCGAATATTCCGGTGACGTGCTGGGCCAGATGCGCAACGACCCAACCAATGACATGGACTACATCCTCCCGAAAGAGGGCGGCAACATGTGGCAGGACACCATGGCCATCGCCAAGGGCGCACCACACCTCGCCAACGCCTACAAGTACATCAACTGGATTTGCGACGCCAAGGTGAACGCCACGCTGATGGACGCCATCCACTATCCCACGCCCAACGCTGCCGCCAAGGCGACGATGAGTGACGACTACAAGACCAACCCGATCATCTTCCCGTCGGCTGAGCAGATGAAGAAAGTGGAACAGTCCATCTATCTCGGCGAGGAAGCCACGGCGGCCCGCGAAGACCTCTGGACGGCCATCCAGGCCGCCTGACCGGCGCCTGCGCAAAAACCTTGGCGGGGCGGCGTATTTCGCCGCCCTTGCCTTATCTGCCCCATTGGCTAAAGTATTTGTAACGCGGCAAAAAGACCGCAACGAGGGAAGCGACAAATCTTGGATGATTGGAAAGATTTCAAACGCGTATTCTTGACGCTGGCCACGCCCGGCAGCCTTTGGATGCTGCTCTTCTTTGCCATTCCGATGGCCTTTCTTTTTGTCCTCAGCTTTTCATCAAAGGCGGTCATTGACGGTGAAATCTCCACCACCGCCTATGACTACATGAACACCTTCCAGAACTATGTTGAATCCGCCGGGCACAATTATCTCGTGCTCCTCTGGCGCGCGATCTGGACGAGTGCCATTGCCACCGCGCTTTGTTTGGCTCTGGCCTACCCGCTGGCCATGGCGGTGTGTTTTGCGGCGCCGCGCTGGCGGCCATTGCTGCTCCTGCTGTTGATCCTTCCGTTCTGGATCAACCTGCTGATCCGCACATACGCGATGTATTCCATCTTCCGCACCACGGGCGTGGTAAACCAGGCCTTCGGCCTCGTGGGGCTGGGGCCCTATGAGATGCTCAACAATACCTATGCGGTCATCATGGGCCTTGTTTACGTCTATCTGCCCTTCATGGTGCTTCCGCTCTATTCCACCATCGAGAAGCTGGATCGCAGTTTCCTTGAGGCCAGCCTAGATCTCGGCGCCACCCAGGCCAAGACATTCTGGCTGGTGACCTGGCCGCTCACCCTGCCTGGCGTGATCACAGGCATCATCCTCGTCTACATCCCCTGTCTTGGCACGTTCCTGACATCGGACATTTTGGGCGGGCCGAACAATTGGAACATCGGCAACGCCATCCAGAACCAGTTTCTTGAATCCAACAATTGGCCGCTGGGGGCTGCCCTGTCCTTCATCCTGATGTATGTGACTTTCATTGCCTTGATGGTCCGTGCCTTCCTCGCCAAGCGTTCCACGGGGGTCGATGCATGAGTGCCCAACTCAAACCGGGGCAGGGCCCGCTGGACTATGCCCGCCGCCCATGGATCATTGCGCTGTTTGCGCTGGTGTTGCTGTTTCTCTATGCGCCGATTGCCTCGCTGATCGTGTTTTCCTTCAACGTCGACAAAAGCGGCGTTTGGCACGGCTTCACTTTCATGAATTACGTGAAGGCCTGGAACAACGAGCAGATTTTCTATGCGCTCAGCAATTCCATCACCATCGCGCTGATTTCGACGGTGTTCTCCACCATTCTGGGCGGCATGACGGCGTTGACGCTGTGGCGTTTCAGGTTCCCGTTCAAGACCGCTTATGAAGGCTTTGTGGCTTTGCCCATTGTGGTGCCGGAAATCTGCATGGGCATCGCGCTCTCCATGTTCTTCAACTATTCGGGGTTGATGGCCGCTGTGCGTGATTGGGTATGGCCATTCAACCTGATCAACATCATCTTTGCTCATATCGCCTTCTCGTTCCCGTTCGTGGCGGTGGTCGTGCGCTCGCGCCTCGTGGGCTTCAACCGCCAATTGGAAGAAGCCTCGAAGGACTTGGGCGCCACCGAGTTTCAAACCTTCATCAATGTGTTGATCCCCTTCATGATGCCGGCCCTCGTGGCGGGTGGCCTCCTGGCTTTCACCCTGTCGCTGGATGATTTCGTTATCACGCTGTTCTCGTCCGGCCCTGGCTCCGTCACCTTCCCCGTAAAAATCTACGGCATGGTGAAGCGTGGCGTGGACATGCAGATCAATGCGGCTTCCACCGTTCTCATTCTTGTCACCCTGTCGGCGACGCTGATCGCCATGAAACTGCAGGCCCCTGCGAAGTCGGGCCATTGAGGAACCATCATGTCTGAACCCATCATCTCGATCCGCAATGTTTCGAAGCGTTTCGCTGGCGGTGTCACTGCAGTGGACAATGTGTCCATTGACATCGCCCAGAACGAATTCTTCGCACTGCTCGGCCCTTCAGGCTGCGGCAAGACCACGCTGCTGCGCATGATCTCTGGCCTTGAGACGCCCACCGAAGGGCAGATCATCATTGGCGGGCAGGACATGGCTTTCACACCGCCCAACCTGCGCCCCACCAACATGGTGTTTCAGTCCTATGCCGTTTTCCCGCACATGACCGTGGAACAGAATGTCGGCTATGGCCTCAAGGTAACCGGCGTGCCGGCCGCAGAAATCAAGACGCGCGTGGCCGAAGCGCTGGAGATGGTGAAGCTCGCGCATCTTGCCGCACGCAAGCCTGACCAGATGTCCGGCGGCCAGCGCCAGCGTGTGGCGCTTGCCCGCGCCCTTGTGAAGCGCCCAAAGGTTCTGCTGCTCGATGAACCCCTCTCGGCTCTCGACGCAAAGCTGCGCGACGACATGCGCATGGAGCTCACCCGTCTGCAGCAAACTGTGGGCATCACTTTTATCATCGTGACCCATGACCAGGACGAAGCCCTCTCCATGGCAAGCCGCATCGCGGTGATGGACAAGGGCGCCGTGGCCCAGATCGCCACGCCTTCCGAGCTTTACGAACACCCGCGCAACAAGTTTGTGGCAGACTTCATTGGCAAGGTGAACTTGCTGGACGCTTCGGTCCTCTCCCAAAAAGGCAAGACTGTCACATGCGAGACCAAGGCCGCGGGCAAGTTCGCCATCGAAACCGACAAGACCTGCGGCAGCACCGCGACCATTGCCATCCGCCCCGAGAAGCTGAAACTTTCAGCCTCCGAACCCAAGGGTGCGGGGCTGGTCAAGACCAAGGCCACCGTGCGCGACGTTGCCTATTATGGTGACACAAGCCATGTGGTGGCCGATGCTGGCGGCAGTGATTTGGAAATCAACGTGCAGAATGATTCCCGCACTGGCGGCTCCGGCGTTGAACGCGGCCAGAAACTGTGGGTAAGCTTTAATCCTGAAGACGCTTTGGTGCTGACAGAATAATGGCTCTGGAAATAGACAAGCTTGGCTACACCCCCGGGGATGAAGCCTTTCGCCGCGAGAGCCTGAAAGGCACCCGCTTTGAAGCCACCTATGCCGGTGCGCTCTCCTTCATGCGCCGCAAATACACGCGTGATTTGACGGGCGTTGACATTGCCATCACCGGCGTGCCGTTTGATCAGGCCGTGTCGCACCGCTCTGGCACGCGGATGGGGCCTGAAGCCATCCGCCGCGCATCGGCAGAGAATGCCTGGGGGCCCGTATGGCCCTGGAATTTTGATCCCTTCGACACGCTTGCGGTGGCCGACTATGGCGACTGCTTCTTCGATTGGGGCCGCAAGGATGATTTCCCGGCAGCGCTTGAAAAGCACGCCACGGCGATCATCTCGCAAGGCCCGGAAATGATTTCACTGGGCGGAGACCACTATATCTCCTATCCGCTGCTCAAGGCCCATGCCAAGAAACATGGCCCGTTGGCGCTGGTGCATTTCGACGCCCACCGCGATGTGGAAATCGATTCCGGCGGGCGCATTGACCATGGCACGATGTTTGGCCACGCCGTGAAGGAAGGGCTGATTGATCCGCACCATTCGGTGCAGATCGGCATCCGCACCACCTTTGTGGGTGAAACCACCATGGGCTTCCGCATCATCTATGCTGATGAGTGCCACGACAAGTCACCGAAGGAACTGGCCAAGATCATCATTGACAAGGTCGGCAAGCGCAAAGCCTATCTGACCTTTGACATTGACTGCCTCGATCCATCGGTAGCCCCCGGCACAGGCACGCCCATTCCCGGCGGCCTCAGCTATCACCAGGCCGCATCAGTGATCCGCGCCCTCACTCCGGTGAATTTCGTGGGCATGGATGTGGTGGAAGTATCACCGCCATATGACCACGCCGAAATCACATCTCTCGCCGCTTCGGCCCTGGTGGTGGAATATCTCTGCCTGCGTGCTTGGCAGAAGGGCGCCCGTGGCACCGTAATGCCGGAATAGGAAGTTCGAAGCTGGTTTGCAGGTGAACCAGCCTCACCCCTGTGCCAATCAATGCACCATCGCGCTGGCCAGCGAGCTGGGTTATGAATTGGCCTTTCACACGGCGAATCCCATACTCATGGTGACTACCAGCACCCGCAACAACCTGATTGGCATTGCCTGTCTTTGCGCGGGGTCATTTGTCTTCTCACTTCAGGATTCAGCGATCAAGGCGATCAGCGGCGCCAATGCCGTGACTTTGGCCATTGTCTTCCGCGCCTGTATCTCCATGCCTCTTCTCCTTGGCATGGCTTGGTGGGAGGGTGGTCTCTCGGCACTGAAAGATAGGCAGTGGCCACTTCTCGTGTTGCGCGGCGTGTTTCTCCTCATTTCTTATACCAGCTATTTCATGGCCTTTCCGGCCCTGCCATTGGCCGAGGCCGTGGCGCTCTATTTCATGGTGCCGCTTGTGGTGACAGTTCTGGCCGGCCCCATGTTGCATGAGCATGTCGGCTGGAAAAGCTGGGCTGCCGTGGCGATCGGCCTGGCGGGGGTGATGATTATCCTCCAACCAGGCACGGCACTGTTCAACCCCGCCGCGTTGCTTTCGCTCGTCTCGGCCTGCGCCTATGCCACCGGACAATTGCTGGCCCGCAAGTTCGGCGCCGCTTCGCAAGTATCGGTGATGGTGTTCTACCAGAACTGGGTTTACTTGCTTGGCGCAGCGCTGATTGCCGCGGTGGTGGCGGCGCTCGGCCTCAAGCC
>JAGWTZ010000073.1 GCA_028868695.1 Alphaproteobacteria bacterium | reverse complement strand
CTGGGCCAAAAGCTTCGGCGCGGATACCTTTGAGCTGAAACTGGGCGATGATGTTGATGCCGTGGTGAAGGCCTTCCTCGCCAGCCCGAACATGGCTGTGCTGCATGTGCATTCCTCCGCCAAGTCGCTCAGCGCAGGCGGCACGCTGCCGGGCTAAACCCCCAGCGCCTTCAGCACCCACACACTCCCGATGCCGATCGCCATGGTGGCCAGCAGCGGCAGGCGCAGGATGGCTGCGATGGCCGTAAGCACCGCCGCGATGGACTCGGCCCGGCCTGTCATCAACACCGTTGGCGTGATCACCGCCATGAGAACCGATGGCGGCAGCGCATCCAGTGCGGCCTTGGCCCGGCCCTTCACCACCACGCCGCGCATCAGCAGCAGGCCTGAAAGCCGTGTCGCGTAAGTGGCGGCACCCATGCCGAGAATGGGGATCAGCCACGGCCAATGCAGAAGCTCACTCATGGCGTGCCCCGCTCCATCGTGTCTTCCGGCCCCTGCACTTCCTCTTCAACATGCAACAGCGCAGCCACTGCCACGCCCGCAAGGCCGCCGAGCAGGATGTACCACCGCCCCGGAACATAAAGATGCGCCAGTGCCGCAACGAAAGCCGATGCCCCGATGACGGCCCCAGTGCGCGGGCCTTTCCAGAAACCGGCAATGATGGTGATGAACATGGCGGCAAGGCCGAAATCGCCCAGCGCCGCCACATTGCCGAAGCTTTGCCCAATCACCGCGCCAATGGCCGAGAAGCTGAACCAGATCGGCCACAGAGGTGCTGCCACGCCAAGGTAATAGCCAAGGCTCAGCGGCCCATCCAGCGCGCGCCGCTCGGCAATGGCCCAAGCCTCATCAGTGAGCACATACATCAGCAGCGGCTGCAACCATTTCGGCACGGAAGTGATGTGGCGCGAGATCGAAGCCGCCATCAGGAAGTGCCGCAGGTTGACGATGAAGGCCGTGAGGATGAGCAGCAAGACCGGCAGCGGTTCCCTCCACATGTCCACGGCAATGAACTGCGAGGCGCCCGCATAGACAAAGAAGCTCATGGCCAGCGCATCCAGGGGCGTGAAGCCCTTGCCCGCCGCCATCGTCCCCCACAACATGGCAAGCGGCACATAGGCCAGAAACATTGGCCAGGAAACCTTCAGGCCAGCGCGGAAATCAGAAGCGAATGAATTCAATTACTGCTGCCCCACCAGTTCAAACCAGCCCGCCTCATCAATCACCTTCACACCATGTTTCTCGGCGTCTTTGAGCTTGGAACCGGCGCCGGGGCCAGCCACCAGAAGATCGGTTTTCTTGGAGACAGAACCCGCCACCTTGGCGCCCAGCCGCTCGGCCATGGCCTTGGCCTCTTCGCGCGTCATCCGCTCCAACGCGCCAGTGAACACCACGGTCTTGCCCACCACGGGCGAAGAGGTGGCCACCGCCTCCAGGGCCTGCGGGCGCACCTGTGCCAGCAGCGCATCATAGATTTCAAGGTTGTGCGGTTCATCAAAAAATTCAATCACCGCCTCGGCCACAATGTCACCGATGCCGTCGATGGCACCCAGTTCATGGCGCGCATCATTCTCGGGCGTTGCCGCCGCCAGTTTCATCTGGTCGCGCAAATGTTCAGCCGAATGATAGTGCCGCGCCAGGACGCGCGCCGTTGTCTCGCCAATGTGGCGGATGCCCAGCGCAAAGATGAACCGGTCCAGCGCAATCTCGCGCCGCGCTTCAATGGCGGCAAAGAGGTTGGCCACCGAACTCTCGCCCCAGCCTTCGCGCGTGGCGAGTTTCTTGGTGGAGCGGGCATCACGGGCCTGCAAGGTGAATATGTCCTGCGGCGCGGCGATCAGCCCCTCCTCATAGAACTCATGCACGATCTTGTCGCCCAGCCCCTCAATGTCGAAGGCATTGCGCGAGGCAAAATGCTTCAGCCGCTCCACCCGTTGCGCCGGGCAAATGAGGCCGCCCGCGCAGCGGCGCACGGCGTCAGCCTTGCCGCCGCCACGGTCTTCTCGTTCGGCATGGCTGCCGCAGGCGGGGCACACATGCGGAAATTGGTAAGGCACAGCGCCCTCCCCGCGATGCGCCACGCCAACAATCTGCGGGATCACATCGCCCGCACGCTGAATGATCACCGTGTCGCCCACGCGCACATCCTTGCGCGCGATTTCATCCTCGTTGTGCAGCGTGGCATTCGACACGACAACCCCGCCCACCGTGACTGGCTTCAGCCGCGCCACAGGCGTGAGCGCACCGGTGCGGCCCACCTGAATGTCGATGGCCTCCAGCACTGTTGTCGCCTGTTCGGCTGAAAACTTGTGGGCAATGGCCCAGCGTGGCGAACGCGACACAAAACCCAGCCGCTGCTGCAAGGCGAGGTCATTCAATTTGTACACCACGCCGTCAATGTCATAGGGCAGCTCGGCACGCATCGCTTCGATCTTGTGATAGTGCGCCAGCAATTCCTCGTCCGATTTGCACAAGACCATCAGCGGATTAACCGGCAGGCCCCAGGCCTTGAACGCCTGCACCACGCCCCATTGCGTATCAGCCGGCAGATGCGGCGCCTCGCCCCAGGCATAGGCAAAGAATTTCAATGGCCGTGACGCCGTGACCGAAACATCCTGCTGGCGAAGCGAGCCTGCTGCGCCATTGCGCGGGTTGGCCAAGGGCTTCTCACCTTCGGCCGCCAGCCGCTCATTCAACGCGCGGAAATCGGCGTTGGACATGTAAACTTCGCCGCGCACTTCAATCAGCTCGGGCGCTGAAGCGGGCAGCGTGTGCGGAATGTCCTTGATCGTGAGAATGTTGGCGGTGACATTCTCACCCTCCGCGCCATCGCCACGCGTGGCGGCCTGCACCAGCTTGCGGTGCTCATAGCGCAGTGACATCGAAAGCCCGTCAATCTTTGGCTCGGCCGTCACCGCCAGTTCGGCGCTTTCGGCCATTCCGAGAAAGCGCTTCATGCGTGCGAGAAATTCGCCCACCTCTTCATCAGCAAAGGCATTGGCCAGCGACAGCATGGGCACCGCGTGCTTGACCTTCGCAAACTTGCCGGAGGGGGCCGCACCCACCTTTTGCGAAACCGAATTCTTGGCCAGGGTTGGATATTGCTTTTCAAGCTCCAAGAGGCGCAGCCGCAGCTTGTCGTAATCCGCGTCTGAAATCTTCGGCGCGTCTTCCTGGTGATAGGCAATGTCATGCGCCGCGATCTCGGCGGCCAGCCGCGCGTGCTCTTCCGCCGCTTCTTTCCGGCTCATGCCCGGCCCGCCAGCAATTCATCCGCCTGCGCCCGCGCCGCATCGGTGACAGACGCGCCGGAAAGCATCCGCGCCAGTTCCTCGCGGCGGCTTTGCGATGACAGCGGGGTGACGCGCGTCACCATGCGCTTGCCGCCCACATCTTCCATCTTGGAAATCAGCAAATGCTGCCCGGCATTGGCCGCCACTTGCGGGCTATGGGTGACGGCTAGAACCTGTAGGCCCTGTGCGAGGCGTGACAACCGCTGGCCAATTGCATCGGCAACTGCACCGCCCACGCCGGTGTCGATTTCGTCAAAGATCAAAACAGGGGCCGAGCCCTTGGCCGCAAGGATCACCTTCAGCGCCAGCATGAAGCGCGCCAGCTCACCGCCCGATGCCACCTTCATCAAGGGCTGCAAGGGCGTGCCGGGGTTGGCGGCCACGACAAATTCCACACGGTCAATGCCATCGCTCATCGGCTTGGCGGCATCGGATGTGATCTCGGTGGCGAAGCGGGCTTTCTCCAACTTCAGTGCGGGCAGTTCGGCCAGCACGGCCTTGTCCAATTGCTTGGCAACCTTCTTGCGCGCCGCAGAAAGCGCATCGGCAGCTTTTTCATAGGCTGCCTTGGCCTCGGCATGCGCCGCTTCAAGCTTCTTCAGCGTGGCCCCGCCATCGGTGATGCTTTTGAGTTCAGCCTCGAAGCCAGCGCGCTTTTCCGCGAGTTGATCCACGGTGCATTTGTATTTCCGCGCAGCACCCCGCAGGGCGAAAAGGCGCTCTTCCGATTTCTCCAGATCCTTCGGGTCAAACTCAAACTGCCGCCTAGCATCGGCAATGGCGCGCGCCGCCTCATTCTGCTCCAGCAACACGCGCTCCAGCGCCACGCACACCTGGTCCAGGCGCCCGCCAGCGCCTTCCTTGCGGCGCTCCAGCTTGCGCAGCGCCGCATTCAGCCGCGCTTCGGCATTGTTCTCACCAGCCAAGGCCGTTTCCGCTTCATCAAGGGCAGAAGCATATTGTTCGGCCTGCATCATCACCTGACGCTTTTCGGCCAGCTGCTGCTCTTCATTGGGCTCTGGCGACAGCGCACCCAGCTCTTCGGCGGCATGTTCGAGATATTCACGTTCCGCCTCAGCTTTGGCCATCAAGGCCTTGTGTTGATTCAGATTTTCGGCAGCAGCCGTCATCGCCCGCCAAAAACCGGAAAGTTTCTCCACCTGCCCGTCCAGCCCGCCAAAGGCATCCAGCAGGCGGCGGTGCTCGGCCACATCCACCAGCGCCCGGTCGGCATGCTGGCCGTGCAGCTCCACCAGCAAAGCCGCAACCTGCCGCAAAAGGTTCAGGCTGACTGGCTGGTCATTGATCGTGGCGCGGCTGGGCCCATCGGCATTTTGAATGCGGCGGATGACGATTTCCCCGTCGGCCTCAATCTCCTGCGCCGCCAAAAGCTCCAGCGCGGCATGGCCCTTGGGCAGGGCAAATGAAGCCGCCACTGAACCCTTGGCCTGCCCGGCCCGCACCAGCGCGCTGTCTCCACGCGCGCCCAGCGCCAGGCCCAGCGAGTCGAGCAGGATGGATTTGCCGGCCCCCGTCTCACCGGTCAGAATCGTCAGGCCCTTGTCGAGCGCAAGGTCCAGCTTCTCGATGAGAACAATGTCACGGATGGAAAGGGCGGTGAGCATGGGGAATCTTATAGCCAAGCCGCCGCCGCTTGGCGAGTGTTCTTGTTATGTCTTGCATCCACAACGCCCGGCCAAATGGCGCTTTTGCGCTGCGGCATGGCGAATTCATGCCACCCATGCCGCGCCAGGCGTTGACCAATCAGCCCCGCCCGCGTCTAAGGAGCCATGAAGCAAAGCCACCTCTTGCCGGGCCTCGCGCTGGCCACCACCGTGATCATCTGGAGCATCACGCCCAGCCTGGTGCGCGCCTTCGCCCAGGAGACCGGGCCCGGTGAAGCCATCGCCATCCGCATGTGGACCAACGCCGCCTTCAGCCTGCCCTTTCTGCTGATCATCGGCGCTGAGGTGGCCCGCAAGGATTGGCTGCGTTTTGCCGCCATCGGCATCATCGGCAATTTTGGCTACTACATCGGCTCCAACTATGGCTTCGCCAATCTCAGCGCCGGGGCGGGCGGCATGGTCTATGCCACCAACCCGTTGATGATCGCCGCACTGGCCATTGCCGCAGGATCTGAGCGGCTTTCCCTGCCTGTGCTGCTCGGCCTGCTGATTTCCTTTGCCGGCACCGTCTATCTCTTTGCCGATGGCCTGGGCGGCGGCACTGGCAACCCGGTCTTCGGCGGGGTGATGATGTTGCTGGGTTGCGCCTCATGGGCTGTCTATGTGGTGTTCTCCCGCCCGCTCATTGTGAAATATGGACCAGTGAGGGTGACGCTCTGGTGCACAGTGCTTTGCGCCCTGCCCTCGCTGGCCTTTGCCTCGCCGCAAACGCTCACCACCGCCTGGAACCTCAGCAACAACGCGCTCGTGGCCTTGCTGCTGATGTCGCTGGTCGGCACCATCTTCAGCGTCAACCTGTGGAACTATGCCGCCGGCCACCTTCCGCCCACTTCGGTGGGCGCTTCTCTCTATTTGATCCCGCCTTGCATCGCCCTCTTCGGCTGGTTGTTTTTCGGCGAGGCAACAGGCATGAACACCTTGATCGGCGGCCTCATCATTCTTGCAGGTGTGGCCGTGGCTGAATTCGGCAAGACTTTCCTTCCCGCAAAGGCAACAGCATGACAACGGCAACCCAAGAGACCCCCTGGTATTTCCGCCCCACCACCATCCTCATCGCGGGCTGCCTGGTGGCGATCATCAATTTCGGCGTGCGTTCCACCTTCGGCCTGTTCACCCTGCCGATCAGCACCGCCCACCAATGGCCACGCGAGACCTATTCCTTCGCCATCGCCCTGCAGAACCTGATGTGGGGCATCGGCACGCCGCTGGCCGGCATGCTGGCCGACCGCTACGGCTCCGCCCGCGTGCTGATGGCCGGTGCGGTGCTTTATGCAGTGGGCGTGTTCGGCATGAACTATTCGGATTCCGGCCCGATGATGGATTTCACCGCCGGCCTTCTTGTCGGTCTCGGCATTGCCTTGTCTTCCTTCTCCATCGTCATGGCGGCACTGGGCCGCCTTGTGCCGCCGGAGAAGCGCTCCTGGGCCTTTGGCCTGGCCACCGCCTCAGGCTCCATGGGCCAGGCGCTGTTCATCTGGCCGGTGGGGCAGATCGTCTCGAACTCCGGCTGGAATGCCGGCCTAGTGGCGCTGGCTGTTTCGGCGCTGGTGATCATTCCGCTTTCCGTGCCGTTGCTGGTGCAGAACACCTCGAAGTCCGCGCATGCCAAGGGTGAGACCAGCCTGCCCATGGGCCAGGCTGTGGCCGAGGCCTTCGGCCACCGCTCCTACCTCCTGCTTGTCGCCGGCTTCTTCGTCTGCGGCTTCCAGCTGGCCTTCATCACCGTGCATTTCCCGCCCTATCTGGCCGAGCATGGCATTTCCAAGGAAATCGCCTGGGCCGCAATGCTGCTGATCGGCCTGTGCAACGTCGTCGGCGCCTACACCTCGGGCATCATTGGCGGCCGCGGCGTGAAGCGCATTCCCTTGAGTGCCATCTATCTGGCGCGCGCCGCGCTCTACACCCTGTTCATCCTGCTGCCGATCAGCACCACAACAACGCTGCTGTTTGCCGCAGCGATTGGCCTGCTCTGGCTCTCGACCGTGCCGCTCACCATGGGGCTTGTCACCGTGATGTTCGGCACGCGCTACATGGCCACGCTTTATGGCTTCGTGTTCTTGAGCCATCAGATCGGCTCATTCCTTGGCGTGTGGCTGGGTGGCCGCTTGTATGACTACTATGGCTCCTATGATCCCGTGTGGTGGATGAGTGTTGCGCTGGGCGTGTTTGCGGGCATCGTGCATCTGCCGATCCGCGAGCACCGCGCCCAGGCTTTTGCCGCAGTCTGAGCCATGAATGGCTCCGGCCACCGCTTCGCGCTGATCTTCTTCGGCTCGGTTCTGCTCATCTGGCTGGCGGGCATGGCGCTGTTTGTGCGCCACTCCGCCCTGCCACCGGAGGCGAGCGGCACCATGCTGGCGGTGTTTGAGCCTTCGACGTCGCAGGAGCGTGCCGTCACGGCGATTGCGACGGCAGGCGGCAACATAGTCAAAAAGTCCGGGCTTGATTTCGTTTGGGTGGTGCAAGGCGATGAGCCTGGTCTCGCTGGCCGGCTCAAAGCCGCGGGAGCATTGGGCGCCTACCGCGAGCTGCCCATCAGCCCCGCCCTCGCCGGCTGCTTCGCTGTGGCCGACGCCAAGGTGGAAGCGGCCTTCGACTGAGCTGCCTCAATAATGCGGTGGCCTGTCCACCGGCACCGGGCCGCTTTCCAAAGCCTGCATCTCCTCATTGATGCGCGCCAGCTGCCGCTCGAGCGACTCGATGCGCCGCCATTGCGCCAGCACCACTTCATTGAGATCACTGATCACCTTGTCCTGGTGCGTCATGCGCATTTCCAGTTCGGCGATCCGGGCAGCGGTGTCAGACATGAAAACTCCTCTCCGGCGTCATGGCAGCGGCCTGTCTTCATCCTCGGGCAGGATGAGCGCGCTGCCCCCGGCCTTCCAGCGTTCCAGCCGCGGGTTGGGCGGCTCGCCCCTGCCGCCAAAATCCTCCCGCACCCAAACCGCAATGCCCACGCTCAGCGTGGCGCCGCTGACGGCGAAGGAATTGCCGAGGATGTAGAGCACGATCCACGGCGAGGAGGAGTGTTCGAGCAAAACCCGCAAACCGCCAATGTTGAGCGCCAGGACCGCAACCATCGCCGCCAGCCCGCCGGCGGCACCGATGGCCGTCCACCGGATGATAAAAACCACAAGCTTGGGCAATTCAGGAACGCGCAACATGCCCCTATCTAGTCCATCCCGCGCCAAAAAATAAGCGGCGGAGCAAGGCCCCGCCGCCAAATTTCTGCATTCTCCCGCGGCGAATTAGCGCGAGTAATATTCCACCACCAGGGCGGGCTGCATCTGCACCGGATACGGCACATCGCCCAGCGCCGGAATGCGGGTGAGCTTGGCCGTGTCCTTGCCATTGGTTTCAACGTAATCCGGCGTGTCGCGCTCGGAGGAAGCCAGCGCCTCGCCGATCACCGGGAAGTCCTTGGCCTTGGCCGAGAGTTCAATCACATCGCCAACCTTGAGCTGGATCGAGGCGATGGTGACACGCCTGCCGTTGACCTTCACATGGCCGTGCGAAACCAGCTGGCGGGCGGCGAACATGGTGAGCGCGAACTTGGCGCGGTACACGACCGCATCAAGGCGGCGCTCCAAGAGGCCGATGAGGTTCTCGGACGAGTCGCCCGTCATGCGCAGGGCTTCTTCGTAATACTTCGAGAACTGGCGCTCGGAGACGTTGGCATAATAGCCGCGCAGCTTCTGCTTGGCGCGCAGCTGGGTGCCGAAGTCCGACATCTTGCCCTTGCGGCGCTGGCCGTGCTGGCCGGGGCCGTATTCGCGCTTGTTGACCGGAGACTTCGGGCGGCCCCAGATGTTCTCGCCCAGGCGGCGGTCCAGTTTGTATTTGGCGTTTGAACGCTTTGTCATTTACAGCTCTCAAAATGCGGAATGGCGGCGCAAAGGCGCGAGCAAGGCTCGATCACTTTACGGCTCCATCCCAGTTACGGTTGGAGCCCACCCTCCTCTTCCCCTTGCGGGGCCGACAGCTGGCCAAAAGGCCAACACGGGCAAGCAAAAAGCGGGCTTGGCCCGCTCAGTGACGCGGCTGATAGCCGAGCTGCCATCACTTGTCAAATCCGCCCGGCTCTGGCCATGATGATTTCCGCCACCACCCAAGCCTGCGAGAAAACCGATGCTACGCCCTGCCCCCGCCTCCAGCAAGCCAGCCTATCAATGGAGGGATGGCGGCTATCTGGCGCGCACGCTTTCGCCATCGGACGCCAATAACGACTACCTGTCATGGATCGCCAATCCGCGCCTGATGAACGCGCTCAACATGCCCGCGCGCAAGCTGACGCTCACCGAGCTCAAGGCCCAGATCGGCCAATATGACCAGCGCGGCAGCCTGCTGGCCGGCATCTTCCGCGAGACGCCAGATGGGTTGCGGTTGATCGGCGTTTTCGTGGTGACGCTGAACCTTGAGCACCGGCTGGCGCGCGTCAGCGGCTTCATCGGCGAGGAAGGCCCCGCGCCACACTTCATCAAATTCGTGAAGAGCGTATTTGGCTATCTGTTTGAGTCGCGCGGTGTTGAGAAGATCGGCGCGCAAGTGGCCGCCAGCAACCGCGGCGCCCTGGCCGCCTGCTGGGCGCTCGGCATGCGCCATGAGGGCCTGCTGCGCGGCGAGATCCGCAAATTTGATGGCTCAGGCCGGCTGGACCAGCACGCCTTCGGCTTGCTGCGCGAGGAATGGCGCGAAAGGCTGAAGCCCGGTGGCTTTAGAAGTGGAAGTTGACGCCCAGCCGGACGACATTGTCCTGGCCCTGTGCGCCGTTCTGCTTGGCATATTCGAAATGCAGGAACTCAGACTTGAGGCTGACCTGTTGTGACACCGCAACTTCAAACCCGGCACCGCCCACCACCCCCGGCACCAGCCCGTCAATGATGGCGGCGTTTGAGGACGCGTCATAGACTTTCATGTCGGCCAGCGCGAGGCCGCCAGTCACATAGACCATCGCATTTTCATGGGCCACACCAATGCGGCCGCGCGCGCTGCCATACCAATCCGTCTGGGCCGCATAGGTATCCTTGGCCTGCATGTTGATAGTGTTGTTGGCGATCAGGTTGGCATCGACCTCAAAGCCATAGACCATGCCGCCGTTCTGGAAATTGTAGCCGGCGTCAATGCCGCCGCTGGCCGACAGGGTGGAACCACTTACTGTGCCAGTGGCCGGCGCGAGGAATGGCACGCCCTCGATCGCCTGCGAGAGGCTTTCGGCGCTGCCTTGCACGCCGATGTAAGGCCCTGTCCAGCCGAAGCCCTCTTCAGCCAGCGCGGGGGAAGCCAGAACAACAGCCAGCAGCGAACAGGAGAGGAGACAGGTTTTCATGAGGTGCCCAAATGTTTGAATCGTGGTGTATCATTCAGCCAGAAACACCACAAGCACTGAGTGTGCCCGCCTGCGCGGCACATGGCAGGTTTGCCACATGCAGCTTTCGGCAGCGGGCATTTTGGGCTGGAGTTGAACACAGCTTCGCCCTTGGTTGCCCCGTGGCATGCGGGGCAGAAGGTAGAAGGGAGACGCGTGGGATAATCCGACGCGGGTGCCACTGTGTTTTAAGTGGCCTGAAAAGTGCGTTGGGTTGCCCCACGCGCCGGCAGGAATTGAGCATCAGGTGAACTGTCAGTCCGCCCCTATGGGTCTTGGGTTTCACAGGAACACCCGTTGGGGAGTTCCTCCACCCGAGGTGATCCATCTCACTTCCTACTCGGAGGAAGCCTGATGGGGGACACCAGAGGCCTTGCCATAGCAGCCCGGGTCTTAGTGCCCGAGGAAGTTCAAACCTGGCTCCCGGTGGAGATGGTGCACGATACACCTTCCAGCAGGCCTGCCACTCCCTTGCATCCGGGTTCACCGTCATGAACCGGACCCCAGTGCAAGGGAGCGGAAGGCAGCTAGCACATTTTATTCCGATTGTATAGCTTATTTTCCTATTACGCAGAGGCGTGAATTTTCCCACTCTCCCTATTCCTCCGAGCAACTGCAGATTTGGCAGATGGTGAGGCGTAAGCTTGGCGTCCGCGATGAAACAAAACGGCAAAGGCTCTCGAAACCACTACTAATGGTTGCGGCAAAATCAAGACTCGGCAAAGATGTGAAAGCGCTTGAATAAGCGCCAACTCGAGTCGGGGATACAATGGAAGACATTACAATCCGAGAAATTGTAGATCAGGTTGTGAGGGGGCAAATTCGTATCCCTGCATTTCAGCGCGGATTTGTTTGGGAACCTGAGCGTGTCGCATATTTGATGGATAGCATTTACAAGAGATATCCCTTTGGCTCACTACTGTTTTGGAGAACTAAAGAACGACTTCGCGTTGAAAAAGAGCTGGGACCATTTGAACTGCCTTCGCCCAAAGACGACTATCCTGTAGATTATGTTCTTGATGGTCAGCAGCGCGTGACTTCTATCTTTGCGGTATTTCAAACCGACATGAAGATGAAATCGAAGTCAGGATGGATGGACATCTATTTCGATTTGAAAGCAGAAAAAAATGCGCAGGAATCGCAGTTCGTTGCGCTCCCCGAAGGCAGCCAAGAAGAGGGGCGCCATTTTCCACTTAAAGTTCTGTTTGACACGACCGCATATAGACAAGCCACAAAAGACCTAGATAACCCGACTGCACAGCGCGTTGACGAGTTGCAGGCCGTATTCAAGGAAACAAGAATACCTGTCCAGATTTCAAAAACTGAGGACAAGGCAACAGTTGCCATTGTATTTGAGCGAATAAATCGTCAGGGCGTGCCACTCGAC
>JAGWTZ010000019.1 GCA_028868695.1 Alphaproteobacteria bacterium | reverse complement strand
CATCAATTTCAAGGCGAAGTGAGACTAACGTGCATGAAATTAATATACTATCTGGCCTGTGTCTGGAGAGTTGATACTTGATACCATAGCGATCAAGCTCAGCCAAAAGTTCAAAGAGCCTATTTCCGGAATCTATTATCATTTAGGAGCTTCCATGCTTTTTTACCGGCCGCAGTTTTGCAGCTTGCAATATCTTCGACTTCCCAATCCAAAAATTCTTTTGGGAATTGTGTTCTTACACTTCCCAGACAGTAAAGCGAAATGTGCTGATCAGCAGTTATGGCAACTTGCTGGCCTGAGGGTCGTGGATCACTTGTGGGGTTTACATTAGGCGCTGTTCCTGTCGATCCGGTTATTATGTTATCTCCTGGGGAGCCAGATGATCCGCTGCCGCCAAAACCAAGTCCGCCTCCGATACCGCCACCGCTTGAGCCAGCCCAATTGAAAGGCCAGGTGGGCGTTGTCGGGCTTGGAGTGTTAGGAGAGTCAGGTGGGGGCCCGCCTGCATTTGGTTCGTTTGGCCCATCGGGTCCATTGGGCCCTGGGCTTGGCCCCGGGACATGAGGGCCGTTGGGACCGTCATTGCTGCCGCAGGTGGTGGATGACGAGGGTGAATCCGGCTTGGGCGGGTCATAGTTGTAGCCATGTGTGGATTCGACCTCGAGGCCGGTCCTGTCTGTAAACCTGAAGGGGCTGGAATAGCCGTAGCCATACCTGCTCATCCCGGCACGCAGGCCAAGAGGATCTGACTGCGTATAGCGCCCTGTCACTGCGTCATAGAACCTGTGCCAGTTATAGGCGAAGCCGGTTTCGATGAGGAAGTATTGGCCGGGGAAGCGCAGGTTGCTGGCCACGCTGGCGGAGGTGGAATAGACTTCTCCGAATGGCTTGTAGACGGCGGTGAATACCACGGCCTTGGCGGCACTGGTGAGCTTGATGGGGCGGCCCAGATGATCGGTGTGCACCATCGAGAGCGTGGTGCCGCCATCGACAACGGCAAGCGGCATGTCCACTGGCTGGTTGTCATTTGAAGCCAGCCAGATGTAGTCCCGCGTGGCAGCCCCTGTTGAGGCGGTGGCCTCTTCGATCAGGTGGCCGTCAAGGTCATAGACATAGGCCACCTGCCCGGTGGGGCCGCCTGTGGCCGAGGTTGAGCGGGTGACCATCTGCTGCAGCGCGTTATAGCCATAAGTGGCATAGGCCACGGCATTGCGGGTGAGCGAGGCGGGGCGGCCGCGGTTGTTGTAGGTGAAGACGTAAGCCTCCCCCGGCCTGTTGTCATTGGTGATGTTTCCCGCAAGGTCATGCACATAACTGCGCCAGGAAGCGCCGTTCTGGTTCAGGCTGGTGATGCGGTTCGAGGTGGCGGGATAGGCCGCCAGCCTTGTTGTGGTGGTTGTGCCGCTGGTCAGGTTGTCATTCAGCCGGTTGCCCACTGCATCATAGGTGAAGCTCTCCGTGCCCCAGGGGCCAACAGCCGTGGCCAGACGGTTGGCGGCGCTGTAGGTCAGCGTCACGCTATTGGCCGCCGTCACGCCATCGGTGATGCCGGTGAGGTTGATGCCATCGGCATAGGCATAAGTGAGGCTGGAGACATTGGTTGCCCCGTTCGCCACCTTCAAACTGGCGATGCGGTAGTCCTGGTCAAACGCCGCCGTGGTCACCAGCCCGTTGCCATGGGTGAGGCCGGTGACAAGGTTGGACATCGGTGCATAGGTGATGCCCGTGGCCACATTGGCCACCGCGGCCGTGGCGTTCTGTTTGGTCGTCACCCCTGTCACCTGACCCAGGCTGTTGCGCGCATAGATCACAATGCGCCCGGATGGATAGGTGATCTGGCTCACATGGCCAGCAGCATCATAGGCATAGGAGGTGGTGTAGGTCTTGGCGGCGATCACCCGCTTGTCAGTCACCACCTGGCCGAGCGCATTATAAGTATAGGTGGTGGAGCCAGATTGATCAGTGATGCTGGTCAGCCTGCCCTTGCCATTGGCGGAGCCAACGACGCTGTCATAGGCATAAGTGACGTTCTCGCCCACTGCGGCGGGATAGGTTTCCGTGAGCAAGCGGCCTGCGTTGTCATAGCTCCGGTTGGTCACCACATTGCGGCCATCCGTCTGGCTTGTCACCAGCCCGCGCGCATCGCGCGTGTAGGTCGTGGTGCCAGCATCGGGCGAGACTTCCTGGATTACCTCGCCAAAGCCCTTGCGCACATAGCTGGTGGTGATGGCGCGCGGGTCCTGATAGGCCGTTACCTTGTCCTGCCCGTTGCGAGTGAGGTTGACGGTGGCGTTTTCCTCATTCTTGGTCTGGACGAGGCGGTTCACCGAGTCATAGGCGTAGCCATAGAGATTGCTGCGCGGGTCTTTTGTTTGGGTGAGGTTGTCGGTGCGGTCGTAGGAATAGACCGTGGTCTGCGTGGCAGCGCCAATGGATTTGAGCAGCCGGCCAAGTTCGTCATACACCATGCTCATTTGTCTGGTGATTGTGCCGCCGGAAGCCTTGGTGGTGGCGCTGACCGCCTCGCTGTTGGCGTTGTAGGTGTAGGTGACAGTTTCACCAACGGTGTTGGTCACCACCGAAATGCGTTTGGCATTGTCATAGGCATATTGCAAATAGCTGCCATCGGGCTGCGTGACCTTGGTGACATCGCCCGCCGCATCATAGGCAATGCTGGTCAGCGCCTGGGACGCACCAGGATTGACGGTGATGCTGGTGAGCCTTCCCAGCGGGTCATAGGCCAGCGTGGTGTTGACACCATCCGGGCCTTGCACCGTTGTGGGCCGCCCTGCCCCATCCACGGCGGTGATCTTGGTGATCAACCCCACTTCATTTGTCACTTGGCTGAGATTGCCGCTGGCATCATAGGCATAAGTGACCGTGTCACCTGTTCCAGCCAGCGGCCCATCCACTGACGTGAGCAGGTTGACCGAGCCAGCCGGTTGCGCCCGGCCAACCATTTGCAGGGAGATCGCCGTGATGTAACTGCGGATGGACGTGTTGGCCAGAAGGCCATTGTGATAGAACTGGAACGTGAGGCGCAGCTTGCGCGCGCCCACCGGCACATCCACATCCTCCAGCCGCTGCGCCCAGAGATTGCCGGCCTGGGTGGTGTCCGGCATGAAATTCAAAGCGGGCGATGTCGAACTCGCGCCCGCAATGATGGCGTTGCCGGCATCAAGAAAGTCAATCTGTGCAACCACCCGCTCCAGCGTGCTGTTGGATTGGTCCATCCACTGCAGCTCAACGGCGCGGGCCTTGGCATCAACCTCCGCAAACCGGTCCGAGGGGATGGCGATGTCCTGGCTGATCTGGTCATTGCTGGCATTGCCGGTGTTGCCATCGGCAAAGCAGCTGAACGCCTGGCAGGGATATGCCTGGGGCGTGCTCACGGTGCCAGTCACTGTCCAGCCCGCTGTATTAGCGGTAGAGCCTCCGGCGTTATTGGCCGAGCCGTCAGGGTTTGCCACGGTGAGGAATGGCGTGGCGCTGGCAGTTCCATTGGCGGTGAGCTTCAGCGCGAAATCATCAAAATAGGCATAAGTAAGCCAATAATAGTAGAAGGCAGGCACCACCATTTCGACGCGGATGGTGCGGGTGAGGGCGGGCAATGGCAAGGTTTTGCTGCGCACGGTCCAGGCTGGGAGCAATTGCGGCGCGGCTTCACCCGACGCCAGCACGGTTCCCGAGGCATCAAGGAACAGCATCCGCACGGTGGCTTCATCCCGGTTATAGCTGTTGAATTGGTTCCAACTGACAGTTGCTGCACGCTTTCCGGCATCCACTTCTGCAATGTTGCCCGCGGGCACCGCCACGTCCTGGTAGGCGATCAGGGGTAGTGATGACGGAGGGTTCGTTGTGCCTGAGCCGGTGAAACAATAGGCCGAAGCGCAAGGAGAGCCCGTGGCAAGTGTCACCGGGCTGGTGCTGTTGAGCGATGTCCAGCCTGTGACGTTACCTGCTTCAGCGCCAGGGTTGGCCAGAGCCAGGGCCACGTCGCCGAGAGCCGCGCCTGAAGGCGCCACAGCGGGCGGCACCGGGGCAGTGAAAGGCGTGTAGTTGAATGCCGTGGTGCGCGTTTGCCCGTTGGTCGAATATGGAATGGTCGTGGTGGTGGTGTCCACCTGCTGGATCTGCGTCACTTGGCCGGCGCTGTTGTAAGTCATGTTGGTGGTCAAGCCTGCAATAGCAATCTGCGTGGGCAGTGGCCGCGTGGCATCCCAAACCGTCGTGGTGGTCTTGGCAGCGGCCGTGCCATAGCCTTCCACCGTTGTGGTCGGAAGGCCGCGCGCATTGCGCGTCCACTGGGTAATGCGCCCTTCAGCGTCCGTCGCCTGGCTGCGGAAGCCATTTGCGTCATAGGCGTAGACAGTGTTCGAGGCCGCACAATTGGTCGTCGCAATCCCATTCACTGCGGAAATCTTGCGGATCATTCCGAGATAAGGGGTAATGGTATAAACAGTCTTGCGCCCCAAGGGGTTGGTGACAGTGACCTGGTTGTTCACATCATCATAGGCAAAATCAAAATGTTCTTGGCCACCGGAATGCTCACTTGAGAGAGCGCGGCCCTGCGCGTCATAGGTCCAACTGGCAAACAGCACCCCGCGCTCATCTGTGATGCTCGTGAGTGCGAATGGAAAATTCACGTCCGTGTTGAGATAGCCATAGGTCCGGCGGGGATTGTCGGTGTTGGAGGCCGGTGTGTTGTCAGGATAGATCACCGAGCCCAAAGTCCAATAGCTAGGCGTGACGACGGCATTGCCCAAGGCTGGGTCGGCACGGTTGACATAAGTATAGTCAATTTCCTTGCCGTCTGGGGTGATCGCAGCTGTGAGATAATTCGGCCTGTCCAGGCTGGTATCATACTTGAACACCAGCTTGCGCCCCAAACTGTCAGTCACCAAAGTGTTGACGCCGGCAACATAGGTAAGGGTCTGCGTATAACCATCCGGATAGACGATTTTGGTCATCTGCCCTTGCGCGTCAAAAACGTAGTGGGTGCCGTCCATGTTGCGCAAATCCACCGACGTGGCCGTCGTGGTCAGCGCAATGTCGATGTCATTCCTGAACAAGTCCCAGAAAATTCCATTCGAGGTGTTTTGTGCTGGATCGGGGACAGCGGGCAGCCAAATGCCGGACGAGTTCAAAAGAAACAGATATTCGTTGCCATCCGGCAGCGCGATGAAAATCTTGTCCCCGGTTGCCGCAGCGTTGGGTGGCACCTGTCCCGCAGCGAAGGCAAATTTCGCCGCGCCGTCAAAGTTGGTTCGCCACATGATGCCGAGGCGCGTATAGTTCGGGGCAAAGGCAGCAATGCTGTTGCTGCGGTAGAGCCGGGTGAGCACCAGCGGGTCCACGCCGCCGGAAGTCCAATCTGTTTCCCTTTGAACTTTTTCACCAGTTGTGATCTCAACAGGATTGCCACCTGTTGCACCGTTGCAATTGGCCATGTTGATCTGGCTGCGGCAGTCGTACAAGGCATCCCAGAAGGTGCCGTTGCAGCCCACGTGAATGGCACTGCCGCCACAAGGCTGGCCATCATTGAGAATGGAGGAACAGCCAAGATTGTTTGCGTAGGAAGTGGCACTCGCATCCCCAGGGCTGACACGCACAAAGGTTGGGGCTTGCGAATACGGGAAAACATAGCGTTGGTCGGCAACCGCAAGACCGCCGCCGCCGCCATTGCCGGAAACTTGCGTTCCCAAATGCGGAACGATCCAGTAGCCGCCGGAGCCATAACCGCCACCCGCCTTGCTGCTGTCGACGCCGAGAACGGCGCTGAAAAACACCCCCAAAACCAATGCGAGGCAGGCTGATATGATACGGTGCATGCAATTCCCCAATAGACGCGAATTGGACAATGAATGCACGATATAGTTGCGTCCACAAGTCAGCATCTTTAGGTTGTGAACAGGAATTTGCAAGGAAAGTGCGGTGGAGATTTCCGTAACTGTTGTGACGCCTCTTCAGCCAGCAATTCCGAACTCGTTGCATGGTTTCAAACTCAGTGTGGCCGCGTTTCAATTCGATAGTGCCAAGTGTCGCCTGCTCAACACAAAGGGCGAACCGCCCAACGTCGTACACATATTTTCCCCTGCTCGCACCATGCGCCCTCGGGGAAGCGCGCCCATCCCGCCCGCGCAATGAGTTGACAAGCTTGCGCCAAAGCTGGAAATTCCGGGCATGGCCCTTGTTGCAAACGGGCATGGAAGATAGCTCCCTGCCGTGCCGACAGATCACCCCGCCGCCAAATCAAAACGCGTGACAGCCAAACAGGTGGCCGACCTGGCGGGCGTTTCGATTTCCGCCGTCTCGCGGGTTTTCACAGAAGGGGCCAGCGCCTCCAAGGGCACGCGCCGCGATGTGATGAAGGCGGCCGAGGCGCTGGGCTATCAGCCCAACATCATGGCCCGAAGCCTGATGACCGGCCGCACCGAGCTGATCGGCCTTGTCTCCAACAACTTCGACAACCCCGCCTTCATGGAGATCTTTGATCTCTTCACGCGCAAGCTGCAGGAGAATGGCCTGCGCCCGCTGATGGCCAATCTTTCGGGCAATTCCGATGCCGCCAAAGCGGTGGCCATGTTGCGGCAATACAATGTGGATGCGGTGATCATCGCTTCATCAACGGTCTCGGAAGAATTCATCGACGGCTGCCTCGCGGCCGGCATTCCGCTGGTCCACGCCTTCGGCAAGCCCGTGGGCAAGGCCAATATCCATGTTGTGGGGGCGGACAACGTGCAGGGCGGGCGGCTGGCCGCCGAAACACTGCTCACTGCGGGTTACACCAGGCTTGGCTTCCTGGGCGGCCCGCGCGGCGCCAGTTCAACCATCGCCCGCCTGAAGGGCTTCAGGGCGGGGCTGAAGGCCAAGGGCCTGGCGCCCGGGGCCGAGGTGTTTGCCAGCAGCTATGCCCATGAGGACGGGCGGCGGATGATGTTCACGCTTCTGGAACACCAGGGCCTTGAAGCGGTTTTCTGTGGCGATGACATTCTGGCCATTGGCGCGATGGATGCCTGCAAGGAAGCGGGCAAATCCGTGCCTGGAGACATCGGCATCTTGGGCTTCAACGACATCGCCATGGCCTCCTGGGCGGCCTATGACCTCTCCACCATCCGCCAGCCGATTGCCGAGATCATCGTTTCCGCCGTGGCCCAGGCCATCAAGCTTGTGGAGAACCCGCGCCTGCAGGCCAGACCGCGCCGCTTTGCCTGCGAGGCCGTGCTGCGCGGAACCCTGCGCAAGGCCTAGGCGCGCAGGCTTGGTGGCCGCGCCTCTGTCCACACGCCGCCAGCCTTGGCGGACTCAACCGACGCACTGATCGCCGCAATGGAGCGCAACCCGTCGACCGCCGTGGGGAAATGAAGCGCAAGCGGGCTTGGCGCGGCGCCCATGCGGCGGGCCTCGATCACCTCCGCCAGATCGGCATAGATATTGGCGAAGGCCACCAGCATGCCTTCCGAATGGCCGGCGGCGATGCGCGTGGCGCGCTCGGCATCAGGCGAAAGGCCGCCCATGCCACGCTCGATGGTTTCGGTGCGGCCGTTGAGCGGCGTCCACTGCAATTGGTCCGGCCATTGCTGCGCCCAGCGCAGGCCGCCCTTCTCGCCGAACACCCGGATGTTGAGGCCATGGAAACTTCCGGCGGCAACCGAGCTTGTCCACAGCCGCACGGTGGCCCCGCCATCCATGCGCACATTGACCATCGCATCATCCTCAAGCTTGCGGCTTGCAATGGCCGAGATGAAATCGGCCGAGAGCGTCTTCGCGTTCTGGCCGGAGACAAAGCTGGCCATGTGCAGCGCGTGGATGCCGCAATCGGCAAACTGGCCGGAAATCCCCGCCTGCGTCGGATCATAGCGCCAGCGCATCCGCGGATTGTCGGCATCGGCAGCATCAGCATGGAAGCCATGCGAGAATTCAACCACGATGAGGCGCAGCTTGCCGAGATCGCCGCGCGCCACCATGGCACGCATGTGCCGCACCAGCGGATAGCCGGTGTAGCCATAGTTGACCGCGCAAACAGCACCCGTGCGGCGCGCCGTTGCGGCGATGTCCTCGGCTTCGGCAACTGTCACCGTCATCGGCTTTTCACAGAGCACATTGATGCCGGCTTCAAGGAAGGCCTTGGTGATGGCATAATGCGTGGCATTGGGCGTGGCCACGGTGACGAGATCAAGCTTGTCCTTGCGGCCGGCCTCTCCCGCCAGCATCTCCTTCCAGTCGCCATAGGCGCGCTCCGGCGCAAGGCCAAGCCGTGTGGCAAAGGCGCGGCCCTTGGCAGGGTCGGCATCCAGCGCGCCCGCCCTGAAATCAAAGCGCGCATCCAGCGCCGAGGCGATGCGGTGCACCGGCCCAATCTGGCTGCCTTCGCCGCCGCCAATCATGCCCCAGGTCAAACGTGTCATGTGCAATCTCCGGCTCAGAAACCAATGGAACGCAGATAGGCGCGGTTGGCGCGCGCGTCATCCACCGGGCTGGTGGGGCCGGCGGGGTCGCAATCCTGCTCAACCGTGCACCAGCCATCATAGCCGGATTCAAGCAGCAAGGCGCGCGCCGCCTTGAAATCCGTCATGCCCTTGCCGAGGTTGCAGAAGATGCCTTGGCCGCAGGCATCATAAAACCCGGTGCGCTTTGCCACCACATCGGCGCGGATGGCAGGCGCAATGTCCTTGAAATGCACATAGGCCAGCCTTGCCCGGTGGCGCTTCATGAAAGCGATGGGATCAAAGCCTGCATAATGCGAATGGCCCGTATCGAGGCAGAGTTTCAGGAGCTTGGCGTCAATCTCCGCCAGCAGGCGTTCCACCTCGACGGCAAAATCCATGAAGCCGGCGGCATGCGGATGCAGCGAGACCGTGAGGCCAAACTCCTCGCTGCCCATGCGCGCCACGTCGCGGAAGCGTGAGGCAAAGCCATTCCATTCAGCCTTGTCCATTTGCACGGCCTCTTCAGGGCGCCCCGCCGTGGCCGCCCGCCGGGGCGAGATTGAATCAATCAGCACCAGATGCCTGGCACCATGCGCGGTAAGCGATGCGCAAGTGCGCCGGGCGGCATCGCGCACCTCGTCCCATTTGGCTGGATCATGAAACGGCCGGAACACCACCCCGCCGATCAGCTCAAGCCCGCGCGCCGCCAGGGCATCGCCCAGCACAGCGGGGTCTTCCGGCATGAAGCCGATGGGGCCAAGCTCAATGCCGTCATAGCCTGCGGCCTTGCATTCATCGAGAACCCGCGTCCAGGCGGGGTTGCGCGGGTCATCCGCGAATTCCACGCCCCACGAGCAGGGCGCATTGCCGATCTTGATGGTCATGATGTCCTGTCACACATTTTCAATATTCACCCAGCAGCGTCCCTCATGCGATTTCCATCCGGCTTCGATGATCTGGTCAACCATCAACCCGTCGCGGAAACTGGGCCAGCGCGGCTGGCCCTCATGAATGGCCTGCAGGAAATCCCGCGCCTCAATGATGATCTGGTCCTGATAGCCTGTGCCGTGGCCCGGCCCAAGGCAGAAGGCCTTGTAATCCGGGTGCAAGGGGCCGGTGAGGATCTTGGTGAAGCCGCGCCGCGCCTCTGGCCCCTCGGCCCGGTAAAGCCAAAGGGCGTTCTGGTCTTCCTGGTCGAAGCGGAGAGAGCCCTTGGTGCCATAGACCTCATAGGCATAGCCCATCTTGCGGCCCGTGGCGACGCGGCTCACGAACAGCTGGCCCATGGCCCCGCTGGCGAAGCGGCACAACAGGCCGCTCTGGTCATCATTGCTGACGGTGACACCGCCGCGCGTTTGGTGCACGGTGGCAATGTCGGCCACCAGCGAGGTGATGGGGCCGCCCAGCGCCAGCGCGGCGTTGATGATGTGGGGCGCGAGATCGCCCATGGTGCCATTGGCGCGGCCCTGGGTGCGCCAGTCTCCCGGCTGCGAGGCATCCGCCAGAAAGTCTTCGGTGTGCTCGGCGCGCAGGAAGGTGATCCTGCCGATCTCGCCCTGCGCAATGATCTGCCGCGCCAGCTGCGTGGCCGGCGTGCGGATATAGTTGAACCCGGCCATGTGCACGCAGCCGCTTTGTTCGGCGGCGGCCACCATTGCCCGGCTTTGCGCGGCATTGAGGCCCAGCGGCTTCTCACACAGCACATGCTTGCCCTTGCCGAGGGCCGCAAGCGCGATGTCATGATGCGTCTCCTGCGGGCTGGCAATGATCACCGCGCCAACGGCGGGGTCTTCCACCAGCTTGCGCCAATCACTTGTTGACCGCTTGAAACCGAATTGCCGCGCCTTTTCCGCCGCACCCGCCTCGCTGGTGGTGCAGATCATCTCCAGCGTGGGGCGCAGCACGGTATCAAACACCGCGCCGACAGCGGCCATCGCCACCGCATGGGCCTTGCCCATGTAGCCGCCGCCAACAATTCCAATGCCGATTTGTGCCACCCGGGGCTCCACAATTTGCAAGCGCTTGCAAAATGAGTAAACACCACCTATCATGCACAGTCAAGATGCCAGGAGTTGCCTGATGCCCAATATCTCCCGCACGATCCGCCTGACCATGGCGCAAGCCCTTGTCCGGCATCTGGCCAGCCAGTTCACCGAGATTGGCGGCGTGCGGATGCGGCTGTGCGGCGGCGGCTTTGGCATCTTCGGCCACGGCAACGTCATTTGCCTGGGCGAGGCCTTGCATGAACACCGCGCGGAGTTGCCCCTGTGGCGCGGGCAGAATGAGCAATCCATGGCACTGGCAGCCGTGGCCTATGCCAAGCAGAAGCTGCGCCGCCGCTTCATGTTTGCCACCGCCTCGGCCGGCCCCGGCACCACCAACATGGTGACGGCGGCAGCCCTGGCGCACACCAACCGGCTT
The DNA here is from genome assembly GCA_028868695.1 of Alphaproteobacteria bacterium. Classification (GTDB taxonomy): domain Bacteria; phylum Pseudomonadota; class Alphaproteobacteria; order Rhizobiales; family Aestuariivirgaceae; genus Aestuariivirga. The sequence continues at coordinate 38,344 of JAGWTZ010000019.1, read as the reverse complement.
CCCGTGCTGTTCCTTTGCGGCGATACTTTCACCACCCGCCTGCCCGACCCGGTGCTGCAGCAGGTGGAGCATTTCGGTGACCCGAGCGTGAGCGTGAATGACGCCTTCAAGAGCGTCACCCGCTACTGGGACCGCATCACCCACCCCGCCCAGATCATCCAATCCCTGCCGCGCGCCATCGCCACGATGCTGGACCCCGCTGATTGCGGGCCGGTGTTTCTGGGCCTGCCGCAGGATGTGCAGGGCTGGGCCTATGACTATCCGGAGGAATTCTTCACCGAACGCCTGCACCGCATCCGCCGCCAGCCGCCGGATGCCGAGGAGGTGCATGCCGCCGCCGCCCTGCTGAAGGCGGCCAAGCGCCCGGTGATCATTGCTGGCGGTGGCGTTCAATATTCGGGCGCTGCGGCAGAGCTGCAATGCTTCGCCGAGGACCATAACATCCCGGTTGTGGAAACCATCGCCGGCCGCGCCAACCTGCTGCATGGCCACGCCCTCAACATCGGCCCCATTGGCGTGACCGGATCAAACTCCGCCAATGCGGTGGCCGCCAAGGCGGATTGCATTCTGGCCGTGGGCACGCGGCTTCAGGATTTCACCACGGGATCATGGACGGCCTTTGACCGGGACGCCCCCATCATCTCGATCAACGCCGCGCGCCATGACGCCGCAAAGCACATGGCCGCACCGGTGGTGGGCGACGCGCTCTTGTCTCTGGTCAAGCTCTCCCAGGCTATTGGGGACTATGAGGCGCCGGGCGCATGGGCCGAAAGCTGCGGCAGCGAGCGCCGGGCCTGGGACGCCTATGTCGATGCCAACATCTCGCCCAGGACGGCCAAGGGCGCAAACCGGCCAATGTCCTATGCGCAGGTGATCGGCGCCATCAACCAGCTGTGCCACCCGCGCGACCGCGTAGTGGCGGCCGCCGGCGGCCTGCCCGCCGAAGTGGCCGCCAACTGGCGCACACTTTCTGTGGGCAGTGTTGATGTTGAATTCGGCTATTCCTGCATGGGCTATGAAATCGCCGGAGGCTGGGGCGCGCGCATCGCGCAGATGGAAACCGAGCCGGGGCGTGACACCATCGTCTTCACCGGCGACGGCTCCTACCTGATGATGAATTCGGACATCTACTCTTCAGTTCTGAACGGGCGGAAGATGATCATCATCCTGTGCGACAATGGCGGCTTTGCAGTGATCAACAAGCTGCAGAACAACACCGGCAATGTGTCCTTCAACAACCTGATTGCCGACTGCAACATCGAGGGCGAACCCTTTGCCGTTGATTTCGCCGCCCATGCCCGAGCCATGGGGGCACTGGCCGAGGATGTGCATTCGGTTGAGGGGTTGAAGGAAGCCTTCAAGCGAGCACAGGCCGCAACCAAGACCTATGTCATCAGCCTCAAGGTTGATGCCCATGACGGATGGACCAAGGAAGGCCACGCCTGGTGGGAAACCGGAACACCAGCGGTTTCGACGCGCAGCGAAGTGCTCAAGGCCCATGCCGAATCCGAGGCGGGCCGCAAGCGCCAGCGTGTGGGCGTTTAGGCCATGCTGGAGCCGCTGCGCAGAAACAAGTTCCTGATCCTGGGCCGGGCAGGCCTTGACCTTTACGCCGACCCGCCCGGCTGCCACATCGAGGATGCCCTGTCATTTCGCGCGGCCCTCGGTGGCTCGGCCGCCAACATCGCCGTGGCCATTTCCCGCCAGGGCGGCGCCTGCAGCCTGTTTGGTGCAGTGTCGGATGACGCGGTGGGCCGCTTCACCCTCAAGGCGCTGGCCGGTTACGGCGTTGACACCCGCCACGTCAGGACGGTTGGCGGCGAGGCCCGCAACACGCTCGCCGTTGTCGAGACAAGGAACGAAAACTGCCAGTCGGTGATTTACCGCAATGGTGCGGCTGATTTTGAGGTGACGGCCGCGGATGCCGCCGCAATAGACTATGGCGCGCTGGGCGCTGTCATCGTCACCGGAACGGCCCTGGCCCGCGAGCCATCGCGCAGCGCCAACATGAAAGTGCTGCAGCTTGCAAGGCAGGTTGGCGTCGCCATCGTGATGGATGTTGACTACCGCCCTTATTCCTGGGCCTCGCAGGCGGAAGCACAAGATGTGTGCGGGCGCGCCGCCGCGCTTTGTGACATCATCGTCGGCAATGACGAGGAGTTTGCCGTTCTCGCAGGCGGCGAAGACAGCCTGGCCTTCGCGGCACAGATGGCGCGCGAGGCAGGGCGCATCGCGGTTCACAAGATGGGCGGGCGTGGCTGTGTGACTTTCGCGGGCGGCCAGAGCATCGAAACGCCGGTGTTTGAAGTGAAGGCGCTGAAGCCCACTGGCGCTGGCGATGGCTTCATGGGCGGCTTGATGAGCGGCCTTGCCGCTGGAGCGCCCTTGCCCGGGGCGCTGCGCCGGGGTGCCGCCACGGCCGCCATGGTGGTCACCCGCGTGGGCTGCGCGCCGGCCATGCCGGACGCGGATGAAGTTCAGGCTTTCTTGCAGCAACGAATGAGCTGAGGAGTTTCTTGTCATGCATATCCCGCCCCACGACAATCTCAACAAGCCGGTGATTGATGTTGATGATGCCCGCGTGCCCCTCAACTATTTCAACATCGTGAAGCTGAAGGCCGGGCTGAGTTTCCAATACCAGGTTCCGGGCTATGAGACGGCCATCGTTCCCGCAACCGGAACCGTTGATGTCTATGTCGGCAGCGAAAGCTTCCCCGGCATTGGCCAGCGCCGCCTTGATGTGTGGGATGGCGAGCCGGAAGCCGTCTATGTGCCGGCCGGCGCCAAGGCGCATTTCGTCTGCACCTCGGAGAACGCCGAAATCTTCATTGCCGGCGCCAAGTTCGACCGGGAGCTTGCGCCCTTTGCCGTGCGCGCCGCCGACATCGACAAGATCCAATATGGCTCTGATGAAACCAAGACCCACCGCAAGATCAAGCATATTCTCGGAACCAAATATCACGGACGTGTGGGGCGGCTTCTGGTGTCTGAGCTGTTCACGGTGGGGCAAGGCGGGTGGTCCGGCTTTCCGCCGCACAAGCATGATACCGACCGCCTGCCGCTCGAAACCCGGCATGATGAGACTTACAATTTCCGCTTCCGGCCGCCCCATGGCTTTGGCCTGCAGCTTGTGCAGCGCGAGGATGGCAAGGTGGGCGATGCCTATCACCTCGTGGATGGCTCAACCGTGGTTCTCGAGAAGGGCTATCACCCCTGCGTGGCCGCGCCGGGCTATGAAATGTATTACTTCACCATTCTCGGCGGCCTGAGTCAGCGCTCGCTCGTGCAGTTCTTCCAGCCCACCCATGCCTATCAGGTGGAGACCATTCCCGGCATCAAGGACATGATTGCAAAGTTCAAATGACGCTGGCGACGCTGAATGATGTGCTGCGCCCTGCCCTGGCTGGCCGCTACGCCGTGGCGGGCCTGGTGGTTCTCGGCTGGGAGGATGCGCTGGCCTATGTCCAGGCGGCCGAAGAGCTGGGCTGCGCCGTGATCCTGCAGGCAGGCCCCGGCTGCCGCAAGCACACGCCGGTTGACGTGCTGGGCAAGATGTTCCGGCATCTCGCTGAAAATGCCGGGGTGCCTGTGGTGTGCCACATCGACCATGCACTGACACTGGATGAATGCCGCCAGGGCATTGCCAGCGGCTTCACCTCGGTGATGATCGATGGCTCCATGCTGCCGCTGGACGAAAACATCGCACTCACCCAGCGCGTGGTGGAAATGGCCCGCGCCCATGGCGTGAGTGTGGAAGGCGAGGTGGGCACTGTGGGCTATAGCGGTGGCGCGGCCTCGGCCACCACGTCTGCGCCGGAAGCCGCGCGCTTCGAGCGCGAGACCGGCATTGACGCCCTTGCCATTTCGGTTGGCAATGTTCACCTGCAAACGGAGCAGCAGGCCGTGATCAACTTTGACGCGCTGGCCGCCGTGGAGCGCGTCACCACGGTTCCGCTTGTTCTGCATGGCGGCAGCGGCATTGCCAGCGCCACGCGCCGCCTTCTGGCGCACGAACACAGGGTCAAGAAGTTCAACATTGGCACAGAGCTTCGCATGGCTTTCGGCCAGGCGCTGCGCGCTGCCATCGCCAGCCAGCCGCAGGAGTTTGACCGCATCCGGCTGCTTGGTTCAACCATCCCCGCCATGCGCGAAGCGGCCAAGGCCGTGCTCGGCGAGTTGGCGCAGCCTGCAGGCCCGAAGCCTGACTGAGGCAGGCCCTCGCGCCCGCCCCATTAAATTGCGCGCTAAATGCATTACAGCAATTTCACCTTGGCGGCAGGCGTTGTGAAATTATCTCGATTTGTCCGGCACTTGCAGCCTCACGCCCGGCAGTCGGCGCGGCGGAAATGCGCTGTGACAAGCCATTTCCCGGCAGGCCCGGGCCGGATGTTGATCCACATCAAAGATGACCATCCAAAACAGGCATAGCTGTAACCCCGTGCTTCACTCTGCTGCCAATCTTGGCAAACATCATCAGGAGAATTCCATGAAGACTCACAAGAGCATTTATCTGGCCATGCTTGCGCTCACTCTGGCCACGCCCGCCTTCGCCGGCACGACGATCAACGTCAAGCTCTGGGACAAGGGCGGCAAGATGGACATGAGCACGGGCATGGGCCTGGGCATCGGCATGCATGGCGACATGACCAAGGCGATCATGGGCATCGACATCGACAAGAAGAAGATCAAGGCCGGCAAGGTGACCTTTAGCGTCACCAACATGTCCAAGGAAACGGTTCACGAGCTGATCGTTTCGCCGATCAACAATGCCGATGAAACCCTGCCCTACCTCAACAACGAGAACCGCGTTGACGAAGAACATGGTTCGCATCTCGGCGAAGTGTCTGAACTGAATGGCGGCGCCACGGGCGCGCTCACCATCAACCTGAAGCCGGGCATGTATGCCCTGTTCTGCAACATTCCCAACCACTACATGGACGGCATGTGGACGCTCCTTGAAGTGACGAAGTAACACCTGACAGGCCAATGCCGCCTTGCGGCATTGGCCTTTTTCACGTCCCGTCTGTCTCGCGCACCTCATAACGCCGCGCACCCGCCGCCTTCGCGAGAAGCTTCAACCTGTCTGCCACCACTTCGCTGTCAGGAACCCGCGCGGCCTGGGTGACTTCAAGGATCACGCAATCTGGCTCCAAGCGCAGTCGTGATTCCCGCAAGACCTCCGGCACGCCACCGGCCATGCGATAGCCAAGCAAAATGGCGCGGCCCAGGATCTGCGCCTTCTTGCAGGCAGCCGGGGACAGCATCGAAATGGCCGGAGAAAGCCACGGCGCATCGGGTTTTCCCGCATATCTTGCATGCAGCGCCAGCGCCAGAAACACCCGCTCGGCATGGCTGACGCCGATGAACGGAAATTGCAGCACGCGGCGGTAGCTCTCCTCGGCGCGCAGGTCCGAATGGTCGCGCCAGGACATGTCGGATAGCGCGCAAACCGCCACCCTCAGGCGCGTGTCCGAGGCCTGCTCATCCGGAAACAGCGCCGCTGTCCATGGCACCAGCGCTTGCGGGAATGTGTGCACACGGGCCAGCGGCAGGCCGATCAGCCTTGCGCCCTCGATGAGGGGATCGCGGTAGCGCTCTTCGCTTGGCAATTGCCCGTAAAGCCAGCCTTCGCGCAGCCCGAGCGCTGAAAACACCACCCGCTCCGGCGCAAGCCGTTTCAACAGCCGGTCCAGCAGCAGTGCCGCACCTGGCGTGGTGCGGACGCGCCGCTCGGCGATGCCCGGCAAGGCAGCGATTTTCTCAGGTGACAGCTTTGCAAGGGACTTGGCAAAGTCCCGCGCTTCCTTCACCCCAAGCTCATAGCCATGCACCACCTGAACGGGGCTGTTGTTTGCCGCCATGTGCATCTTGGCCAGCGCCCGCCAGCCGCCGCCCACCGCATAAAACAGGGGCTGGGTCAAACCGGCAGGCCAATGTTCGGCCAACACGGCATCAATTTCGCGCTTGGCATTGGCATGGCCTGCCTTGAGCAAGGCTTCAACCGGCAAGGCTCCCAGAGGCAGGCTTGTCCACTTCTCCCCTGGCCTGTCATCAAGCGCTTCGGAAATCTCCAGGCTGCCGCCGCCCATGTCACCTACCAGGCCGACCGGCCGGTAAAACCCGGAGATGACGCCATAGGCACCGAAATGGGCCTCTTCCGCCCCATGCAACACCCGCACCTTGAGGCCCGAGGCCTCATGGATCGCCGCGGCCAGCTGCGGGCCATTGGTGGCGCGGCGGATGGCCTCGGTTGCGGTGACGTCAATGCGCGAAACCCCCATCGCGTCAGCAATGGCCCGGAAACGGCGCAGCGCTTCGACAGTGCGCTTGAAGCCCTCGGCGGCGATGGCTTCTGTCTCCGCCAGTCCTTCGCCCAGCCGGCACAGCGACTTCTCGACATAGCGGGGCAAGGGTGCGCGGCCCATCTGGTCATAAACGACCATGCGCACCGAGTTGGAACCGATGTCGACAATGGCATAGGGCTTGCGCCCCTCTGTGCCCTGCAATCCGAGATCAAGGTCAAGCGGCCGGACAGGATCATTGGCATGGCCGGAGAAAGAACTCATGGCCCAAGCTAACAGATATGCGGCTGGGATCAAAGCTGCTCTGCACTGCGGGTCGGCATGCCTGGCGAGGCGGCCCGTCCTGATTCCGGATTATAGCCCGGTCACGAAGCGCGCCATGATCACAATGATGGCGACTTGCATCACGCCCTGGATGGCCACGACCTTGAAATAATTCTTCATCAGCATGCCGACCCGGGCCCCATCGGGCTGCGGCTTCTTTAGCTCCCAATAGACTTTGAGATTTGTCGGCAGCAGGTAGCCCAGCCCCTGAATGGTCAGGATTGTCACGACCGCCAGCGCCCCCAGAACCCAATAGTACGCAGGATATGGCGCTGACAGAAATCCAAGCTGCTTGGCGTGGAAATAGCCCGCCGTTGTCGTCAATATTGAAAGGGTCGGCATCAGGAACAGGGTCTTGGGTGTCAAGCGGATCACAAAGGCCCTGCGGGCAGGAAATGGCGCCGAACGCAGCAGCGGGCCAACCACAAAGCCCATGAAGAGGTCGATACCCGTCCAAAGCACGCCGCACATGACATGCACGAAATTCAAGAGCCAGCGATTGTCCAGCCAGATGATGGCGGCGAGCAATGCGAAGGCAAGCGCCATCCAGCCGAAATTGCGCAAATCCACCGGAGGAGCGGCGTCCGCCTCCGGCAACGCTTGGTTCATTGCCATCCCGATCTCCCCAGCCACTCTGGCAAGCAATGACCTTCCGCCAAGCCGCCCTGCGGGCACAAACAGATGGCCGAAAGCTATAGGCCGCTCAGCAGAGTGCTGTCCAGAAGCCGGGAGAATGCTTGCCCTTAACCGGCCATCACGGAAGTGGTGCGGTGTAGAGGGAATCCATCACCGGCAGCTTGCTGAAGCTCATGTCCGTGTTTGTGCCATGGCGATCTTCATCAATCAGGCTGTGGGGGCCGAACTTGAAGCTGAAGCCGACATTGACCGCCGTTTCCGTGTTGCCGATGGAATAATAAACATCGTTGGCATCCAGAACCTTGCTTCCAGTGTAGTTGGCGAACACCGAGACGGGGTGGCTATCCAACTCAAAGAGATGTTCGACGCCAACCTTCCAGTTCACCATGCTTGCGGTGGCTGCGAAATCGCCGGCGGACGGGGCTGTGGCATAGCCGCCTTCGACGTCCAGGCGGGTGTTGGCATCCAGAAAATAGCGGCTGCCAGCGCGAAGCTGTATCGGATCAAAAATCTCGGATGGCCCTGATGTTTCGAAAGAGCCCGCTTTTGCGAGCTGGGCCCAGAGGGTCACGTTGTTGAGATAGGCCTGGCCTTCAATGCCGAAAATCCTGCTCTGCCATTCCTCTTCCCCTCCACCATTGTGGACGTTCGCCACTCCAAAACCTCCGAATACGCCGAATTGGTAAGCATCGGTGCGATACAGAAGGTGGGCACCCATGTGGCTGGCATTGTTCCAGGTTGCGATATCGCCGCCGTCAAATGTGCGCGCCATGGAGCCATCAAATTGAACGCCGACATTTGAGGAAAGCGGAACCAGCGCCCGGCCATCAAAGGTGCCGTAGAAGGACGATACATTGGCAATCGGGGAGTGGTTGTAATCTCCGACATTGGTCCACCCATCATAGCTCATGCCGACGGCGACATCGGCCGCATAGTTCATCGGGGCTTCTGGGGTTGAAGTGTCAGCTGCCAGTGCCCCGAGAGGAGACATGAGCAAGCCCATGAGGGAAATGGACGCGAGAAGCTTCATATCGAGTTGCCTGTTTCTTGGTTGCCGTTACCAATTGTTTAGGCAAAGCTTGACATGAAGCGATCCGTATTTCCGCGTAGGGGGAAACACCAATCAGACGGGATGCAGGACGAAAAATCAGCCCACCCCGTTTTCACACGGCGGCGCTGGCGAAGCGCCGCAGCCGCGGCCTTTGACCGCGCAAATCCATCATTGATTGCGGCAGGCACCGTGGGGCACATGCCCAGCCTTAGTGGGACCTCACCTTGCAAGCCATGTGCTAAGGCCCCTCGCTATGGCCCCACACACTTGCCGCCCACAAATACCTCTCCGGGCTTGCAGCCATGGTTGGGGCCACCCTTGGCACCGGGCTTGCCGCCTCCTGCGCCCTGTGGCGGCGGGCCGCCGTTTTGGCCGGCACCAGGCAAGACGAACTTGCCATTGGGCTTGCGGTGAAGATCGGGCTGGAATGACGGCGCCGGGCCGGGCAATGGCTGGCCGGGCGGAGGGTTGTTGAGCTTCTTGAGGGGCTTGAACACCGGCGGCGGTGGTGGCGGCGGTGGCGAGCCGAGTGTTTTTCCCTGTTGCAGATCAAGCGGCACGGGCGGCTTCGCGGGATTGAGCTTGCCCTTGCCAGGAATGATGAGCTTGTTGTTGGGTGTTGGCGGCACCGGATTGGTTCCCTGCGCACCCGGCAAGGGCAGAACAGGCGGGTTGTTCGGCAGCTTGTTTTTCATCAACGGTGTTGAGGGCGGAGGCTGGGTGCCCGCTGGCGGTGGCAGGATGCCCTTTGCGGCATTGCCCGGCACAAATCCCGGCAGCTGGTTCTGCTTTGGCAATACATTCTGAGTGCCGGCATTCGGAACGATGGCATTCAAGGGTGCACCCCCCGGCCCTTTGCCAACAAGGGCGGGATTGTTTTTCAAAGCGGGAAGGCCACCCAGCTGTTGAATGTGCTTGGCCAGGGAGGTGGGCAAGGCTGGCGCCAGCAGCGGCAGGTGATTTGCTCCTGCAGGCCCTGGCAATCCCTGTTGCTGAAGCGCCGGCGAAACAACCGGCGTTCCCTGCGGTGGCGTGATCGAAACCGTGGCCAGGCTCTGGTTCACGGCAACCGTGTTGTGGAAGTTCTGGAAATAGATATTTGGCCCGGCGGGCGGCGGCACAAGATAGACCGGATGCTCCACCCAGATCGGCACGGGGATGTAAACCGGCACCGGCAGGATATAGGCGTAAGGTGGTGGCGGCGGCGGCGGCAAATCATAGAACACGGCGAAAAGCGGCGGCAGGAAATACTCCGGCGGCGGCGGCGGCGGCGGATATCCGAAATCACCAAAGAAGATGAAAGGCCGTTCGACAATGGTGATTTCATAGGGCATTGGCGGCGGCAGGCCGTAGTCAATCTCGACAAAGCTTGGGGGCGGGTCAAACTCTGCGGCAAGCTCATGCAATCTGCGCCGCGCGTCCCACACATGCGGGCCCTTGGGATAGCGCCTGAGATAAGACCAATAGGCCTCCGGCGTGTCAGCCAGCCAGGTGCGGTGCCAGACTATGGCTTCGCGGCGCGCGGCCACAATGGCCCGCACGCGCGGCGCCATCGGATCATCCGGATAGGCGGCAATGAAATCGAGGTAGCCCTCCATGGTGCCGCGCATGATGGCAGCGGCATAGGCATCAGCGGCAGTGAAGCTGCGGATTGGCTGGTTTGCCATGGTGTTCAGCTTTTCGCGCGAGGCCTTGGGAGCAGACGCATCAGCCGTGAGCGTGAAGAATTCGAAATTCGCCGAAACCTTGGCATCATCCCAAGGCACTTCCGCGCCATGCGTCAATTGGTTGACCCGCAGGTTGGCTTGCTCGAATGTCTCCGCCAGCGAAAGGCCTCCCTGGCGCATCGCATCCGCAAGGGCGTGGGCATAGGTGCCATAAGCCCCAGTCTCGGGCGGCCCCACCGTGCCCGGCGAGGCGTTGAACGCGACAAGCGTTCCAGGCAGCGCCTCTTCAAGGGCAAGGCCGCCGGCAAGCGGGTCACCCGTCAGCGAATAGGGATTCGTCCGGGCCGCATCGACAACAAGGATTTCGGCCTTGGGAGAAAGTGCCGCAATTGATTTGGTGTAGTCCGATATGCGGATGGCTTCGGTGGGCAAATCACTCGCCGCATGCAAATTGGCATCGACGGGAAGGAAATAGTTGGCGCCCTCGAACTGCAGGGCATAGCCGTTCAAATAGACCAGCGCCACGGTGTTGGGGCCGGACTGTTGGACCTTTTCGCGGAAATCATGAAGCGACTGCCGCAGCGAAGCCTGGTCCAGGTCGCGCGCGCCAACCACATCGAAGCCGGCGGCCTGCAAGGTCTGGGCAATCAATCCGGCGTCATTGGCTGCGGTGGGCAGTGGCTTGGCCGCATAGCTGCCATTGCCAATCACCAGCGCAAGCCGCTTTTCAACATCAGCAGCCTTGGCCGGAGCCAATGCTGTTGCCGCGGCAAAGAAGACAGTAAGGCAGACAAAACAGAGTCTCGACAGGCCAACCAGATTTTTCGCCATTGGACTTACCTCGAACCAGCAGACAGGATTTTATCCAACCCGCCAATTTGGGCCAATTGGGGGCGGGCACTGCATTGAGACTGAAGTTTCAGTGCATTGGCAAGCCGCGCATTGAAATGTTTGGTTGAAAAGCAGACGGATGAACGCTGCGTTATCTTAACTGGCCGAAGCCCTGACTGCCGCCGCCCCCAAACCACACCCGTTGGGCTTGCGCTAAAGCTGCTTCAATACTTCAGATAGCATCGGCCTCAGCCGGCGCAGTTCTTCGCGGTGAGTGGCGCTCAGCTCGCGCAAGATGCGTTCAGCCTTTGCGCTGAGGGTGAGATTATACTGCCTGCCATCCACTTCTGATGGCTTGCGTTTCAGAAGGCTGATGCTCTCAAGCCGGGCCACCAATTCGCTTGCACTGTGCGGCTTGAGCAACAGGCGCTCTGCGACATAGCCAATTGTCGCCTCGCCATTTTGGCTCGCCCTGATTGCCAAAAGCGCCTGATGCTGCTGCGGCGTCAGCCCCATCTCGGAGGCTTTGCCCTCGCTGAAGGCAAGAAAGCTGCGGATGGCATGCCTGAAGTCGGCCAAAGCCTTATAGTCCACGGCACTGAGGTCCATTTTTTCCACCATTGATAAATATCGTAATACGATATAATGGCTCTTGTCGTTTTCCAATAGGCCATCATGTCCATTCCTCACCACACACTATCCCACACCCCATTGCGTGACCACACCGCAGACAGGCGCATGGCCATGCTGGCGGCGGCGGCATTGTTTGTCGGGGCTGCCGGAACGGGAGGGGCATGGCTGCTTCTGAACCTGATTGCCCTCGCAACCAACCTGTTCTGGAACGGCAAAGTTTCCGTTGCCCCAATGACGATGGGGCTTGGGGCACCGGAATTCCTGCTGGTGCTGGCCCCAGTCCTCGGCAGCCTCATCATCGGCGTGATGGCGCGGTTCGGCTCGGAGAAAATCAGGGGCCATGGCATCCCGGAGGCGATTGAGGCCATTCTTTATGGCGAGAGCCGCATGTCATTGAAGGTGGCTCTCCTGAAGCCGCTTTCATCGGCCATTTCAATTGGCAGCGGCGGGCCTTTCGGCGCCGAGGGGCCAATCATCATGACCGGCGGAGCGATCGGCTCTCTCTTCGCCCAATGCTTCCATCTCTCGGCTGCTGAACGAAAAACGCTTCTGGTGGCGGGCGCGGCCGCCGGCATGACGGCAATTTTTGGAACACCGCTCGCGGCCATCCTACTGGCTGTTGAAGTCCTGCTGTTTGAATGGAAGCCGCGCAGCTTCGTGCCAGTGGTGATGGCGGTTCTCGTGGCCGTCATCCTGCGGCCGCTGCTCATCGGCTCAGGGGCCATGTTTCCGGCCCAGCTGATCATCCCCAGCGGCTTGTGGACGCTTCCTGCGGCGCTTGGTTTGGGATTGGCCACGGGCGTGGAAGCCGGCCTCCTGTCCGCCGCTCTCTACCGCATCGAAGACTTTTTCCACCGGCTGCCAGTCCACTGGATGTGGTGGCCGGCCCTTGGCGCCTTGGTGGTGGGAGGATCCGCTTTGGTTGACCGCCGCATTCTGGGTGCGGGATACGGCAATATCCAGGCGCTGCTCGATGGGTCGATGCTTCTGCAGGCGGTGATCCTGCTGCTGGTGATGAAGGCCATTGCCTGGCTGGTGGCGCTGGGCTCGGGAACGTCGGGCGGTGTGCTGGCGCCATTGTTGACCCTGGGCGGTGCCTTGGGCGCGCTTGCGGGCTTTGTCTTGCCGGGCGGGCCTGCATTTTGGGCGCTTCTGGGCATGGCCGGAATCATGAGTGGCGCGATGCGCGCACCGCTCACCGGGGCCTTGTTTGCCGCCGAGCTCACAGGCCAGTTCCGGGCCCTGCCCTTCACCATGGCTTGCGCAATCGGCGCTTATGCCGTGAGTGTTTTGGTGATGCGCCGGTCAATCCTGACCGAAAAGATTTCCCGGCGGGGACGGCACATCCTGCAGGAATTCAGCGTTGATCCCCACGACCTGATCCAGGCAGGCCAAATCATGACGCCAGATCCTGTCACGCTTCCCGAAACAATGCGTGTTTCCGAGGTCATCACTTTCTTCGCCTCAGGCGCGAAATTCCGCAGCTATCCCGTCATAGATGCGGCCGGCAGGCTGAGCGGGCTTGTATCGCGGAACGACGCCTTGGCCTGGCAGGAAGGCACCCTGCCGGCTGACACGACATTGGGCGAAACCCTTTCGGATTTTTCCCAGCCTCATGTCCAGCCGGATACGCCAATCGGCGTGGTGGCGGATATCATCCTCGAAACCGGAAACGGCCGCGTTCCGGTCATCGCTGCCAATGATCGCCGCGTTGTCGGCATCGTGACGCGCCACGATCTCCTCAAGGCCCGCTATGCGCGCCGCCAGGACGAGCATTCGAGGTCAAGGCCAATTGCGCTGCCAAGGCTCTTCCGCCGAACGGATTAATCATCGTGGGCCGCAAGGCTTCCGCGGCGGCAGAAGAATATCGCTGACATCCGCTTTGCCCATGACAATCTGTGTTGCTTTGCGGAGGCCTGGCGCAAGGCCATCTGCTGCCCTCATCCGCGGGCAGCGATGCGCGACTCAATTAGAAATCAACCGTGACATTCCCCAGCGGCTTGGAACAACAGGCCAGGATATAGCCCTCGGCAATGTCTTCATCGGTGATGCCACCATTGTGGACCATATGCACATTGCCATCGGTCTTGTGAACCTTGCAGGTGCCGCAAATGCCCATCGAGCAGCCTGAGGGTATGACGAAGCCGGCGGATTTGGCGACGGCCAGAACCGTATCACCCTCACTGCACCTGACCGATTTTCCAGAGCGGCTGAACGTGATCTCGGAGATGTTCTTGTGGTCAGGAAAGACATCTGCCGGTGTGTCATCAGCCTGCTCAGGCTCGGCCTGAAAGCTTTCCTGATGGTAGTGGCCCATGTCAAAGCCCAGCCCTTCGAGGGCTTCGCGGACAGACCGCATGAACGGTTCCGGGCCGCAGCAGAACACTTCACGCTCAAGATAGTCGGGCGCCATCAGGCCCAGCATGATTTGATTGAAGCGGCCCTTGTATCCCGTCCACGGCCGGAATGGATCAGCCTCCTCAACAACCCATTTGATATCAAGCCCAACAATGCGCGTGGCCATGAACTCCATCGGCCCGCGCAAGACAATGTCGGATGGGCGCTGCGCGCAATTGATGAAGATGATGTCAGGCTCGCGGCCCGAGTCATACATCCACGTTGTCATGGCAACCATGGGCGTGATGCCCGACCCAGCCGAGATGAAGAGATGTTTCTTTGCCGGATAATGCGCCGTGGAAAATTTGCCTGCAGGCCCCCTCGCCCGGATGCGCATGCCCTTGTGCAAGTGATCCAGCATCCAACGCGTGCCGAGTGAGCCCCCTTGCGCCTTGACCGTGACAGTGAGGGCGGTGGGGCGCGAAGGCGAGGACGAAATTGTGTAAGTGCGGTAGATTGTGCCTGAAGGCAGCGGCAGCTCAAGCGTCACAAATTGGCCAGGCAGGTGATTGAACAAGGCGCCTGACGGGCTTTGAAAGCTGAAGGTAACGACATTGGGCGCTTCAGGCGTGCGGGTCACGCACTCAAGTTCCTCGCTGTCGTTCCAGAATTTGGCTGCTGCATCCATCATCGCTTTTTCACTCCGCAGCCATCGGAACCGGGCTTGAATGCCGGGCCAGCCACTGGACATACCAATCGACGAATTGCACCACGCCGTCCTCCACCGAGGGCGAATAGGGGCCGGGCGTATAGGCGGGAGACAGTATCCCGCGCTGGTTGGTTTCAACGATTTCGCGGTCCTCATCGTTGGTGTCGAGCCACACCTCGGTGAGGCGCTTCATGTCATAATCCACGCCCTCCTTGGCATCCTTGTGCACGAGCCAGGTTGTCGTCACCTCCGTCTCCGTCGGGCTGATGGGCAGCACACGGAAGGTCAATGAATGATCGGGCAGGAAGTGGTTCCAGGTGCTGGGATAATGAAACAGCATCAGCGTGCCGGCATCCGGCTTTGCAACACGGCCCAGCGGCTTGCTGGCCGCAGCCTTGCCATCCATGGTGTAGGACACAACACCCTTCTGCAGCGGCATGCGCGCAATGCGGTATTGGCCAGCTTGATCCATGTTCCATGCGGCAGGCGCGCCGGCGGCCTCGCAGGCATCGAAATGGGCCTGCAAATTGGGCGAAACCCCAGCATCCGTCACCACGCCTGCAACTTCAGGATCCAGCGAGAACGAACGGCACAAGGCCGGGTGATTGCCAGCGCAGTGATAGCATTCGCGGTTGTTTTCCCACACCAGCTTCCAATTGCCCTTTTCAATGATGGTGCTGCTGTGGGCAACCTTGGCGTCTGAAAGATCATGCACAGCCAGATAGGGCTGGGCTGCCTTGGCGAAAGCCTCGAAATCCGGCGGCTTGTCCGCCAGGCAAATGTAGACCAGGCCGGCAAGGTTTCTCAGGTGAACGGGCCTCAAGCCATGCTGGCGGGCTTCGAAGCCTGGCCCCATGGAATTTGCCCAGACAAGTTTGCCGTCAAAATCATAAGTCCACTGGTGATAACTGCAAACGAGCTTCGCGGCCTGGCCTTCACGCGCCTTGCAGACCTCCGAGCCGCGATGCCGGCAGGAATTGTGAAAGGCGCGCACCTCGCCGTCATTGCCCCGGACGATGATGACATTATAGGCGCCCACCTTGATGGTGACGAAGCTGCCTGCCTTCTTGAGCTGGCAGGCCGGAATGCAATACAGCCACTCCTTGTAGAAGATGTTCTGCAGATCGTAGTTGTAGACCTCGTCAGACGTGTAAAACGGTTGTTCCAGGGAATGGCCGGGGGAACGGCGGGCCAAAAGGCCTTGCACAAGGGTGGACGGGCTGTTCATTTAGAGCTCCAGCGCTGTCAGATGAAATGATCTAACTAATTTGACGCAATTGAGCTGACTTTCAACGGCATAAATATTCATCTTGCATTATATTATCTAATCTAACTAGGATCAACCGGCACGGAGCCCGCATGGTCAGGCCTTATGATTTTTCCTCCCTTACCGCCCTCGTTTGCTTCGAGGCCGCCGCACGTGCCTTGAGTTTCAAGCTGGCCGCCCAGGAACTCAACATCACCCCGGCAGCCATCAGCCACCAGATCAAGGCGCTCGAATCCGATTTGGCCTGCAAGCTGTTTGAGCGGCATCACCGGGGTGTTGAGCTGACTGAAAAAGGCCTCTTCCTGTTCCATGCGGCAAAGCGTGGATTTGAAACGCTGTCTGAAGCGGTGCTTGAGGTGCGCGGCCAGCATGAAACGGTAGATGTCACAGTGGCAACCTCCACTGCCGTCAGCTCGCTGTGGCTGACGCCCAAGATTTCATCCTTCTGGAAAACCCACCCTGCCACAACAGTGTCGCAGATCATCAGGGACGTGCCCGTCATGGCCGACCGCTGCGACCTCAGCATCCACTATGGAAATCCGCCTGACGATCAGACCGAAGTGCGCACGCTGTTTCAGGATCGCATCATTGCCGTTGGAACCGCGCGTTTCACGCGCGAACACCAGATCGCCGCTGTCAAAGACTTGCTCAATGTCCCGCTGATCCACTCAAGCACCAGGGAGAACGACTGGACAACCTGGAACGATTGGTTTCAGGCACTGGGCTACCCCAAGCCAAACGGCCGGAATTTCTTTGTGAACAACTATATGATTGCATTGCAGACCACCATTGACGACGTGGGCGCCATGCTGGGCTGGGATGGATTGGTGGGAGGCTTGATCCGGGATGGCCGCATTGTCCAGCTTGTCCCGGACAGCATTCCATCCCCCAGCCTGTTCTATCTCAAGATCCACAAGGGAGCCTCACCCAAGGCGCGCGCATTTGCTGATTGGCTGGTGAGCAACGCCTAGGTTCTGGGCTATTTGCGAAAGTGTCTTTCAAAAGCAAGGCCAAGAGTTCCGGAAATCCAGGCACCCATGGCAAAACCCACATCTTGGTCTCTCACCAAGATGTGGGCTGTCGCATCTTGCTCTTGCGTTACTTCCCGAGGCCGATCTGCTTCATGAAATCGGCGTTGTCCCAGAACAGCCATTCATGATCCATTGTGCCGTTCACCCAGTGGCCGACGGTGACCATGCCGATCGCGAAACGCTTGCCGGTCGGGTCGATCGTCTTGCCGCCGCCAATCGGCATGGGCTTCGAGAAGGTTCCGGTCATCACACCCTGAACCGAGGTCCAGGAGCCGGAGCCAAAGCGGATCGGATGTTCCTTGATGGCAATGTCCGGCGCGAAGACGAACAGCGCCTTCAGGTCTTCAACATGCTTGTCGAGGCCCTTGGTTTCATGGCCATCAGGCCAAGTCACCACGATGTCCTTGGAATGGCTTTCGGTCAGCCGGTCCCATTTCTGGTTGGTGAAGACATCAAAATCCAGGGTGTCGAACACCTAGAGGTTCTGCTCCACGGCGGGCGCCTGGGCTTCGGGTGCTGGCGCCGGTGTGGCGGGGTGCTCCCAGGGCGAGTCCGCCACTGCCGCAGTGGCAATGAGGCCGCTGGCCGCAACGGCGAACAGCGTGGACTTGAGGAATGAGAAGGACATGGTTGTTACTCCTGCAGAATGGTTGTTGGGGAAGAATGATCAGGCTGCCTGAACCCAGGCCGGCGAGATGGCAGTGCCGCGGCCCGCGCCATAGCCGAGATAGATGTTCAGGCCGGCCAGCGGCTCCAGATAGCGGGCATTCTTCAGCGGCCCGGCATCGGTGACGGCAAAACCCATGGAGGCGGCAAGCTCCGTGACTTTTGCTTTCGCGTCGGCGTCGTCCGAGGCCACAAAGACGGAGACCTTGCCGCCCTTGCCGAGATCAGCACCCGCATCCAGAAGCTGGGCGAACACGGTGTTGAAGGCCTTGACGAGCTTGACCCCGGGAACTGCCCTGGCGATCTCTTCTGCACTTGAGGTGGAATGGCCCAGCGTCAGGCCCATGTAATCGGCGGTCAGCGGATTGGTGATGTCGACCACCACTTTGCCATTGAGGTCACCTGCGCCTTTCAGGGCGGCGGCGGCATCGGCCGCACCGGTGGCCAGGATGATGACATCGGCCTCTCCGGCCTTGGCCAGGGCAACGGCCTTGGCCTTGTGGGCCTTGGCCAGCTTTTCGGCTGAAGCCGCGTTGCGGCTGGAAACAGCCACGCTGTGGCCTGCTGCCGTCAATTGCTTGACGAAGGCAGAACCCATGTTGCCGGAACCAATGACTGAAACTTTCATGATTGCACCTCTTGCTCTTTGAACTTGCGATCCAGCGCCGTGAGTGGCGCCGTTGGTGCAGATGTAGCCCGGTGTGATTTTCGCAAAAATGGCCTGAAATGAACTTGATTATTGCAAAATGTGCAATAATAGAATTCCAATGGATATACTGAAAGCCATGACCACCTATGTCTCGGTTGTGGAGGCAGGCAGCCTTGTTGCTGCTGCCGAGCGATTGGACACATCAAGTGCCGCCATTTCCCGGCAGTTGGCGGCGCTGGAAGAACATCTGTCGGTCCGCCTCCTCAACCGCACAACACGAAGACTTTCAATCACCGACGCCGGGCAGGAATTTCTGGCGCGCGCGCAGCAGGTGCTGGCAGATGTTTCAGAGGCTGAGGCCATCGCCGGGGCCAACGCCCTCAAGCCGGCAGGCAGCTTGCGGATCAGCGCGCCGCTCTCCTTCGGGATCAGCAAGCTCGGGAAGTGGCTGCCGGGCTTTCTTGCCCGCTATCCTGACATCCGGCTCGACATTGATCTCTCGGATCAACTGGCCGATCTCGCCAATGACGGCATCGACCTTGCCATTCGCATTGCGCGCCAGCCAGCTTCCACCAATGTGATCTCGCGCCGCATTGCCTCCATCGGCATGGAAATCTGCGCCTCTCCAGCCTATCTCGCAAAAATGGGAACGCCCACATCGCCTCACGAACTCGTGGAGCAGCGCACGCTGAGCTATTCCTATCTGGCCTCAGGCGATGCCTGGCACCTCACCCACACAGATGGACAGGAAACCACCATCCGCATCCGGCCCCATGTGCGGGCCACCAATGGCGAAGTGCTGCGTGACCTGGCCGTTGAGGGAGAAGGCATCATCACGCAGCCAGGCTTCATCGTTGAACCGGACCTCGCGGCGGGCCGCCTGGTCCGCATCCTTCCGCAGTGGAGCATGCAGGGCTTCAACCTCTATGCCGTCTATCTCAGCCGCAAGTTCCTGCCAGCCAAGGTCCGGCTGTTCATTGACCATTTGACGGAAGTTGCAGGTGGGCGGCTTTAGGATTGGGTTGGCCGGGATCACACAGACGAAACGCCGTTCACATCTCGGGCTATGAGAACAGGGTGAAGATGCCGAAGGCGAGCGGCACGCGCGCCGCCAGCATGGATTGCATCAGGCCCATGGTTGCGCCCAGGATGATGAATTCAAAATGCGCGGTGCCGCCCTTGATCACGCAGCCGAGGCACGCCACGCGGTCAAATTTTCCGCAGGCCTGCCAGCCTTGACGGTGCCGGTTGAAAGGTGGAGATAAGAGTGGCACGCTCCAAAAGAGGCGTGGCCCAAGAGCATGGGTTTGGAAAACGTGTAAATGGAGTCTTCCGGCGGCGCCGGTCATCGCGCGCGCCATTGGTGCAAATCAGGCATGTGGCAGCCCGTCAGCGTTCTCTTTTACATGATCGATTTCTGCCTGTCGGCCATCGTCACGGTCCAGGTGCTGCTCCACAAACGCAATGTCCGCGCCGCCATTGGCTGGATCGGGCTGGTCTGGCTTTCGCCTTTTGTCGGGGCCTTGCTGTATTTCTGCTTCGGCATCAACCGCGTTCAGCGGCGCGCGCGCATTCTGCGCCGTTCGGTGCGGCGGCCGCCACTCTGGAAGGGCGCCAGCACCGTATCATCCGAGCCTTTTGCCAATCTCAAGGCAACAGTGGGCACACTGACCCAGCAAGACCTCGCTTCTGCGGCCATTTCCATGCCGCTGAACAGCGGCGATGATGCCTATCCGCAAATGCTGGCGGCCATCAACAACGCCAAGGCGACCATTGTCCTGGCTTCCTACATCTTCCGGTCCGACCGGATCGGGCAGGATTTTACCCAGGCCCTGGGACAAGCGGTGCAGCGCGGCGTGATGGTGCGCGTGTTGTTGGATGGATTTGGCAGTGGCGCATTCCGGGGCGGCACCTACCGCGCCTTCCACGCGTTGAACATTCCTGTTGCCCGCTTCATGAGCTCGCTCGCGCCCTGGCGCGTGCAATATCTGAACCTGCGGCTCCACAAGAAAATTCTCGTGGTTGACGGCACGGTGGCCTTCATTGGCGGCCTGAACATCGCCGATGAGAATGTCCGGCGGTTCCGCAGGAAGCCTGTCGTCCGTGACACCCATTTCAGGATTGAGGGCCCGGTCGTGCGCCAGATCACGCAGGATTTCTGCGACGATTGGCACTTTGCCACCGGCGAGATGCTGGCGGAGTCCACCTGGAATCCGCAGACGCAGGCGCAGGGAACGGTCGAGGCGCGCGCCATCACGTCAGGGCCGGATCAGGAGTTCGAAAAATTGACGCTCGTCCTCATGGCGGCCATTACATCGGCAAGGAAATCGATCCGGATTTCCACGCCGTATTTCCTGCCCGATGATGAGCTGATGACGGCGCTCCAGCTTGCCTCCACCCGCGGCGTGCATGTGCATGTTGTCGTGCCCATGGTGAATGACCATCGCCTGGTGGGCTGGGCCACGCTGTCTCATGTCAGCCCCTTGCTGGACTCCGGCTGCCGCATCTCGCGCGCACCGCTCCCGTTTGATCATTCAAAGCTGATGGTGGTTGACGGCAGCTGGTGCCTGTTTGGCAGCCCCAATTGGGACGCGCGCAGCCTGCGCCTCAATTTCGAGCTGGCCATCGAGGCCTATGACGCGGCCCTTGCCGCGGAGATCTCGACAATCATCGAACAAAGCGGCCATACTCCGCTGACAAAAGGGGACCTGGAGGCGCGTTCACTCCTTGTCAAATGCCGTGACGCGGCAAGCCGGCTTCTGGTGCCCTATCTCTAGATGCGCGCGCCCATGGCCAGAATGAAGATAGCCTCCTATAACATTCACAAATGCCGCGGCACCGATGGCCTCGTCCGGCCAGACCGGATCGTCGCCGTGATCAAGGAGATCGGAGCGGACCTCGTTGCCCTGCAGGAGGTTGACCACCGCCTTGGAACGCGCACCGGGCTGCTCGATCCTGATCACATCGAAAGTGAAACCGGCCTGAAGCTGTTGACCCAGTCCGACATTGTCGATGGCCATGGCTGGCACGGCAATGCCCTTCTGGTGCGCGGCACGCCGTCACACTACCGCCGCCTGCGTGTCCATCTGCCGGGTATTGAACCGCGCGGCGCGGTCTTTGCCGAACTTGACCTGGGTCAGGGCCCGTTCCGGGTGATCGCGGTTCACCTGGGCCTGCTGCGCCATTCACGCCTGGCCCAGACAAAGGCGCTGCTTGATGTCTTTCTTGGCATGGCACCGCTGCCCACCATCATGCTGGGGGACTTCAATGAATGGCGGCGGGCCCGGCGCTCGGCGCTGGCCCGGCTGGAAACCGTCTTTGGCGCCCGGCCCGCGATCCCCAGCTTTCCCTCGCGCCTGCCCGTCCTGCCGATGGACCGCATGTTCGACTGGCCGCCAAGCCTCATCACCCGCTGCAGCGTCCATGACACGCGGTTTGCGCGCATCGCCTCCGATCACCTGCCACTGGTGGCCGAAGTCAACCTGGATTGCACAATCCCGGCACAGGTCCACAAGACCATCAGCTGAGCCCGGCCTGCAGCAGAGACCAAAACGTAAAAGCCAGTCGCAATAACCCCGCCAAACGCGGGCGTTTTCAGCCGAGAGTAGGAAAATGCCATTGTCACTGGACTGGCTGGTGGAGCGAAGGGGGATCGAACCCCTGACCTCGGCATTGCGAACGCCGCGCTCTCCCAACTGAGCTACCGCCCCTTGACCATCGCAAGGTGGCCGCAAACTAGCGGCGTGGCCCGCCTGCGTCAACTGCCCACGGGCTTGTAAGCCCGCGCATCTGCGCATAAATAGCAGGGCAACAGGAAGCACGGCATGAACCCCTTTATCTGGCTTGTTATCGAACTCATCTCCCTCTACCGCTATGTGGTGATTGCCAGCGTGATCTTGAGCTGGCTGGTGGCCTTCAACATCATCAACTATGGCAACCCGCTGGTGCGCCAGATCGCCCATGCGGTGAGCGCGCTGACCGACCCGTTGCTCGACCCCATCCGCAAGGTGGTGCCAGCCTTTGGCGGGCTTGATTTTTCACCCATCATCCTGTTCATCGCGCTGCAATTCGTTGAACAGTTCATCTGGTATTACCTGGTCCGCTGATGCCCCTGCGGCAGGGGCCGAAAGGCACGTTCCTGCACCTGCGGGTGACGCCCAAGGCCGGCCGCGATGAAGTGGCGGGCCTGGCGCCCAATGCCGCGGGCCAAATGGCTCTGGCCGTGAAGGTCACGGCTGCCCCAGACAAGGGCGCGGCCAACAAGGCGGTGATTGAGACGCTGGCCAAGGCGATGCGCGTGGCCAAATCCTCCTTCCGCCTGGCCTCGGGCGAAACGTCACGCGACAAGGTTGTGGAAGTGATGCAGAATGAAGACTCCATCCGCCACTATCTGGAGGAGCTTCAGAAATGAAACTTGCCTTGTGCCTCGCCGCCCTCACCGCATTTGCGCTTCCTGTCTCTGCCGAAGACTTGAAATCGCTCTACACGCAGATTGACCTGAAGAAATGCCGGCAGACAGCCAAGCCCGACCAGCAGGTGTTTGAAGGGGCATGGACCTGCAAGGGCATCGCTGGCTATGACGTGTTCCTCACCGCCGCCGATGCGCGCGAGATGGTGTCCTTCGGCAAGAGCGAGAAGGACAACTGCGCGGCCACAAAAACCTTTGGTGGCTTCAATTCGGCCGGCAAGACCATTGAGTGGCGCATGAAGAACGGCCAGCCCGTCGCCGCCATCCTGCGCTGGACAGTTTCGGTTGACCCCGAGGATTCCACCAAGACCGCCACATGGCTGGTGGTTTCAAAACTGGAGAACGGTACCTCCTGCCCCATGCATTATGTGGCAGGCTCCGCCCCCAAGGCCAATGAGGCAGCAAGGAAGGCGGCAGACGCCGCGGAAGCATTTGATTGCGCCAAGGCCAAGCCAGGCTTCGAGCCTGCGGACAAGCCGCCCAACGTCAGCCTAGAGGCCTGCAGCGCGCAGGCGCAGTGATCAATCCACGGCTTTCTTGGCGCGGGCGATCTTGATGCGCTCGTTGGAATCGAGAATGGCCTTGCGCAGGCGGATCGACTTCGGCGTCACTTCCACATATTCATCCTCGCCGATATAGGCGAGGGCGCGCTCCAGCGACATCTTCACCGGCGGGGTGAGGATCTGCGCTTCTTCCGAGCCCTTGGAGCGCACGTTGGAAAGCTTCTTTTCCTTCAGCACATTGATCTCAAGGTCATTGCCGCGGGTATGCTCGCCCACGATCATGCCGGGGTAAACCTTGGTGCCGGGCTCAATGAACATCGGCCCGCGGTCCTGCAGGTTGAACAGCGCATAGGTCACGGCCTCGCCTTCACCATTGGAAATGAGCGAGCCCGTGTGCCGCGCGGGGATTTCGCCAAAGTGCGGCGCATGGCCATGGTAGAGTCGGTTGAAGATCGCCGTGCCGCGGCTGTCGCTCATCAATTCGCCCTGATAGCCGATGAGGCCGCGCGTCGGCGCGTGGAACACCAGGCGCTGGCGGCCATGGCCCGAGGGGCGCATGTCGCGAAGCTCGGCCTTGCGCTCGGAAAGCTTCTGCACGATGACGCCGGTATATTGCTCATCAACGTCGATGATCACTTCTTCGACAGGCTCGAGCTTCTGGCCAGCCTCGTCCGTCTTCATCACAACGCGCGGGCGGCCCACGGTGAGCTCAAAGCCCTCGCGGCGCATCACTTCAATCAGGATGCCCAATTGCAATTCGCCGCGGCCCGCCACTTCAAAGGCGTCGGTTTCGGTTTCAGAGGCCGTGACCTTCAGGGCCACATTGCCTTCCGCCTCGCGCAGCAGGCGCTCGCGGATCACGCGGCTTTGCACCTTGTCGCCCTCGCGGCCGGCCAGCGGGCCGTCATTGACGCGGAAGGACATGGTGAGGGTGGGCGGATCAATCGGCTGCGCGGCAATGGGTTCCGTCACCGCAGGATCGCAAATCGTGTCGGCCACGGTTGCCGTGGTCAGGCCGGAAATGGCCACGATGTCGCCGGCATCGCCCTGCTCGACGGGCGTGCGCTCCAGCCCGCGGAAGGCCAGAACCTTGGAGATGCGGCCCTGCTCCACCACCTTGCCATCGCGGCCCAGCGCCTTCACGGCCATGTTGGCCTTGACCGTGCCGGAGCGGATGCGCCCGGTGAGCACGCGGCCCAGGAACGGGTTTGATTCAATCGTCGTCACCAGCAGGCGGAACGGCCCTTCCTCGACGATGGGCGCATGCACATGCTTGACCACCAGGTCAAACAGCGCCGCCATGTTTTCTTCCTGCATGGTGGGCGTGGTGCTCATCCAGCCCTGCTTGGCAGAGCCATAGATGATGGGGAAATCAAGCTGCTCGTCGCTGGCGTCCAGCGCCGCGAACAGGTCAAACACCTCGTTCACCACTTCCTGGTAGCGCTGGTCCGGCCTGTCGATCTTGTTGATCACCACAATCGGCCGGAGGCCCAGCTTCAGGGCCTTCTGCAGCACGAATTTGGTTTGCGGCATCGGGCCTTCGGCGGCGTCCACCAGCAGCACGGCGCCATCCACCATGTTGAGGATGCGCTCCACCTCGCCGCCGAAATCGGCGTGGCCGGGCGTGTCCACGATGTTGATGCGCGTGTCATGCCACATCAGCGAGGTCACCTTGGCGAGAATGGTGATGCCGCGCTCTTTTTCCAGGTCGTTGGAATCCATCACGCGCTCGCCAACCTTCTGGTTGTCGCGGAAGGTGCCGGACTGGGTGAGCAGCCGGTCGATCAGCGTGGTCTTGCCATGGTCGACGTGGGCGATGATGGCGATATTGCGCAACTTCATGGGGTCTCTTTCAACAGCGCGGCCTTCGCAAAAACTTCAGGTCTTTGCGGCGGGATTGGCGCGAAAACAACGGAATGCCGCCGCTTAGCACGGCAATTGTGACGAAGCAAATACGGCGTCAGGCCTTAAGTGTTCCGCTTTCGTGCCGCCAGCGTGCGCAGGCGCAGCGCATTGAGGCGGATGAAGCCGGCGGCGTCCTTCTGGTCATAGGCGCCGCGGTCGTCCTCGAAGGTGACAAGCTCATTGTTGTAGAGCGACTTCGGAGACTTGCGGCCCACCACGATCACATTGCCCTTGTAGAGCTTGAGGCGCACGATGCCTTCCACATGCTCCTGGCTCTTGTCGATCAGCGCCTGCAGCATCTCGCGCTCGGGCGCGAACCAGAAGCCGTAATAAATCAGCTCGGCATATTTGGGCATCAATGAGTCTTTAAGATGGGCGGCCTCGCGGTCCAGCGTCAGGCTTTCCATGGCGCGGTGCGCCACACTCAAAATCGTGCCGCCCGGCGTTTCATAAACGCCACGCGATTTCATGCCCACGAAGCGGTTTTCGACGAGATCAAGCCGGCCGATGCCGTTGTCGTGGCCCAGCTTGTTGAGCGCGGTGAACAGCGTGGCCGGAGACATGGCCTTGCCATCAATAGCGATGGGGTCGCCCTTCTTGAATTCAATCTCGATATAGGTGGCCTTGTCGGGTGCATCTTCGGGCGCGATGGTGCGCTGATAGACGATGGACGGCGGCTCCACGAACGGGTCTTCCAGCACCTTGCCCTCGGAAGATGAGTGCAGAAGGTTCGCATCCACCGAGAAGGGCGCATCGCCGCGCTTGTCCTTGGCCACGGGGATCTGGTGCTGCTCGGCGAAGCTGATCAAATCCGTGCGGCTCTTGAACTGCCACTCGCGCCAGGGGGCAATCACCTTGATGTCAGGGTTCAGCGCATAGGCCGTAAGTTCAAAGCGCACCTGGTCATTGCCCTTGCCGGTGGCGCCATGGGCGATGGCGTCGGCCCCGGTTTCCTCGGCGATCTCAATGAGGCGCTTGGCGATCAGGGGCCGCGCGATCGAGGTGCCCAGCAGGTAAACGCCTTCATAAAGCGCATTGGCCCGGAACATCGGGAAGACGAAATCACGGATGAATTCCTCGCGCACGTCTTCAATGTAGATCTGCTTGATGCCCAGCATCTGCGCCTTGGCGCGCGCCGGCTCAATCTCGCCGCCCTGGCCGAGATCGGCAGTGAAGGTCACAACCTCACAGCCATATTCGGTCTGCAGCCACTTCAGGATGATCGACGTATCAAGCCCGCCCGAATAGGCAAGGACGACTTTCTTGGGTTTGGATGCCATGCTGCGCTCTTTATCTGAAGGCCCCTCATCCGCCCTTCGGGCCCCTCCTCCCAAGGGGAGAAGGGCGAAGGCATTCCCGCCCCTCGCCCCGCGGGCGGGGAGAGGGTGGCGCGGAACGCGCCGGGTGAGGGGAAGTGAAATTTCAGCGCTGGTTACCAGCCTTCGAAGCCCGCCACAAGCCTGCAGTGCAGCGCCAAATGAACCCTGAATGAATGCCAGCTTCAGGCCCGGTCCATCTGCGGCGCGCTAGGCTTTGGCCATTCTGGAACAAGGGAGATTCAAATGACACGCTTCATCATCATCCTCGCCGCGCTGGCCGCCCTCACTGTGTCAGCCGAAGCCGCAAAGCAGAAAACTTCCAACAAGACCAAGCATGCAAACGTGAGTGACATTCACTTCACGCATGTATCGGACAAGTCCACGCCGTAGAGGAACCTGATGGGCCGCGATCAGTCCTTCCCCCGCTCGCTCGCCCGCACCTTCTGGCTCTCACTCTTCAGCTGCCCGCACGCCGCCATGATGTCCCGCCCGCGCGGGGTGCGCACCGGGCTGGCATAGCCGGCATTGTTCAGCACTTCGGCAAACACCTCGATCGTGTCCCAATCGCTGCATTCATATTGCGTGCCGGGCCAAGGGTTGAAGGGGATGAGGTTCACCTTGGCGGGGATGCCCTTGAGCAGCTGCACCAGCCGCTTGGCATCGGCCACGCTGTCATTCACGCCCTTCAGCATCACATATTCAAAGGTAATGCGCCGCGCGTTGCTTGAGCCGGGATAATTGCGGCAGGCCTCGAGCAGTTCGGCAATCGGATATTTTTTGTTGAGCGGAACCAGCTTGTTGCGGATCTCATCCGTCGTGCCATGCAGCGAAATCGCCAGTGACGAACCAATCTCGTCGCCCGCCCGCACAATCTCCGGCACCACGCCGGAGGTGGAAAGCGTGATGCGGCGTTTGGAAAGCGTGAGGCCCTCGCCATCCGAGATGATTTCGACCGCGCCCTTCACATTGTCGAAATTATAGAGCGGCTCGCCCATGCCCATCAGAACAACGTTTGTAATATAGCGACCGGAAGACGGCGGCTGCGGGTTGGCCTCAAGGTCAGCCGGCCAGTCCTTGATGCGGTCGCGCGCCAACATCACCTGGCCGGCGATTTCACCCGCCGTAAGATTGCGAACCAGCTTCTGCGTGCCGGTGTGGCAGAAGGTGCAGGTGAGCGTGCAGCCCACCTGACTTGAAATGCACAGCGTGCCGCGGTCCTCTTCGGGGATGTAGACGCACTCAATCTCATGCCTTGCGCCCTTCTCATCCGGCGCCAGGCGCAACAGCCACTTGCGCGTGCCATCGGAGGAAATCTGCTCGGTCACCACCTCGGGCCGCGCCACAACGAAGCTTTCATCGAGCTTGCGCTGCAGGTCCTTCGAGATGTCGGTCATCAGCGCGAAATCCGTGACGCCGCGGTTATACATCCAGTGCCACAACTGCCGCGAGCGCATGCGCCGCTGTTTTTCAGGCACGCCTACATCAGCGAGTGCGGCCGCCAATTGCTCGCGCGAAAGCCCGACCAGCGAGCGGCGCGTGTCGTTGGGGATATATGAGGCGGCAACAGGTGCGGCGGTTTGAAGCAAGGTGACCATGCGCGGCATTTAGGCCATCAGGCGCAGGATTTGAAGGGGCGCTATTTCAAAACCCCAACCATGGGCCCCAGCCGGGAAAGAAAGTCGCTGCGGCCCAGCTCAGGCGCATAGACGCTGGAAACCGATCCATCGAGGAACAGCGCGTTCTTGCAGTTGAGCTGCTCCAGGAACAGGCTGGCGAAATCATAGAAGGTGACAAACCCGTCCGAAATCACGAACTCCACCGTGTGGTCATCCGCCATGCCCACGCCATTGCGGATTTTGACGGACGTGCCATCCGGAGAAAGCTTGGGGTGGATCGCTCCATTCACCACCAGCATGGGCCCGCTCTGGGTTGCAAGGTCGGGCTTGATGCCGCTCTTGGCGAAGGCCTCGGTTTCCATCACCCCGGCCTTGGCCCCGGCCACATAGAACACGCCATTGGGCTTCAGGTGAAAATTTCCCGGCCCGCTGGCGCGGTTCAGCTTGTGCAGGAGCTTGCCGCCTTCCACATAAAGGCCGATGGGCTTCAGGTCAGTGCCGAACATGCCGGCATTCATGGCGAAGGCAAGCCCCTGCCCCTTGGCCGCCAGCGCCTGCCGCAAGGCTTCAATGCTGCCATAGGGCTGGCCGCTGGCATCGGCGTTGAACAGCGCAATCTTGTCCTTGCGCGTGTCAAACTCGCAAACCGTGTAGGCGTTGTCGTGGTAGCTCAGCGAACGGCAACCCGCCTGCACCTGAAGGGCGGAGAACAGGAACAGAAGCAGGGCCAGGGCAGCGCGCATCGCGGGCCTATTTGCAGGACGAGTCGATTTTATCGAGCGCCTTGGCAACGCCAGCCAGCGAATAGATGTCGGTGGTCTGCGTCCCTTTCCAGCTTGTGCCGGTGACACTCAGGCTCTTGCCCGTGCGCAGCGCCTTGACGATCAGGGCCTCCACATCCGCCGCCGCCGCCCAGGCCGTGTCGCCCGAGGTGAACAGCTCGAAGGCCTGGTCATCAACCTTCACTGCCACAGTGGAGGATTCCTTGAACGGATAGCCGATGATGGTGGAAACTTGGCCCCTGATCTTGCGGCCGGGGAAATGCGTCACCAGGAAATACACCGGGTCTCGCTTGGCCACCTTCTTGTCGGATTCGGTTTTCTTGGGCACCGAAAACACATAGCAAACCGGCGCCCCCGCCGATTGATAGGTGAAGGCCTCCCAATCATCGAAAGTGCCGAGGGAGGTGGGGTCGTCTGCTTGGGCGGGGCTGGCTGCCAGAAGGGCGCCGGCCAGCGCCATGCCGCTGATGTATTGCTTTGCTTTCATGCCGTTCACATAGAGCAGCCTGATCTTTGACGGAACTGCCAAAAGTCAGGCGCGTTGATCGAATACAGTAACTCGGGCGGGATTGGCTTCATCTTCGCAAAACCATTCCGCCCTGATGCCCCAAGCCTTTATAACTTGCCAAATCACCTTGCCCCTGTACAGACAGGAATCTGGGCACATTTGCGGCAAGTGGCATTCATGACTCAAAACTCCATCCTTATCACCGGCTGTTCCTCCGGCATTGGCCTTGCCTGTGCGCAAGGCATGAAGGCCCGCGGCTGGCGGGTTTTTGCCACGGTGCGCAAGGAGGAGGATGCAAACCGCCTTGCAGCGATGGGCCTTGAAGTGCTGATGCTGTATTACCGCGACAGCGCCTCCGTGCAGGCCTGCGCGGCCGAGGTGGCGAGGCGCACCGGCGGCAAGCTCACCGCCCTGTTCAACAACGGCGCCTATGGCCAGCCGGGTGCGGTGGAGGATTTGAGCCGCGCCGTTTTGGAGGAACAATTCGCCGCCAATTTCTTCGGCTGGCATGAATTGACAGTGGCCTGCCTGCCACTGATCCGCGCCAATGGCGGCGGCCGCATCATCCAATGTTCCTCGGTGCTGGGCATCGTCGCCATGAAGTGGCGCGGCGCCTATAATGCCTCGAAATTCGCCCTCGAAGGCCTGAGTGACACGCTGCGCCTTGAGCTGCGCGGATCCGGCATCTTTGTCTCCACCATCGAACCCGGGCCCATCGCCACCCGCTTTGTGGAAAATGCCCTGGCCGCCTTCAACCGCAACATCCGGCCGGAAGCCTCGCATTATCACGCCGCCTATGAGCGCCAGCGCGCAAGGCTGGGCAAGGGCGGCTCGGCCCGCTTCAAATTGCCGCCGGAGGCAGTGCTGGAGAAGCTGGTGCACGCGCTTGAAAGCAAGCGCCCGCGCGCCCATTATTACGTCACAACCCCAACCCATCTGATGGGGGCGGCGCGCCGCCTGCTGCCGCAAGGCCTGATGGACTATTTCGTGGACAGGATGTCAGACCAATGAACTGGATCATCGCCCTGGCGCTTGCCGCCGTTTTCATCGTGCTGGTGATGGGCCTTTTCAACATGATGCGCAACGGCAGCGCCAGCCGCAGCCAGAACCTGATGCGCTGGCGTGTGGGCCTGCAATTCCTGGCCATCGTGATCGTCATGCTGATCGTGTGGTTCAAGGGCCGCTGAAGCCAGCCGTTTCAGCGCCGCCGCTGCACCACCACAACCGCCGCCGCGCACACTGCCATGCCCATGATCTGCAAGGGCACCAGCGTTTCGCCAAACAGCGCGAAGGACATCAACGAGGCAACCGCCGGCACCAGGAAGATGAAGGCAGACACCCGTGAAACCTCACCACGGTTGATCAGCGCCAGCAGCAGCAGGATGGAAATGATCGACAGGATCACCACCGCCCAGCCCAGCGCCGCCCAGGCCTGCCAGCTGCCGTCAAAGGCAAAATCCTGCAGGGCAAGTGAGAGCAACAGCGCAACCAGGCTGGCCCCGGCATATTGCCAAACCCCGCCCGTCGAAAGCGCGATGCGGCTGGCATATTTCTTCTGGTACACCGTGCCCAGCGAGATGGCGCAGGCCCCAAAGACCGCAAGCGAAACAGTGAAGGGCGTTATGCCGCCCAGCAGCGCCAGCGAAAGCTTGGGCCCGATCACCAGCCCGATGCCGCACAGGCCCACCGCGAGCCCCAGCCAGTGCCGCCCGGAGATTTGTTCCCGCAGCAGGCCCGCCGCCATGAAGGTGGTGATCAGTGGCTGCAGGCCGACAATGAGCGATGACACCCCGGCCGGAAGCCCATTGGCCACCGCCCAATAAATAGGTGCAAGATAAAGCGCATGCAGCAGCGCCCCAGCCACAGCAGCGTGGAAGGCGTGCCGCGCATCCGGCCAAGGTGCCTTTTGCTGCAGGGCCAGCGCCAGCATGAACAACAGGGCCAGCGGAAAGCGCAGGGCCAAAAACCACACCGGCGCCACATGCCCCGCCGAAAGCTTGGCCACCACAAAACCGGTGGCCCACAGCACCACAAACACGAAGGGTGCGAGAACCACAAACAAGGGCTTGGCATTGGCTGACGGCATGGGCAAATAGGGCCTGATGGAAGATCAAAAGCTCCCGCTCTTGGCATTGTTTCTGAAGGCGCTCAAGCGCCTGTTTGCGGACGAGGCCATTCCCCTGGCCGGCAACATCGCGTTTCGCACCATTTTCTCGGTGTTTCCCTTCCTGATTTTCGTCACCAGCCTTTCGGGCTTTTTCGGCAGCGCCGACCTTGCCCGCCGGGTGGTGGAATTCATGCTGGGTGTGGCGCCGGAGGCGCTGGTCAAGCCTTTCTCCAGCGAGGTCTATTCCATCCTCACTGTGCCGCGCGCCGGCTTGATGAGCCTTGCCGTACTGCTCACCATCTGGTCGGCCATGGGCGGCGTGGACAGCATCCGCGTCTGCCTCAACCGCGCCTATAATGTGAAGGAAACCAGGCCCATCTGGTTCCTCTATGTGCAAAACGTGATCTTTGTGATCGGCGCCGCGGCCTTGATGCTGGTGGTGGCCATGCTGCTGGTGGTGATGCCCGCCGTCACCCAGTTTTTTGGCGAGCATGTGCCCGACAGCATGAAATCCTTCATGACGCTGGATTCTTGGCGCTATCCGCTGGCCTTCCTGCTGTTGATCTTCGGCCTGATGGTGGCCCACCGCTTCCTGCCTGCCAGACGCTTCAGGCGGCGCGAGGTGCTGCCCGGCATCCTGCTCACCGTGGTGGTCTGGGTGGTGCTGACCGATGTGTTCTCCTGGTATCTGCGCAACTTCAATTCCTTCGCGTCAACCTATGCTTCGCTTTCCGGCATTTTCGCCACCATGTTCTTCATCTATCAGGCTGCCTTGGCGCTGATTTTCGGCGGCGAGATGAACCGCGTGCTGATGCTGCTGCGCGAGCCTGCCACCGCGCAAGAAAAGCCCGCCGCAGCCCCGCAAGCCCAATCCATGCTATGAAGCCCCATGCTTCAATTGCAGTTTCACGCGGTTGACCAAGGCCGCTGGCCGGATTTTGAGGCCTTGTTTGAAAGCCGGGGCGCGCCGCATTTTTGCTATTGCATGGTTTGGCGCGCGGTGGGCGGGGAGCGTGCGCTGAAGGGCGAGGCCCGCAAGGCCTGCATGAAGGCGCGCATTGATGCCGGAACCCCGGTGGGCCTGCTGGGCTATGCCGGCGGCGAAGCCGTGGCCTGGGTTTCCATCGCCCCGCGCGAAACCTATCGCCGCCTCGGCGGCCTCGAACAGGAGGGGGAGATCGAAGGCGATGTCTGGTCCCTCGCCTGCTTTTTTGTGAAGCGCCCGTTTCGCGGCCAGGGCCTCACCCGCCAGCTCATCACCGCCGCCATTGCCCAGGCCCGGGCCAGGGGCGCCAAGGTGCTGGAGGCCTATCCCGTGCCGCCGGATGCGCCCAGCTATCGCTTCATGGGCTATGTGCCCACTTTTGA
The DNA here is from genome assembly GCA_028868695.1 of Alphaproteobacteria bacterium. Lineage (GTDB taxonomy): Bacteria > Pseudomonadota > Alphaproteobacteria > Rhizobiales > Aestuariivirgaceae > Aestuariivirga. Next base: position 5,665 of record JAGWTZ010000019.1, on the reverse strand, counting down.
AAGCCTTGGCTTTTCAGAGGTCGGGCTGGCCGGGCACCGCCGCCACGTCATGCGCCTGGCGCTGGCCTGAATTCCGGCTTTGCAGGAGGCAATCAACTGGATTTTCACCGGTTTTGTGCTATGCAGCATTTGCGCCGCGAGTTCCGCTGCATTGCAGCAAGCGGCGTCCGTGTGGGAGGACATGGCAACCGGATCAATGAGGTTTGATATGTCGATTTCCCGCCCCCAAACGCAAAAGCCGCATGCCGGCCTTCATGGCGGCAACCAGCACAGCCACTCCCTCGCCTCGGATTGGACCTTCTGTGAATATTATGTGCCGGCTGACCCCATTGTGGTGCCCGCGCCGAAGCGCAACATCTGGGGCCGCATCGTTTCCCGCTAAGGCTTGACTTTCCGGGCCAATTCCATCAGAGGAAACCCCGCAGCCTGCCAGGGAACCTGAGCGGGCTGCTTATGCGCTGCCCGAGGGCAACCCAAAAGCTTCGGCTTGATCAGGTAAAGTCCTTTTCTTTCAAGGGTTTGGAAAAGGCTCCACAGGGCGCGGGAAAGATGGATTGAAGATGTACGCTGTTATCAAGACCGGCGGTAAGCAATATCGCGTTGCCGCCAACGACAAAATTCTGATCGAAAAGCTCGAAGGCGAAGCTGGCGATCAGGTGCAATTCACCGACGTGCTGCTGCTTGCCAAGGAAGGCAATGTGGAAGTGGGCGCGCCGCTGGTGGCTGGTGCCACCGTTGTGGGCGAAATCGAAAAGCAGGCCCGCGGGCCGCGCCTCATCATCTTCAAGAAGCGCCGCCGCAAGCATTACCGCCGCCGCAACGGCCACCGCCAGGATCTGACCTCGGTGACCATCACTGAAATCCTCACCGGCGGCGCCAAGCCTGCCGCCAAGGCCAAGGCTGCCAAGCCCGCCGCCGTGAAGGCCGAAGCCCCCAAGGCTGAAGCCGCCGCCGCCCATCATGGCGCGCTGGCCACGGGTGATGACATTTCGCTGATCGGCGGCATCGGCCCGAAGATCTACACCGCCCTGACCAACATGGGCATCACCTCCTTTGCCCAGATCGCGGCCTGGACGCCGGAAGACGTCACCCGCATCGAAGGCGAAATCAAGCAGAAGGGCCGCGTGGCCCGCGAGGAATGGATTGAACAGGCCAAGGAACTGATGGCCGGCAAGCCGCCCCGTGCGAAAACCGACAAAGCCCGCGCTTAAGGAAATAGGAGTCTCAAATGGCACATAAAAAAGCTGGTGGTTCATCCCGCAACGGCCGCGACTCCGCGGGTCGCCGCCTTGGCGTGAAGGCTTTCGGCGGTGAATCCGTCATTGCCGGCAACATCATCATCCGCCAGCGCGGCACCAAGGTGCACGCAGGCGCTGGCGTTGGCATGGGCAAGGATCACACCCTGTTCGCCAAGATCGCCGGCACGGTTGAGTTCCGTTCCTCCAAGGGCGGCAAGCAACTGGTCTCGGTCATGCCAGTCAAGGCCGCTGAATAAATGGCAGTGAAATAGCTGCCGCCCATCCGGGTCCGGCAGTTCAAGAAACAGCAGGAGAGATGGGTTCCCCCCACCTCTCCTGTTTTGTTTTTGGAATTGCCCCATGGAACTCACGACCAGAAGACTCCTCCTCCGGCCCTTGCGGGAAGATGATGCGCCCGCCCTCGCCCGCGGCCTGAACAATTTCAACGTCAGCCGCAATCTGGCGCGCGTGCCCTGGCCCTATTCGCTGGAAGATGCTTCAGCCTTCATCGCCCTGCAGCGCGGTTTCGATCCACGCGGTTGCGTCTGCGCGATCGCCTTCAACTGCGCGCCTGATGAGCTGATCGGCATGATCTCTTATGAGCCGCGCGAAGATGGCCGCTTTGAGCTGGGCTATTGGCTGCATGAAAGCTGCTGGGGCCTGCGCATCATGTCCGAGGCGGCAGCAGCACTGGTGCACTACGCCTTCACCATGGGCGGCGTGTCGGTGCTGGCCTCTGGCTATCATGCTGACAATCCCAAATCCGGCCGCATCCTGCGGCGGCTGGGCTTTGTGGAAACCCATGAGGAGATGAACCTCAGCCTTGCCCAGGGCAAGGATGTGGCAACCATCAAACTGCGCCTCGGCCTGGCAGACTGGCTCTCCCAAAACGAAAGCCGCGCGGCATGACCGCGCGGCTTCAACGCTCCCTCCCCCTTGTGGGGAGGGCCGGGGTGGGGGTTGTCCTGCGCCGTCAACCTGCAACAGCAAGCTCAAGGTCCGGAGTGACCCCCACCCTTGATCCCTCCCCACAAGGGGGAGGGAAATTCAATTTAAAACACCATCGCCACGTAGGAACGCACGATGTGGTTGGTGCCAAGCCCGCCATTGTGCTTCGAGGCCGCAAGGCGCAGGTTGCCGTGCGAGGAGTGAACGGCCATCGAGAGATATTTCAGGCCGTAACGCACATTGGTGGCGGGGTTGTAGAGGCCCGAACAGGCACCCGAATAGCCGATGCCGCGCGCCGTCTGGCACTTCATCTGGAACACGCCGATCTCGCCTTCGCCGCCGGTGACCATCGGGTTGTAGCCCGATTCAACCTTGGCGATCTTCAGGGCAAACCAGGTGGGCACGCCATAATGCGGTGCCTGCGCCTTGATCATGGCCACCACGGAATTGCGGGTGGCCTGCGAAACCTGGGGAAAATGTGCCTTGCCGTGGCGGTGCACCCGGTGGTGCTTGTGGTGGCGGACATGGTGCTTGGCGGCAGCTTGGGCGCCGCTGGCCATCAGGCCAAGGGAAACGGCCGCAGCGGCCAGCGAAATCGCAAGTTTGGTACGCATGTTTAAATTCCTTTCGTTGGACCGGCAAAACCGCACGGAGCCATTGGAAAATTCCAAAAGCCAACAACCGCAAGACCGCCGATGTCTGGGGAAGAAGGCCCGTAAATCGGGCAAATGTGGCGAGAATAAGTTCACGCCATTTGGTGCATTAACGGTTAATTCACCATTTTCTGGCCGCACGGCAACATTGGTCGCCAAAACCAAGAAAGCAATAAAAGCCTATCACAAGTCTTTAAAATCAGCGGAATGGAATCTAATCTCTGCAAAAATTGCAGGGCCAAAAATCAATTCAATGCCGCGCCAAAACAAACTAAGAGCCAAGACATGAAATTTCTCGATGAAGCCAAAATCTATGTGCGCAGCGGCGATGGCGGCGCGGGGGCCGTGTCCTTCCGCCGCGAGAAGTTCATTGAGTTCGGCGGCCCCGATGGCGGGGATGGCGGCAAGGGCGGCGACATCTGGGTGGAGGCGGCAGCCGACCTGAACACCCTGATCGACTACCGCTACCAGCAGCATTTCAAGGCCAAGACGGCAGGCCACGGCATGGGCCGCCTGCGCGCTGGCGCCAACACGCCGGACATCGTGCTGAAAGTGCCGGCCGGAACCGAAGTGCTCGAGGAAGATGCCGAAACCCTGATTGCTGACCTGGCCAAGGTGGGAGACCGGGTCTGCGTGGCCCGCGGCGGCAATGGCGGCTTCGGCAACCACTATTTCAAATCGGCCACCAACCGCTCGCCCTATCACGCCAACCCCGGCATTCCCGGCGAGGAACGCTGGATCTGGCTGCGCATGAAGCTGATCGCCGATGCCGGCATCGTCGGCCTGCCCAATGCCGGGAAGTCCACCTTCCTGTCGGTGGTCTCGGCCGCCAAGCCCAAAATCGCCGACTATCCCTTCACCACGCTCATTCCCCAGCTTGGCGTTGTGAAGTCCGGCGCCAATTCCTTTGTGCTGGCCGACATTCCGGGCCTCATTGAGGGCGCCTCGGAAGGGGCAGGCCTTGGCACGCGCTTCCTCGGCCATGTCGAACGCTGCGCCGTGCTGTTGCATTTGATCGACTGCACGCAGGATGACCCCGCCGCCGCCTACAAGACCATCCGTGGCGAGCTGAAGGCCTATTCCCCGTTGCTCGCCTCCAAGCCCGAGATCATCGCCTTCAACAAGATTGATGCGGTGGAAGCCAAAGACCTGGAAAAGAAGCTCGCGAAGTTCAAGACCAAGACCAAGAAGACGCCGCTGCTGATCTCCGCCGCCGCGCAAAAGAACATCGAGGCCGTGAACTACGCCCTCTATGACATCATCGCGAAAACCCGCCGCGCCGAGCGCGACCCCGACCCCGAAGGTGTAACCACCGAGGAATGGCGGCCATGACCTCGCGCCTTGCCGCCGCCAAGCGCGTCGTCGTCAAGGTGGGTTCGGCCCTGCTGGTGGACCAGAAGACCGGCACGCTGAAATCCTCGTGGCTGTCCTCGCTGGTGGATGACCTTGCCGACCTCAAGGTGAAGGGCGCGGATGTGATCCTCGTTTCCTCCGGCGCGATTGCCCTGGGCCGCCGCACTTTGGGCCTGCCCACCGGCAAATTGAAACTGGAGCAGAAGCAGGCCTCCGCCGCCGTGGGCCAGATTGCCCTGGCGCAAGCCTGGGCCGAGGCGCTGCGCACCCGCAACATCGTGGCCGCACAGGTGCTGGTCACCCTCACCGACACGGAAGAGCGCCGCCGCTATCTCAACGCCCGCGCCACGCTTTCCACGCTGCTGGAGCAAGGTGCGGTGCCCGTCATCAACGAGAATGACACGGTGGCCACTTCCGAGATCCGCTATGGCGACAATGACCGGCTGGGGGCCCGCGTGGCCTCCATGATGTCGGCCGACGTGCTGGTGCTGCTTTCCGATATCGACGGGCTCTATTCCGCACCGCCCAACCAGAAGGGTGCGAAATTCATTCCCGAGGTGGCGGCGATCACCCCGGAGGTGGAAGCCATGGCCGGCAAGCCGGTTTCCGGTGTCGGCTCCGGCGGCATGATCACCAAGATCGAGGCTGGCAAGATTGCCCTTTCCGGCGGCTGCCACATGGTGATTGCCTCAGGCCATGAACTTCATCCCTTGCAGCGCATCATGAGTGGCGAACGTTGCACATGGTTCCTCGCAGAGGCCAATGCCCTGCAGGCCCGCAAGCGCTGGATTGCCGGCACCTTGCAGCCGGTGGGCCACCTCATCGTTGATGATGGTGCAAAAGCCGCGCTCGACAAGGGCAAGAGCCTTTTGCCCGCCGGCGTGAAAAAGGTAGAAGGCAATTTCCAGCGCGGCGACACGGTGAGCATCATGCTCGGCCACAAGGAATTCGCCCGCGGGCTTGTTGCCTATGATGCCGAAGACGCGCGCAAGATGGCAGGCCACAAATCAGCCGAAGTGGCAAAACTGGTGGGCGTGGACCGCGGCAGCGAGCTTGTTCATCGCGATGATCTGGTGATGCTGTGAGTGAAATGCTTGAGCTTGGCAAACGCGCCCGCGCGGCGGCAAAGGAAATCGCTCTGGCCCCCGCGGAAATAAAGAACGCCGCCCTGCGCGCCATGGCCACGCATATCCGCGATTCCGCAAGCGCCATCCTTGCCGCCAACGCGGCAGACCTTGAAGCCGCCAAGGCCAAGGATTTGAAATCCTCCTTCGTCGACCGTCTCACCCTCAACCCTGCCCGCCTTGAGGCCATGGCCAAGGGGCTGGAGGACATTGCCGCCCTTGCCGACCCCGTGGGCCGCGTGCTGGAAAAATGGACAAGGCCAAACGGCATGGAAATCAGCCGCGTGGCTGTGCCGCTGGGGGTGATTGGCATCATCTATGAAAGCCGCCCCAATGTGACGGCCGATGC
>JAGWTZ010000018.1 GCA_028868695.1 Alphaproteobacteria bacterium | reverse complement strand
CAACTGACGCTGGCGCTGGACAAGGCCGGCAAGGGCAATTGGCATGTGCAGCCCGATGAGGATTTGGCCAAGAGCGGGCTGATGGCCAATGTGCTGCTTGAGCAGATCAACGTGGCGGGCGGCACGCTGCAGGTTGTTGACGCGCGCCACCATTTCCAGCGCAAGTGGACGGCGATCAATGGCGTGGTTTCAGCCTCGGCACTGCAAGGGCCATGGCGCGTGAAGGCGCAGGCGCGCGATGGCGAGATGCCGCTGGAATTCTCTTTGGCCAGCAGCGCCTACAAGGCGGGGCAGCCGCTCAAGTTCGTGCTGCGCGCGGCACCCTTGGATGGCTCGCTTCCCGCGCTGTCCTTCGATGGCGAGACGGCCGCCGACACGCTTTCCGGCAAGCTGGCGCTGGACCCGGTGGTGACCGAGGATGGCCGCAGCAGTCTTTCCGGCAGCTTCAGGCCACTGGCCTTCCAGGCAAAGGTGGACGCCGCAGGAGACAGCGCCAAATTCTCGGCCATTCACATCGTGCCGGCGGACACGAAAGACACGGGAACACTGATTGAGGGCGATGGCGCGCTGGATCTTTCGCGCGGGCTGAAGGCCGACATTCACCTCAACGCGCCGCATATTGATTTCGACGCGCTGGCGGGCACGCAATCGCTGCGCGTCTGGCAGGCGGGCGGGGTGATGGCGCTGCTCAATGGCTGGATGGCGCGCTTTCCCGACGACCTGGATTTGAGCGCCACGCTGGAGGCGGCGTCTCTCACCGCCAATGGCGAGAAGCTGGAGAATGTCAGCCTCAAGGGCACGGCGGCGGCGGGGGCCGTGCGCGTGCAAAACCTTGAGGCAGATCTGCCGGGCCGCTCGCGCATGAAGTTTGGCGGCATTGCCTTCCCCGGGCAAGGTGCGGCGGAATTGGGCGGCAGCCTGGCGTTTGAAACCGGCGATGCGCGTGCCTTTGCCGAATGGCTGTGGCCGGAAGGCAAGGGGCAGATTGAACAGCTGTGGACGGGCGCGCGCGGGCGGCTGAAATCGCAAAGCGATGTGACATGGGGCGGCAAGCGCTTTGGCTTCCAGAACCTGCAGTATGAGCTGGATGGGCTGCAGGGCAAGGGTGAGCTGGCGGTGACGCTGGGGCAGCTTCCGGCCTTCAACCTCAAGCTTGCGGCCGACCAGTTTGACCTTGGCTCCTATGTTGCGGGCGGGCTTGCCACGCTGGCCGCCGAAGACAAGCTGGCCGGCCTGTTGCCGCAGCCGGGCAGTTTTGAAAAACGCGTGCAGCTGGATTTCGGCAAGTTCAGCCTCAATGGCGTGGAAGCGCAGAAACTGGCGCTGGATTTTGACTCAAGCGCCAGCGGCTTTGAAGTGAAGGATTTCAGCATCGCTTCGGTTGAAGGGGCTGAGGTCAAGGGCAATGGGTTGGTGCTCGTTGGGCCGGATGGGCCCAGCGGCGACGTGAAATTTGTAGTGGGCGCGCAGCACCCGCAAGGCCTGATGCGGCTCTTGGGGCTTTTGCCCAAGGGGCCAGACCCGCGCTGGACAGCGCTGCTCGGCCAGACTGACTTGCGCGCCGCGCTCAATCTCAAGCCCGGCAAGGATGAGCCGCAGGTGAGCTTCTCGGTCACCGGTTCCAGCGGGCCGTTCCAGCTTGTCACGTCTGGCACGGCGGAGCACCTGACGCAAGGCACGGCGGCGAGCATCGGCAGCTCCAGCACGCTGACCAGCACGGATGCGCGCAACCTGCTCAGGCTTTTCGGGCTGGACCCGAAGGGCGATGCGGCAGGCGATGGCCAGCTCTCGCTCACCGCCAATGGCAATGGCACGGCGGGCTTCCAGGTGGTGGGCGATCTTGAGGCGCTGGGCACGTCGGCAGGTTTCTCAGGGCGCTATGTGCCCACGCAAACCGGCATTGGCCTTGCTGGCACAGCCAAGCTTTCCGCCGCGGACAGCGCGCTTTTGATGCAGAGTTTCGGCTTTCCGGTGGCCACAGGGCTTTCCGGCCCGCTTGAGGCCGCCGCCACGCTGGCGCCCAAGGATAATGGCGTTGAATTCAAGGCGATCAACTTCAAGGCGGGCAAGCAGGACATCAAGGGCAGCGGGCATCTTGGCCGCAGTGGAGCGCTGGAGCTTGATCTGCAGGGTGGCAGCTTCCGCCTCGGCGATGTGGTGGGGGTGATGGCGGCACCATGGGGCGGCGTTGGCTCATGGCCCAATGGCAGCTTCGCGGCGGAATGGCCGCTGGGCCTCAGCGGTGAAATCTGGCTGCGGCCCAATGGGCTGGCTGACCCACTGGGCGCCCCCTTGGGAGAAGCGGTGATGGGCATGAGCTCCAACGCCGAAGGCCGCGACTTCAGCCTTGTGGCGCGTGCTGCCGATGGCGAACAGGTGAAGCTGGATGCCAGCCTCAAGCCTTCCAGCGGCGGGCAGGCGCTGCAGGCGCAACTGCGTTATCCATTCCTGTTGCGCAACATCTTTGCCCGTGATGGCAAGGCCGTGGGGCCGCTGGGAACATCGATGCTGGACGGCAAGTTCACCTCGGAAGGGCGCAGCCCGGCGGTGATGCTGGCCAACCTGAAGGGGGCTGGCACGCTGCAATCGCCAGACGCGCGGATCAATGGCCTGGCGCCGGACCCATTCTATGCAGCGATCCGCGATGTGAAATCGGCCGATGAGATCCAGAAGGCCTTTGCCGGGTTGATGGCGGGCGATGGCGTGGTTCTGGGGCAGGTCTCGCTGCCCTTCACCGCCAAGGACGGGGCGTTGAGCCTGCAGCCAGCGCAGGCCGCCAGCGCCGAGGCGCAGTTGAACATCTCCTCCGGCATCGACCTTGGCTCAGGTGTGATTTCAGCGGCGGTGAAGATTGACTCGAAAACGCAACCGGATTTGCCCTCCATGACCATCACCTATCAGGGACTGCCGGGCGAGATGCAGGTGAAGGCCGACACAGCCGCGCTGGCCAGCAAGCTGGGCACCGCCCTGATCAACAAGGACATGGCGGCGCTGGACAAAATCCAGAAGGAGCAGGAGAAGGCCGCGCAGGACGCTGCCGCCCAGGCTGAGGCCGACAAGGCCAAGCTTGATGCCTTTGTGGCGCAGCGCGCCGAGCTGCGGCTGCAACAGCGCATGCTCAAGGTGTTTGCGCAGCAGCGCGCACTGGATGCGGCGCGGGCCAAGGCGGGGCTGGATGCGGCCATTGCCGCCGGGCAGGCAATGAACAAGGAAGAGAAGCGGCGGTTGCTGCAGCGTTTGCCGCTGCACTAGCCGGCTTGTTGCGCGCGCTGCAAAATCCAAACCCTGATGGCGCTGGAGAGGTTGCGGCCATCGCGGGCCTGGTCAATCTCACCCACCAGTGCCGCCAGTGACTTGCTCTGCGCCGCCGCCGCCTGCTTCAGCGCGTCCCAGAACTCCGGCTCCAGCGAAAGCGAGGTGCGATGCCCGGCGATGGTGAGCGAGCGCTTGAGGTCAGGCTTCGCCATCATCCTCACGCTTGTGGCCATCAAGCTGCTTGCCGCGCAGCGCCTCAATCTGCTGCATCAGTTCCTTGTCTTCCTTGCGGCGGCCGAATTTCTGGCGGTGCGCTTCGGCCAGCTGTTCGGCCCCGGCGCGGGCCTTGGCCTTGCGGAAGGCGCGGAGGTTGACAACTTCGCCCATCAGCGCCGCCTCAGCCCGGGCCAATCATCTTGGCAGGCACGACGATGGCGTCGAAATCCGCCGCAGGGATGCCCAGCTTCACGGCTTCTTCGCGCAAGGTGGTGCCGTTCTTGTGGGCCGTCTTGGCCACCTTGGCGGCAAGGTCATAGCCATATTTTTCCTTGAGCGGCGTCACCAGCATCAGCGAATTGGCCAGGCCCTGCGCGATGTTGTCGAGGCGCGGCTCAATGCCCACCACGCAGTTGTCGGTGAACGAGACAGCAGCATCAGCCAGCAGCTGAACCGACTGCAGTAAGTTATAGGCCATCACCGGGTTATAGACGTTGAGTTCGAAATGGCCCTGCGAACCTGCAAAGGCAATCGCGGTGTTGTTGCCGAGGATTTGCACAGCCACTTGGGTGAGGGCTTCAGACTGGGTGGGGTTCACCTTGCCGGGCATGATGGACGAGCCGGGCTCATTCTCCGGCAGCGCCAACTCGCCAAGGCCGGCGCGCGGGCCGCTCCCCAGGAAGCGGATGTCATTGGCGATCTTGAAACAGGCCATGGCCACGGAAGTGATGGCGCCATGCGTCATCACCATCGCGTCATGGGCGGCCAGCGCCTCGAACTTGTTGGGGGCGGAGGTGAATTTCATGTGGGTGATGGCGGCGATCTTCTGCGCCACCAGTTCAGCAAAACCCACGGGTGCGGCGAGGCCCGTGCCCACAGCGGTGCCGCCCTGGGCCAGCTGCATCAAATCCGGCAGCGTCATCTCGATGCGGCGGATGCCGTTCTCGATCTGCTGGGTGTAGCCCGAGAACTCCTGGCCCAAGGTCACCGGTGTTGCATCCTGCGTGTGGGTGCGGCCAATCTTGATGATGTCTTTCCAGGCATGGGCCTTGTCATTCAGCGCGTTGCGCAGCTTGGCCAGCGCGGGCAGCAGGCGGTGGCTGATCTCTTCCGCGCAGGCGATGTGCATGGCCGTGGGGTAGGTGTCGTTGGACGACTGGCTCATGTTCACATGGTCATTGGGGTGGATGGGCTTCTTCGAGCCCATTTCTCCGCCCATCATTTCGATGGCGCGGTTGGAGATCACCTCATTGGCGTTCATGTTGGACTGGGTGCCCGAACCTGTCTGCCACACCACAAGCGGGAAGTGTTCGTTCAGCTTGCCTTCCATCACTTCCTGCGCGGCGCGGATGATCACCTCGCCCAGCTTCGGCTCCAGCTTGCCCAGCGCCATGTTGGCCTCGGCCGAGGCGCGCTTGATGATGCCCAGCGCACGCACCACGGATGCTGGCTGCTTCTCCCAGCCGATCCTGAAGTTCTGCAGTGAGCGCTGCGCCTGCGCGCCCCAATATTTCGAGGCATCCACCTCGATGGGGCCAAAGGTATCGGTTTCGGTGCGGGTGGATTTTGCCATGGGAAGCTCTCACATTTGTTGCGCTGCAATAGCACGCTGTAAGGCTGCGGGTCAAAGCGCCATGTCGCGCCATGGGAAAGACATGATTTCCGCCTCTCATTCCCCCAAGGAGGCTGCCATGGTTCACCGCCGGGTTTTGCTCTGGGGTTTTGCGCTGCTCTTTGCGGGCCAGGGCGCGCGGGCGCAGCAGGCAGGTGAGGCTGTGCGGATGCGGGCGGTGATCGCCAAGATCGAGGGGCAGACGCTTGCCCTTACGCCGGAAGCCGGAGATGCGGTCTCGGTTGTCATTGCGCCAGACGCGGTGATCACCCGCAGCGCGCCAGCCAGGCTCAGCGACATCAAGGCCGGAGACTACATTGCCTCCACTGGCGTCAAGGGTGATGACGGCCTGCTGCATTCAACCGAATTGCGCATTTTCCCGGCGGCCCTGCGCGGCGTTGGTGAAGGCCAGCACCCGATGCAAGACCCAACCAAGACCATGACCAATGCCTCCGTCTCCGAGGTTGTCGCGGCGGCGGAAGGGCAAATCCTCAAGGTACAGTTTGGTGCAGAAACATCAGAGCTGGTGGTTGGGCCGGGGGCGGCAATCATTGCCATTCTGATGGCCACGGCGGGCGATCTCAAGCCGGGCATGAAGGTGTTTGTTTCCGCTTCCAAGGCAGCGGATGGCAGCCTCACCGCCACGCGGGTGTTTGCCCAGTGAGGGCGGCTTTCTAGCTATACCGCCAGAAGGCGAAGCCCGTCAGCACCACACTCCAGAACAGGATGCCGAGGCGCACTGTGCCTGCGGGCACGAGGCGGGCGAGCTTTGACATGCCATAGCCGCCCAGCATGGCGCCAGCCATCATGGCCAGTGACGGCAGCCAGCGGATGAGGCCAGAGTGGGAGAGGATGGCGATGCTCACAAAGGTCATCATCAGGATCGTGACGTTGCGCAAGGCGTTGGCGTGATGCACGCTCATGTGGCTGAAGATGGAATGGATGGCCAGAAGGATGATGCCCATGCCCAGGCCGAAATAGCCGCCATAGACATAGACCACGAATTCCAAAATGAATGACAGCCACAGCCAGCGCGCCGCATCAAAGCTGGTGTGGGTTTCGAGATAGCGCTTCACAGTTGGCCCTGTGGCGAAGGAGAGGGTGGCAAACAGCAACAGCCAGGGAATGGCCTTGTGGAACGAAGCCTCGCCCGCCCAGACAAGAAGCCAGGAGCCCAGCGCCCCGCCCAGCAGCGCCAGGCCAATGCGCGTGATCAGGTGGCGGCGCACTTCGCCAATCTCGCGCTTGAACACAAACGTGCCCACGGCATTGGCAGGCAGCAGGGCGACGAAATTGGCGGCGTTGGCTTCCATTTCGGAAAGGCCCGCCGCCATGAACAGCGGGAAGGTCATGAAGCCGGCGCCACCTGCCATGACATTGATGACGCCGCCCAGCACGCCGCCGGCGAAAAGGAGGAGATAGGAAGAAAGAGACATGGGTGAAGGGAAAGCAGGCCTTGGTTTTGCAAAGCCTTAACATGCCAGCTGCAACCCGCAAGATGAAAGGACTGTCATCTTGCGGCGCGGCAGCCATGCGGGGGGCGCTGGTGGCGGGGCACGGCGCGCCGTGATATGAGGGCGATCCCCCTTTGGACGTGATTTGCCGCGATGAACATTCACCAGCCTTCTGGCCGCAACATCAAGACCGGCCGCTCGGTTTGCCCGCATGATTGCCCCTCGGCCTGTGCGCTGGAGGTTGAGCTTTTGGATGAGCGCACGATTGGCCGGGTGCGCGGGGCGAAGGACAATTCCTATACGCGCGGCGTGATCTGCGAGAAGGTGGCGCGCTATTCCGAGCGGGTGCACCACCCGGAGCGGCTGCTGCACCCGATGAAGCGCGTGGGCCCCAAGGGGGCAGGGCAGTTTGAGCGCATCTCATGGGATGAGGCGCTGGACCTGACCGCCGCCGCCTTCCTGAAGGCCGAGGCCGAGCATGGCGCTGAAAGCGTGTGGCCCTATTACTATGCCGGCACCATGGGCCTTCTCATGCGCGATGGCATCGAGCGCCTGACCAATGTGAAGGGCTATTCCACGATGTATGGCACGGTGTGCATCGCCCTTTCCTGGCCCGGCTTCTTTGCGGGCACGGGCCGCATCGCCGGGGTGGACCCGCGTGAGATGCAGAAGAGCGACCTCATCATCGTGTGGGGCGGCAACCCCGTGAACACGCAAGTCAATGTGATGACGCATGTGGGCATTGCCCGCAAGGAGCGCGGGGCGAAGCTGGCCTGCGTGGACATCTATGAAACCGGAACCATGAAGCAGGCCGACATCAAGCTGCTGATCAGGCCCGGCACCGATGGTGCGCTGGCTTGCGGCGTGATGCATGTGCTATTCCGCGATGGCTATGCCGATTGGGATTACCTGCGCCAGTACACCGACGACCCTGAGGGCATGGAGGCCAACCTGGCCGAGAAGACGCCGGAATGGGCGGCGGAGATCTGCGGCTGCCCGGCCTCTGAAATCGTGGCCTTTGCCGAGCTGATCGGGCAGACGCCGCGCAGCTTCTTCCGCATTGGCTATGGCTTTGCGCGCGGGCGCAATGGCGCGGCCAACATGCATGCCGTTTCCTGCATCCCGGCGATCACCGGGGCCTGGAAGCATGAGGGCGGCGGGGCGCTGCATTCCAACTCCGGCATCTACAAATGGAACCGCAGGCTTCTGGAGGCGCAGGACGCCAACCGCCGCCAGCGGGTGATGGACCAGGCGCGGGTGGGCGAGGTGTTGTGCGGAAACCCGCAAGACCTGCGCGGCGGGCCGAAGGTTGCCGCCATGCTGATCCAGAACACCAACCCCGTTTCCATCGCGCCGGACCAGACACGCGTGAAGGAAGGCTTTGCGCGCGAAGACCTGTTTGTGTGCGTGCATGAGCAGTTCATCACCGACACGGCGAAATATGCCGATGTGCTGCTGCCCGCCACCATGTTCCTGGAGCATGATGACATCTATCAGGGCGGTGGGCACAGCCACATCCTGTGGGGTGGCAAGCTGATCGAGCCGCCGGGCGAGGCGCGCAGCAATGATTTCGTGATCCGCGAATTGGCCAGGCGCGTGGGTGCCAGGCATGAGAGCTTCGAGCGCAGCGGAAACGAGCTGATTGACGACATACTGCGCCGCTCTGGCCGCAAGGGGCTTGACCAGCTGGAAGAGGAAAACTGGTTCGACATCCAGCCGGATTTCGCCACCGCGCATTTCCTCAAGGGTTTCGGCCATGCCGATGGCAAGTTCCATTTCCGCGCCGATTGGAAAGGGGCGGCCAAGGCCATGTCGAAGATGGGCGTGCTGGGTCCCATTGAAAACCTTCCGGCATGGCCGGGGCATTATGAGGCGCATGAGCAGGCGGACGCCGCTTATCCGTTCCGGCTTGCCACTTCTCCGGCGCGCACCTTTCTCAATTCCACCTTCAACGAAACGCCGGGCAGCCGGGCGCGGGAAGTGCGGCCCTCGCTGCTGATGCACCCGGATGATCTTGCGGCGCTGGGGGCAAGCGATGGGGCGCGGCTGCGCGTCGGCTCACGGCGGGGCGAAGTGGTGCTGCATGCCAAGGCCTTTGATGGGCTGCGCCGCGGCGTGGTGATTGCGGAGGGGCTGTGGCCCAATGAAGCGCATGAAGGCGGCCGGGGCATCAACACCCTCACTGGCGCAGACCAGCCCGCACCCGCCGGCGGCGGCGCCTATCACGACAATGCCGTGTGGGTGAAAACTGCCGGATGATGGTGACAGCGCCGGGTTCCGGCGAAGCCATTGATGTGGTTTACACCTGGGTTGACGGGAATGGCGCAACTGGCCGCCGCGCGGGGCCTTTGAGCTGGTTCTTCCGTGGTGATGCACAGCCAGCGCGCTTCCGCGACAATGGTGAGCTGCGCTATTCGCTGCGCTCGCTGGAGCTGTTTGCGCCCTGGGTGCGTAAGGTGCATCTGGTCACCAATGGGCAAGTGCCAGCCTGGCTGAATGTTGATCACCCGAAGTTGCGGCTGGTGTGCCACAGAAAGATTTTTGCCAGCGCGCGGCATTTGCCCAGCTTCAACTCCCACGCCATCGAAGCGCAGCTGCACCGCATTCCCGGTCTTGCGGAACACTTTCTCTATTTCAATGACGACCTGTTCCTCGGGCGGGAAGTGGCGGTGAGCGATTTCCTCACGCTGGGCGGCGGCCAGCGCATTTATCTTGAAACATGGCAGATGCCGCATTCGCGTTGGCGCGGCACGGTGGCTGACAGGGCGCTGGCCCACACGCAGCGGTTGCTAAAGAAGAGGTTCAACCTGCGCCTGCCGCTGCAGGCGGTGGCGCATGTGCCGCAGCTTTACCGGCGTTCCCTGATTGCGAAAGTTGAAGTGCTGTGGCCGCATGCGTTCCGGCGCACGGCGGCGCGCAAGTTCCGCGGTGCGCGGGATGTGGCGTTGCGCGTGCTCTATTTTCACTGGATGTTGCATGAAGCGGGGGAGAAGCATGAGGCTGTGCTGCTCGATGACAAGGCCAACACCAGCTATGTGTTCGTGGGCATGGCACCGGACTCCAAGTTGTTCCACCCCCGGCTGGCGGACGTGGCCGCCTTCAGGCCGAAGTTCTTCTGCATCAATGACGAGCTGGGCGATGCAGGCGCCCCTGAGGCGCGGCAGGCCGTGGCGGAAATGACTGCCTTTCTGGACCGCTATTTCCCGCAGCCTTCGAGTTTCGAGCGGCAATGAACAGACTGCTTTCACACGCAATTCGGGCATTCCTTCTTTGCAGAAACTTGTGTTGCAAGATTTGGGCAGGCGGCCCAACAGTGGCGGCATGAATGCCCCCACCGAGGCCGCTGCGCCGAAGCCCCTTTCCCATCCTGAAGTGCTGCGCATCATTTCCGGCGTGATTGTCGCCATGACGCTGGCGGCGCTGGGTCAGACCATCGTGGTGACGGCGCTGCCCACCATTGGCCGCAGCCTTGGCAACCCGGATTACCTACCCTGGGTGGTGACGGCCTATCTGTTGTCTTCCACATCTGTCACGCCGCTCTATGGCAAGGTTTCCGACATTGCCGGGCGGCGCAAGACGCTGCTGTTTGCCATCGCCGTGTTCGTGGCGGGCTCGGTGGCCTGCGCGGTGGCGCCGAACATGCTGCTGCTGGTGGTGGCGCGCGCCCTTCAGGGGCTGGGCGGCGGCGGGCTGATCTCGCTGGCCCAGACGATCATTGCCGACATTGTCTCGCCCAAGGAACGCTCCCGCTATCAGGTTTACATTTCCGGCGTTTACATGCTGGCCAGCATTTCCGGGCCGCTGCTGGGCGGCAGCATGGCGCAGCACCTGCACTGGTCGCTGATTTTCTGGATCAATGTGCCGCTGGGCCTCCTGGCCTTCCTGATGACCGACAACCTGCTCAAGAAGCTGCCGCGGCATGAGCGGCCTCACAAGCTGGATTTTCTGGGCGCGGGTCTGATGGCGGTGGCCTCGGTGGCGCTGATGCTGGGCCTCAGCTGGGGCGGCATCCACTATCCCTGGACATCGCCTGAGGTGCTGGGCCTGTTTGCCGCTTCGGTTCTGCTTTGGGCCGGATTTGTGTGGCGGCTGCAGACGGCGCCTGAGCCCTTCATTCCCTCCGAGATTCTGAAGAACCCGGTTGTTGCCATGGGCACCATCACGGCCATGCTGATCATGGGCACCTATATCGGCCTTACCGCCTATCTGCCGATCTACATGGAATTGAACTTTGGCCTCAGCGCCAGCCAATCGGGCTTCAGCCTCATTCCCTTCATGTCCGGCACCGTGGTGGGGGCGATCATTGCCGGGCGGTTCATGGCGCGCGCGGCGCACTATAAGCGGCCGGCCTATGTGGGGCTGGTGTTCTCAGTGGCGGGGCTTGGGCTGATTGCCCTGCTGCCGCATAACCCCGGCCTTGTGGTGGTGGAATTCCTGATCGGCGGGCTGAGCATCGGCCTTGGCACGGTGTTCCCGATCACCACGGTTTCAATCCAGAACGCCGTGCAGCAGCACCAGATGGGCACGGCCACGGGGGTGATGGGCTTTTTCCGCTCGCTGGGCGGCGCGCTGATCGTGGCGCTGTTCGGCGCTGTGCTGTTTTCACAGCTGCCCAACCTGGCGGCGCTGGAAGAGCAGACGGGCTTCAAGCTGCAAGACATCGTGGCCAGCGGCGACATTCACACCGCCTTCCGCCCGCTTTACGGGCTGGCGGCCATTGTCCTGGCCGTGGCGCTGGCCGCCTTCCACCAAATGCCGGAAAAGAAGCTGCGTGGCAGCGTGAAGGTGGTTGAGGTGGTGGGGGAATAGGGGCCTGCGAGGCCGCCTCACTCCTCCACGTAATACACTTCCACCTTGCCGGACACCTTCACCGTCATCGGGTTGCCGAAGCGGTCCTTGCTTTTGCCGCCGGTGGGCAGGCGCACCCAGCCTTCGGAGAGGCAATATTCCTCGACATTGGTTTTCTCCACGCCATTGAAGCGGATGCCGATGCCGTGTTGCAGCACCTCTTCATGAAAATGCGGGCTGCGCGGGTCAATGCACAGGCGGTCGGGCAGGGCGGGCTTGGCGGCGGGTTCAGTCATTTGCGAATCCTTTCACTATGGGCCGCGATGTAAACCAGTTTGCAGTCGCTGTCGCGGGGGTGAAACAGCCAACTCTTGCACTGCAGCAATCCTCCCGCTATAGGCCGCGCATTCCATTCAACCATTGAGGACACCATGGCCATCGAACGCACTTTCTCCATCATCAAGCCGGATGCAACGCGCCGCAACCTGACGGGCGCCATCAACGCCGTGATCGAAAAGGCTGGCCTGCGCATTGTGGCGCAAAAGCGCGTGCGCTGGGGCCTGGCCCAGGCTGAGGCCTTCTACGGCGTGCACAAGGAACGCCCCTTCTTCAAGGACCTCGTTTCGTTCATGACCTCGGGCCCGATCGTGGTGCAGGTTCTGGAAGGCGAAAACGCCGTTGCCAAATACCGCGACGTGATGGGCGCCACCAACCCGGCCAATGCCGCGCCCGGCACCATCCGCAAGGAATTTGCTGAATCGATCGAAGCCAACTCGGTTCATGGCTCGGACTCGGTGGACAACGCCAAGATCGAGATCGGCCAGAACTTCGCCGGTTTTGAGATCGCCGGCTGACGGGCAAACATTTCACCAACAAGCCCGCGCCGCTTGGCGCGGGCTTTTTTGTTGGGCATAGTGCCTGGGCGAGCAGGGAAAACATCATGGGCAAGGGCAGGCTTGAGGCATTTTCGGATGGGGTGATCGCCGTGATCATCACCATCATGGTTTTGGAATTGAAGGCGCCGCATGGGCCTGAGCTTTCCGAACTCTTGCCGCAAGTTCCCGTGCTTCTTGTCTATGTGCTGAGCTTTGTGAATGTTGGCATCTATTGGGTGAACCACCACCATTTCTATCACGCTGTCCACAAGGTTTCGGGCGGGCTGTTGTGGGCCAACCTGCATTTGCTGTTCTGGCTTTCGCTGATGCCCTTCACCACGGCCTGGATGGGCGAGAACCATTTCGCCACCTGGCCCATCGTGGTTTACGGGGTTGACCTGCTGGCCTGCGCGGCGGCCTGGTCGATCATGCAGGTGAAGGCGGTGCGGGCCAATGGTCCCGAGTCTGAACTGGCGCGCGCGGTCGGGGCAAGCAGGAAAGAGAAGATTTCGCTGGCGCTTTATCTGGCCGGCATCATTCTGGCCTTCTTCATCACGCCGTTGGCGCTGGCTTGCTATGTTGCCGTGGCTGTCATGTGGTTTGTGCCAGATAAGCGGGTAGAGCGGGTGCTGCGCTAGACCTGCGCGGGGCTTTCCTCGGGTGCGGCGCGGTGTTCGCGCTGGGAGACAAACAGCGCGGCACCAATCAGGATGGCCAGGCCCACGAAGGTCCAGGCATCTGGAAAATCGCCAAAGAAGAACCAGCCTGCCGTGACGGCATTGATCATCTCGGCATAGCCGAAGGGCGCCAGCAGCGAGGCCTCGCACCATTCGAAGGCCTTGATGATGAGGAAGTTGCAGATGATGCCCAGCGCGCCGATGCCGAACATCATGGCCCATTGGGTGGGCGTGGGGGAATGCCATTGCCACAGCATCACCAGGCTGGCCAGCGCCGCGCCGTAGAGGCTTGAGTAAAACGTGTTGGCCAGCGCCGAACTGCCGCCTGCCAGCTTGCGCGACAGCAGCACCACGGCGGCAGCAGCAAGGCCGGAGCCGAGTGAGAGAACCGTGCCGGGGTTGAAGGCCACAAGGCCGGGGCGGATGATGATCAGCACGCCCAAGAAGCCCGCGAACACCGCCGCCCAGCGGTGCCAGCTGATCTTCTCGCGGAGCAGCAGCGGCGCCAGTGCCATCACCAGAATGGGCTGGATGAAATAGATCGACAGCGTGTCCGCCACGCTTTGGAAGCGCAGCGCCGAGAAGAAGAAAAAGGTGGTGAGCACAATGGCCAGGCCGCGGGCGGCATTCAGGCCATTGTCCCGCGGGCGCAGAACCTTCGAGCCCTCGGTGGCGAGCAGCAGGGGCACGCAAAGCAGGCTGCCCAGGAAGGTGCGCGCCCAGGTGGCCTCCATGGCGGGCAGGCCCTGCTGGCCCAGCTTCTTGGCCAGCACGTCCAGGAATGGAAAGGTGAGCATGGCCAGCAGCATCAGCGCAATGCCGAGCAGGGCCTTGGGGTGGCGGGCGGGCTTCATTCGGGCACGCCCACAACGGCCTGCACATCAGGCTTTTCAGCGCGCGAGACAAAGATGGCGCAAGCAATCAGCACGGCCACGCCAAGGAAGGTGTAGGCATCCGGGAAATCACCGAAGAACAGCCAGCCGAGAATGACCGAGGTGATCATCTCGGCATAGTTCAGCGGCGAAAGCAGCGAAGCCTCGCCATAATCATAGGCCTTGGTGATGAGATAGTGCCCGGCGATGGCCACGGCCCCCAGCGCGCCCAGCATCAGCCATTGCGGGCCGCTGGCAGGCAGCCAATAAAGCGGTGCCGCAAGGCTCAGGCCAGCAGCGCCAATGGCGCTGGTTTGGAAGGTCGTGACAATCGGGTTGGCGCGGCCCTGCAGCAGGCGGGTGATCAGGAAATAGAAGGCCGAGGACAGGCCCGCGCAAAGCGCGAAGACGTGGCCCAGGTTAAGCGCTTGCAGGCCCGGGCGGATGATCACCAGCACGCCCACGAAACCCGCAGCCACGATGGCCCAGCGCCTGGCCCCCACCTGTTCCTTGAGAATGAGCGGCGAGAGCGCGGTGATCAGCAGCGGCTGCACGAAATAGATCGACAGGGTGGTGGCGATGGGCAGGTAATGCAGGGCGGAGAAAAAGAAGGCCGTGCCCATGATCAGGCAAAAGGCGCGCAAGGCGTTGAGCGGGGCGTTCACCGGCTTCAGCGCCGCCTTGCCATCGGTGCGCAGCGCGAAGGGCAGGGTGAAGAGCGCGCCGAAGAAAAAGCGCGCCCAGACCATTTGCGGCACAGGCAGGCCCTGCTGGCCAAGCTTCTTGGCGGCCACGTCAATCAGCGGCAGGATGGCCATGGCCAGAAGGATGTAGCCAATGGCGCGCAGGGTTTGCCGCTGTCCGCTCATGCCTTCAGGCGGGCATTGGCGGGGTCCCAGATGCTTTCAGGAATGATGCGCGCCTTGCGCAGCTGCGTGAACACCATGATGTCGAATTCCGTGCCCGTGGCGGTGAGCGAAGGCTCGACATAGGCGAAGGCCAGTGATTTGCCAACCGCATGGCCAAAACCGCCTGAGGTGGTGAGGCCCACGATCTTGCCGCCGTGATAGACGGGTTCATTGCCCATGCAATCGCTGTCGGTGTTGTCCACTTCCATATAGACAAGCTGCATGCGCGGGCCGCGCTGTTTGAGCCGCAGCGAAGCGGCCTTGCCGGTGAAATCCTGCTTGTCCAAGTTGATGAAGCGGCCCATCGAGGCTTCGAACATGTCGATCTCGGCGGTGAGTTCCGAACCCCAGCCGCGGTAAGCCTTTTCCATGCGCAAGGAATTCATCGCATAGGTGCCGAAGAGCTGTATGCCATGCGCGGCGCCGGATTTCATCAGCGCCTCGAACACATGGGGCAGGTGCTTCATCGGCACATGCGCTTCCCAGCCCAGTTCGCCCACGTAATTCACACGCAGCAGGCGGATGTTTTTCACACCCGCCACTTCAGCGCCTTGCGCGGTGAGCCAGCGGAAGTTGGCGTTATCGAGGGACGACGATGTGAGGGGCTGCAAGGTGTCACGGGCACGCGGGCCCGCGAGCACCAGCACACCCCAATCATCTGTCACGTCCGTGATGGTGACTTTCTCATCCGCCTTCCGGCGCCAGGAGAGCTGGTCGATGTCATAGTCCTGCGCGGCGGCGGCGGAGAGCAGGTAGAAGTGATCAGCGGCCAGCCGCGTGATGGTGATTTCAGACTCGATGAAGCCATTTTCGTTCAGCAGGTGGGCCAGCACGATGCCGCCATCCTTGGCGGGAACCTTGTTGGCGAAGATGCGGTCAAGGAACGTGAAAGCATCCGGCCCCTTCACCTCGAACTTGGCGAAGGTGGAAAGATCCATCAGGCCCACGCGCTCGCGCACGGCCAGGGCTTCGGCCTTCACGGCGTCCCACCAATTGCTGCGCTTGAAGGAATAGGCCTCGCCCTTGCCGGACTTGTCGAACCAGCGCGCGCGCTCCCAGCCGAAGATCTGCTGGAACTGCGCGCCTTCATTGCGCAGGCGCTGATAGAGCGGCGAGACGCGCAACTCGCGCCCCACCGGGTGCTGCTCGGCGGGCTTGTAGCAGTAATACATGTGGTGATAGTCGGCGACGGAAACTTCCGCCGTGTAGTCCTTGGTGGCCCAGTTGCCGAAGCGGCGCGGATCAAACTCGCGCATGTTGATTTCGGCCTGGCCATGCACCATCCACTGCGCCAGATATTTGCCAGCGCCACCGCCCTGGCAGATGCCGATCGAGGCGCCGCAATGCATCCAGTAGTTCTTCGGGCCATGGGCCGGGCCGGAGAGGTAAACGCCATCCGGCGTGTGGGTGATCGCGCCGGAGATGATGCTCTTGATGCCTGCCTTGCCGAACAGCGGCAGGCGCTCGGTGGCCTTTTCCAGCCAGGGCATGATGCGCTCCAGCTCATTCGGCTCAAGCTCGGATTCATAGTCCCAGCGCGGCGGTTTTCCGTCCCAGCAGGTGTGGGCCGTGGCGGTTTCGTAAGGGCCGATCAGCACGCCATTGGTTTCCTCACGCAGGTAGGCGTGGGAATAGGGGTCGCGCACCACGGGCAGTTCCTGCTTCAGGTCGATCAGCTCCTGCAGCGGCTCGGTGATGATGTATTGATGCAGCATGTTGGCGATGGGCACGTTGTGGCCCGTCCAGCTTCCAACCACGTCACAATAGGAACCCGCACTGTTCACCACATGCTCGCAGTCAATGGTGCCCTGTTCGGTGAACACGCGCCACTCGCCATTGGGCAAGAGCTTGATGTCCATCACGCGGTTGCGGCGGTAAATTTCCGCGCCCAGCTGGCGCGCGCCGGTAGCCATGGCGTTGGTGATGTCGGCGGGGGCCACGTGGCCGTCGGTCACCGTGCGGAAGGCGGCCTTGATGCCGAAAGTTTCGAGATAAGGATGATATTGCTTGATCTCGGATGGCCCGATGATCTCGCCCTCGTATCCCGCCAGTTTGGAAATGCCGTAGACATATTTCAGCCAGTTCACTTCCTCGTCGGTGGTGGCGAGGCGCAGGCCGCCGCAGCCATGCCAGCTCACGGCCTGGCCGGTGAGCTTTTCAAGCTTGGGGTAAAGCTCGGTGCCATAGACATGCACCTTGGTCATGTTTAGCGAACCGTTGAAATGCGGGCATTGGCCCGCCGCATGCCAGGTGGAGCCGGAAGTGAGTTCGCCCTTCTCGATGAGGACGACGTCCGTCCAGCCCTCAAGTGCCAGGTGATAGAGCAGGCCCACACCCATCACCCCGCCGCCAACCACCACCACACGCGCATGAGACTTCATGATTCACTCCCGTTGCGGGCGACAATCCGCCAAGCCAAGGGCCTGTTCAAGAACCAGATTCGCGCGAGTGGTGAATCCGGCTCAACTCAGCTGGTAGAGCAGGAGGGCGGCAGCAGTGGCGACATTGAGGCTCTCCACGCCGCTTTTCATGGGAATTCTCACCTTCACCTTGCAAGCGCTTGAAATCGAATCGGAAAGGCCGCGCGCCTCGGAGCCCATGACCACCAGGCTGGGGGCCTGGTAGGGGCGGCGGAAATCCTGCTTGGCGTCCATGCGGGTGGCCACGCTGTCGCCAGGCCAGGCCTTGAGGAAATCAATGAAGCTTTGCTGCGGCATGCGCGTTACCGGAACAGCGAAGATCGAGCCCGTCGAGGCGCGCACGCATTCGGCGGCGTAGGGGTCGCAGCAATCGCCCACCAGGATGATGCCGGCGGCGGAGGCCGCATCGGCGGTGCGGATGATGGTGCCGAGGTTGCCGGGGTCACGGATCTCCTCAAGCGCCAGCCAATTGCCCGCCTTGGCGGGGTGGGGCTGCCAGCGCTGCGGGAACACGCCCAGCACGTCATGCGGGTTGTTCTGGGCGGAAAGCTCGGCCATCAGCTTTTCCGTGATGATGAAGGGCTTGACGCCGTCAAACATGCGCACCGGTTTGGTGGCCACGAGATAGGCAGGCTCCCAGCCCAAATCCTCGGCTCGTTCCAGCATGGTCAGACCTTCGGCCACGAACAGGCCCGCCTCGCGCCGCCCCTTCTTGTCGGAGAGGGAGCGGATGAGCTTGATGGTGGGGTTCTGCGCTGAGGAGATGGGAAGCATGAATCGTCATATACGTCATTCCGGCGCGGGCCGGAATGTGATTGAGTGCCCGGAGGGGAGAGATGCATGAAAAACTTGCCGCGTGGCGTCTGGATGTTGGGGCTGGTCAGCCTGTTCATGGACATGAGCAGCGAAATGGCCCATGCGGTGCTGCCGCTGTTTGTGGTGGGCACGCTGGGGGCCAGCGTGGCTGTGCTGGGCTTTCTCGAAGCCCTGGCCGGGGCTTTCACGCATTTCTCCAAGCTTTACTCCGGCCTGATCAGCGACCGGTTTGAGAACCGCAAGGGGCTGGCGCTGCTGGGCTATGGGCTGGCGGCGCTGTCCAAGCCGTTCTTTCCGCTGGCGCAGGCGCCGTGGATGGTGTTTGCCGCGCGGATATCAGACCGGATCGGCAAGGGCATCCGCGGTGCGCCGCGCGATGCGCTGGTGGCCGACATCACCACGCCGGAACAGCGCGGGGCGGCTTACGGCCTGCGCCAATCGATGGACAGTTTCGGCGCCTTTGCCGGGCCGTTGATCGCTGTTGCGCTGGTGGGGCTTTATGCCTTCGATGTGCGCGGACTTTTATGGGTGGCCTGCCTGCCGGCGCTGGTTTGTGTTGGGGTGCTGGCACTGGGTGTCGAAGAACCTGCCAGGCACACCGCGCAGAAAAAGCCGCGCGCTGATTTGAGCATGGCCACGGCGCGGGCGCTGGGCGGGCCATTCTGGCGGGTGATGGCGGTAGCGGCGGCGCTGCTGGTGGCGCGCATTTCGGATGCGTTTCTGGTGCTGCGCGCCTCTGAGCTGGGGCTGTCGCTGATGTTCATTCCGCTGGTGCTGGTGGTGATGAATGGCGTGGACACGCTGACATCCTACCCCTCGGGCTGGCTGTCGGACCATGTGGGGCGGAAGCTGCCGCTGCTGCTCAGCCTTGTGGCGCTGGCGGCCAGCATGGGCGTTCTGGCATTTGGCGCCACATTGCCGCTGCTTTGGCTGGGCCTTGGGCTGTTTGGCCTGCACATGGCGCTTTCGCAAAGCGTGCTTTCCAGCCTGGTGGCGGATGCCGCGCCGAAGGACCTGCGCGGCAGCGCCTTTGGCATGTTGGGGCTGGTGTCCGGCCTTGCCACCTTTGCCACCAGCCTGCTGGCAGGCCTGGCCTGGGACAAGTGGGGAGCTGCAACCGTGTTCGCCGCGGCGGCGGCTGTTGCCGTGCTGGCCTTGCTGGCGGGCTTGATGATCAAGGCGCCCGCCAAGGCCTAGCCGTGGTCGATCTCCGCCTGTGTCACCGTATGGGTGTAGGTGAAAGTCACCGTCGCGCCGGGTGCTAGGGTGGACCAGATGCCGTCATTGGCGGTGGTATCCGGCGAGGCGGCGGCACCCAGCGGGCCCGGCGTGGTCAAGGTCTCGCCCTTGATGCCGCTGCCGCCCACGGCAATTTGCGTGGCAGGCGAGCCGTGCATGTCCTTCACCTGCACATTGGTCATGGCCACATTGCCCATGTTGGTCACCACATAGGTGTAGGTGATGGTCTGGCCCACCACCACGGGCGATGGTGAGGTGCTGTAGCTTTTCACGATGGCGAGGTTGGGCGTGGGCGTGCCGTTGTTGGTGATCACACAGCTGATGCTGTCGGCCGCCTGGGCGGTGAAGGAGATCGGCACGGTGGTAAGGCCGGAAACATTGCTGCCGGAAGGGTTGGCGTTGCTGCAGGCCACTGTCTTGGAATAGCCGGTGATCAGCGAGGCGGAGCCCGCCGCCATGGCTTCATTGAGCGTGTAGCTTGCGCCCGCCGTGCCGGTGAAGTTCATGGCCGATGAGGTGATGGCTGCACCCGTGCCTGTGGTGGTGACGGCGGCAGGCGCGCCCGTGCCCGTGGCGGTGAGGGAGAACTGGTCTGCCGCGGCGAGGCGGCCGGTTCCGGCCAGCGCCTTTTGCAGGCTGATCTTCGGGGCATTGCCCGCATTGGTGAAGGTGCAGGTGATCTGGGCGGCGGGCAGCACATTGGCGGCGGGGATGGCCAGCAGCAGCCCTGTGAGCGTGCCGAAGGAGGCGGGGTTGCCCGTCACCGCCGCATTGGCGTCGGTGCAGGTTGCGCTGCTGAGCGTGTAGAATGAATTGGTGCCTTCAGAGATCTGCACCAGCGTGTTCAGCGCCGTGACGGTTGCTGCGGTGGGAGATGCCGGCGTGGCGGTTGAAGCTGCCGTGGTGGTGATGCTTGCGGGCGCGGCCGAGAGGTTGGACACCGCGAAGGTGAATGGCCCGCCAGCTGCGCCCGTGGTGATCTTCTGCACGGCGACGGTTGCGGGCTTGGCCGTGTTGGTGATGGTGCAATTGATCTGCGCCGCTGGCAGCACATTGGCGGCGGGAATGGTGAGCACGCCACTGGCAAAGCTGCCGAAGCTTGCCGGGTTTCCTGTGAAGGAGGCATTGGCGTCACTGCAAGTGCCGGTGGTGGAGGTGAAGCTGGCGTTGGCAGCCTCGGTGATGGTGACAGCCGTGCTCACCGCAACCGTGTTGATGGCGGTGGGCGAGGCTGGTGTGGCGGTGCCTGCCGCCGTGGTGGTGATGTTGCCTGGGTTGGAAGCGAGGTTGGTGGCGGTGAAGGAGAACGGCCCGCCGAAGGAGCCTGCCGTGATCTTCTGGAGCGCCACCGAGGCTGGCTTCGGCGTGTTGTTGAAAGTGCAGACGATGCGGGCATTCAGCTTCAGATTGGCAGAGGGAATGGTGAGCACGCTGCCCGCCAGGCTGCCGAAACTTCCTGCCGGGTTGCCGCTCACCGCCTGGTTGGTGTCGGTGCAGCTGGCCGTGGAGATGTTGAAGCTGGTGTTGGCCGCCTCGGTGATGGTGACGGCGCTGGCCGTGGTGGTGATGGTGACGGGCGTGGGCGAAACCGGTGCTGCCGTGCCTGCCGTCACCGTGGTGATGGCATTGAGCGTGCCGGAGAGATTGGTTGCCGTGAAGCTGAAGGGGCCGCCGGGCAGGGTGCTGGTCACCTTCTGCACGGCCACGGTGGGCACGGCGGGGTTGACGATGTTGTTGAATATGCAAACGATCTGCGCCTTGGCGCGGATGTTGGCGGCGGGAATGGTGAGCACCTGGCCCGCCAGCGTGCCAAAGCTGGTGGCCGGGTTGCCGGAGGCGGCGGCATTGCTGTCGGTGCAGCTTGCGGTGTTGATGGTGAAATTGGCGTTGGCGGCTTCTGTCACCGTCACGGCGCTGCCCACCGTTGTCACCGGAATGGGTGAAGGCGTGGCGGGATAGGCCGTGCCAGCGGTGCTGGTGGTGATGGCTGCTGGCGTCAGCGAAAGGTTGGTGGCCGAGAAGGTGAAAGGGCCGCCCGCGGCACCCTGGGTGAGTTTCTGCAGGGCCACTGTGGCGGCGGTGGCGGTGTTCACCGTGTTGGTCAGCACGCAGGTGATTTGCGCGGCCGCAACGATATTGGCGGCGGGGATGGTGAGCACATTGCCCGCCAGCGTGCCGAAGCTGGCGGGGTTTCCCGTCACGGCGGCGTTCGCGTCGCTGCAGGTGGCGCTGGTGGCGGTGAAGTTGGCGGCCGGCGTTTCCGTGATGGTGACGGCGGTGTTCAGCGCGCTGGCATTGATGGCGGTGGGCGAGGCCGGGCTGGCGGTGCCCGGCGATGTGGTGGTGATCGACGCAGGGGTGGATGCGAGGTTGGTGGCGCTGAAGGTGAATGGCCCGCCGATTGCGCCGGAGGTGATCTTCTGCAGCGACACGGTGGCGGGCTTTGCCGTGTTGGTGAAGGTGCAGGCGATGGCGTCGCCATAGCTTGTCGAGCCGAGGTTGAAGCTGGTCACCGGCTGGTTGGAGGGCAGAACGGTGGGCGAGCCTGCCGTGCCGTTGGTGCAGTTCAGGTTGGTGGTATATTGCGAAGGCGAGCTGACGCTGCCCGCCGCCATCTGCTCGTAAACCGAGACGGCGATGCCGGAAGAGAGTGTCGAGACGGCGGCGCCAAAGGGGCCATTGCCGGTGCCGGAAGACGTTGCCGATGTGATGTTGCTGCTATTGCTGGTGGCCTTGACACCATAGGTGAACTGGTCGGCCGCATTGGCGCGGGTGCCACTGATCGTCTTGTTCACCGAAATGGTGGAATATTGCACGGCGAACATGATGCCCTGCAGGCCGCCAGCCTGAAGCTGCGCCGTGACCGTGGTGGGGCTGAGGCTGCCCACGATATAGGCGCCCACCGTGCCTGTGGTGCCGGCTTCGCTGAAGGTCGTGGTGCCGGTGCCGGAAGGTGTGGGGTAGAGCGAGCCTGAAATGGGCGGCACCTGGTCGACCAGCGCCCAGGGGCCGCCATTGGTGGTGAAGGTGAGGCTTTCACCGCTGTTGGTCGATTCCGCGTCTGCCACCACCAGCTTGTATTGGCCGGTGGCCACCACGCCGTTGGGCGGCGTTACCTGGATGTTGGAGAGTGTGAGGTTGACTGTGGTGGCGTTGGTGGAGGTGTAGAGAATGGGCTTGCCCGGAATGCCGATGAAGGCCGTGTTGCCGGTGGCCGCACCACTCCAGGCGGGGGCTGCCACGGCGGTAATGCCGCCGCCATTGGGCGATGAGCCGGACAAGGTGAAAGTGAGGGTGGAACCATCCGACAGGGTGATCGCAAAGGGCTGGCCGCCGCCGAACACCGTGGCGTTGCTGTAGCTGGTCATGTCGATCCAGCAATAGGTCTGCCATTGCGCCGAGGCCGTGCCAGCCGATGTGGCTGGCGCGCAAGTGGCTGCGTTTGCTTGGGAAATCAGCGCAAGCCAGAGCAATGCCAGCGCTGCGAGCGCCAGCCTTGAACCGCCCCGGTACAAAAGCTGCAAACCAAAACGCATGACCAAACCCAACACCAGCCACTGGCTTTAGGCAGTTATGGTTAGCCGCGGGTTAATCAGCTGTTTGATGAAGGGATTTTAACCTTGGAGCTCGTCCCACCAATAGGCGTTGGTCCAGGCCTTTTTGCCGGCGTGATCAATGGCGGTGACGCGGAACCAGTCCGAGGGCTTTTTCAGCAGCCAGCCCTTCTCAAGCTTGGTGAGATCGAAGGTGGCCGAGGTGATGGATTTGCCATGGCGCCCGCAGGTTCTGGAGTTGCCGCAAACCACAGTGATGAAATCAACTGGTGAACAATGGACAGTCAGCTCCTTGCCCCGCAGCTCAACGCTGTGAATCTCCGGCCCCTGGCTGGCATAGAAGGCCCCGGCCTTCAGCGCGGCGAGCAGGGCATCGGGGGCCAGGCTTTCGGCCTTCACATTCACCCAGCCGCCGAAATAGTCGGGGTTGGTGAAATGGGCGTCATCGGTGGCGATGGCGGTGAGGCGGCGGCCTTCGTTCAGCAACTGGTCATGCAGATACCAGCCGTCGCCCAGGTCATTCTCCACCTCGCAGCCGTGGTTGTAGATTTCCACGGCATGGGCTGATTCAATGGCACGGCCATCCTCGATGGTGTAGCGGGACCAGGCCGGGTGGGCGATGGCGATGAAGGCCCCGGCGGCGCGGGCGCGGGCGGCCAGCTGTGGCCCGGTTTCATTTGGCCCCGGCGGCGGGAAATCCAGCGGCAGCCCGGCGGCCACGATGTGCCACAGCTCTCCGGCGCTGGTTTCGGGGGCATGCAGCTCGACGCCGATCAGCGTCGTGAAATCATTGCCGCGGAAGGCGCGCGTGTCGGCGATGGGGAATTTGAAATGCGAAACGAAATGTTCCGACATTTGCAGGAAATCATAGCCCACCTTCTTGTAGGCGTTGATCACGCCCTCCAGCGGCAGGGCGCCGTCGGACAGGTTGGAGTGGGTGTGCAGGTTGCCCCGCCAGAAACGGCCGGGCAGGGAAAAGGGCGGGAGCAGAGACATGGGCATTCCTTCCAAACAGCCGCCGCACAATGGCAGGCCTGTGCGGCGTTTGCTTGACAGGTATCAGACACTCATTTGCATGCCAAGCTCAACCACGCGGTCGGGCGGGATGCGGAAAAAGTCGATGGCACGGGCCGATTGGCTTGCCATCATGATGAACAGGCGCTGCTGCCAAAGTGGCATGCGCACCCTCGGGCCCACTTTTATCACCCGGCGGCCAAGGAAATAGCTGGCCTGGCGCGGGTCAATTTCCAGTCCATGGGCGGCGCAGGCGCGCAAGGCAGCCTGCACGTCCGGTTGTTCCATGTAGCCAAATCGCGCTTCGACAATCCACGCTCCAAGCGGGCCCTGCCTGAGTTTCACGCGGTCTTCATACCAGCGGGGCTGTTCGACGCTCTTCATTGCGAGGAACACCAGCCTGTCATGCAGCACGCGGTTGTGTTTCAGGTTATGCATCAGGGCAGAAGGCGCATATTTGTTGTCGGTCTGGAGGAATACAGCGGCCCCAGCCACGCGCGAGGGCGGGCGCCGCTCGAGGGATTCCAAAAGGCTGTCCAATTCGGTCGATTCGCGCTGCAACTTGGCATTCAGCAAGCTGATGCCACGGCGCCAGATGAGCATGAAGCTCACGATGGTTGCACCAATCATCAAGGGCAGATAGCCGCCATTGGCGATCTTGAGGCTGTTGGCTGCGAGGAAAAAGATTTCCACAACAGCCACGACCGACAGCAATGGCGCGAAAAGCCAGCGGCCACGCGGGGCGCCTTTCCAGAAAAAGATGACACCGAGCAGCGTGTTGATGAGCATGGCGGCGTTCACCGCGATGCCGTAGGCCGACGCCAGATTGTCCGAGCTTCGGAACACCAACACCAGGAAAATCACGCCGAACATCACCATCCAGTTGATCTGGCTGACATAGATCTGGCCACTTTCAGTTTCGGAAGTGTGGGTGATGTTCATGCGCGGGATCAGGCCAAGGGCAACGCCCTGCTGGGCGATGGAATAGGCGCCTGTGATCACCGCTTGGCTGGCGATTACTGTGGTCATGGTGGAAATGACCACCAGCGGGATGAGGAACCAGTCCGGCGCCATGAGGAAGAAGGGATTGTCGATGGCTTTGGGGTTTGCCATCACGAATGCGCCCTGCCCAAGATAGTTGAGGATCAGGCCTGGAAACACCACTGCCAACCAGGCGAGGCGGATGGGGAATTTGCCGAAATGGCCCATGTCTGCATAGAGTGCCTCACCGCCGGTGACAGCGAGAAAAACGCCGCCCACCACCAGCAGGGCAAGGCCCGGCTGGTTAACCAGCATGGCCAAACCATAGGCCGGATTGATTGCACGGAAAATCTCTGGCGAGTCCGCGATGTGAATCAGCCCCAAGGCGCCAATGACGATGAACCAGAGAAAGGTGACCGGAGCGAAGAACTTGGCGACACCGCCGGTGCCCTTGTATTGAAACAGGAAGAGCACAATCAGGATCACAAGGGTCAGGGGCACAACATAAGGTGAAAACACGTCGGCATTGATAACTTCCAGGCCCTCTACGGCTGAAATCACCGAGATGGCCGGAGTGATCATGGCATCGCCGAAGAAAAATGCGGCGCCGACTATGCCCAGGCCAAGAATGATGCCACCCTTCTTGCCGAGCAGCTGCTCAACCAGCACCACTTCCGAAAGGATGCCGCCTTCACCATGGTTGTCGGCGCGCATGATGATGATGACGTATTTCAAAGTAACGATGAGCATCAGCGCCCAAAGCAGCAGTGACACCGCGCCCAAGGTGGCGGCGGCAGGATCGCCGCCATGGGCGAGCACCGGCTTCATCGCCTCGCGCATGGAATAGATCGGGCTGGTGCCGATATCGCCGAAGACTACCCCGATCGAGGCAAAGGCGAGCTTGAGTTGAGGGCCTGTGAACAGGCCCTGCGAGGATGCGTGGGAAGACATGGCTTGTTTGCCTTTCGTGGCAATGGCGATCTGGAAAATGACGCGCGCTGGCAGCGGCGTTCGTTCGGGTTCCATCATCCGCAGGGACTGCGGGTGGCGGGCGCTATAGGCCTCTTCGCAGTGCAGCAAAAGTTACATCGGCGTTAGGTTGCGGCCATGTGCAAGGCCTTCGCGGCCACTTGCGGCTTATAATAAAAGGCATATCTATCAATAGCTTGAAGTGGTTTCCGGAAACATGACTTCAAGCGTGGCGCAATGCGTCAAACGCTCATCTGCATGCCGAGTTCGACGACGCGGTCGGGCGGAATGCGGAAGAAGTCGATGGCGCGGGCCGACTGGTTGGCCAGCATGATGAAGATGCGCTGCTGCCAGAACGGCATCTTGGAGCGCGCCGAAGGCCTGATCACCCGGCGGCCCAGGAAATAGCTGGCATGGCTTGGGTCGATCTCCAGGCCATGTTCGGCACAGGCGCGCAGGGCCGAGCGCACGTCCGGCTGCTCCATGTAGCCGAAACGGGCCTCGACGATCCAGGCGCCCAGCGGGCCCTGTTTTACGGTCACACGGTCTTCATACCAGCGCGGCTGGTCGGCCGTCTTCATGGCCAGGAAGACAAGTTTGTCATGCAGCACGCGGTTGTGCTTCAGATTGTGCATCAGGGCCGAGGGCGCATATTTGTTGTCGGTCTGCAGGAAAACGGCGGCGCCAGCCACGCGGGCTGGTGGGCGGCGCTCGAGGCTTTCGAGCAGGCCCATCAGTTCGGCGGATTCCTTTTGCAGCTTGGTGGAGAGCAGCATCACGCCACGCATCCAGGTGATCATCAGCAGGATGATGGTGGCACCGATCAGCACCGGCATGTAGCCGCCATGCGGGATCTTCAGGATGTTGGCGACATAGAAGGTGCCTTCCACCACGAAGATGAAGGCGAGGGCCGGGATGGCGAGGGCGCGCGGCAGGTTGCGCGATTGCCAGAAGAACACCAGGCCCAGCACCGTATCCACCAGCATCGAGGTGTTGACGGCAAGGCCATAGGCCGAGGCGAGGTTGTCGGAAGTCTTGAACACCAGCACCAGCAGGATCACGCCGAACATGATCATCCAGTTGATCTGGCCGATGTAGATCTGGCCGCTTTCGGTTTCCGAGGTGTGGGTGATGTTCATGCGCGGGAACAGGCCGAGCGCGATGGCCTGCTGGGCGATGGAGAAGGCGCCGGTGATAACGGCCTGGCTGGCGATCACTGTCACCATGGTGGCCAGCGCCACCAGCGGCACCAGCGCCACCGGCGGGATCATGAGGAAGAAGGGGTTCTCGGCAGCACCCGGATGGGCAATCACAAAGGCGCCCTGGCCGAGATAGTTGCAGAACAGGCCGGGCAGCACCACGAAGGTCCAGGCCAGGCGGATGGGGCTCTTGCCGAAGTGGCCCATGTCGGCATAGAGCGCCTCGCCGCCTGTCACCGCCAGGAACACCCCGCCAAACACCAGCAGGGCCAGGCCCGGGTGTTGCAGCAGCATGCTCACCCCATACATCGGGTTCAAGGCG
The DNA here is from genome assembly GCA_028868695.1 of Alphaproteobacteria bacterium. Classification (GTDB taxonomy): domain Bacteria; phylum Pseudomonadota; class Alphaproteobacteria; order Rhizobiales; family Aestuariivirgaceae; genus Aestuariivirga. The sequence goes on along the minus strand of JAGWTZ010000018.1, from coordinate 22,977 downwards.
AGGAAGATTTCAAGATCATCGGCGATGTGGATCAGGCCCATGACGGCGATGGTGATGAACCACACGAAAGTGACGGGCGCGAAGATCGCGGCCACGCCGCCGGTGCCCTTGTATTGAAACACGAACAGCGTGAACAGCACGCCAAGCGTGATGGGCACCACATAGGGCTGGAAGATGGGGTTGATGACGTTGAGGCCCTCGATGGCGGAGAGCACCGACATGGCCGGGGTGATCATCGCATCGCCAAAGAAGAAGGCCGCGCCGATGATGCCGAGGCCAAGGATGATGCCGCCCTTTTTGCCAAGGATGGTTTCAACCAGCACCACCAGCGAAAGAATGCCGCCTTCGCCCTTGTTGTCGGCGCGCATCAGCATGAAGACATATTTGAGGGTGACGACGATGAGCAAGGCCCACAGCAACAGCGAGACAACACCCAGCACCGAGCTGCGCAAATCGCCGCCGGCGGCGATCACGTGATGCAAGGCCTCGCGCATGGCATAGAGCGGGCTGGTGCCGATGTCGCCGAACACCACGCCGATGGAGGCGAAGGCCAGCTTCAGGCCGGGCTTGGAAAAGACCGTGGTGGAATTTGCTTCACCGTGGCTCACAGCGTCCCCCGAACCTTCCCAATTTGCAAGCCTTTCATGCCCCTCAGGGTGCCGCAATAACGGCGCGGCATTCAGCAGGTAGGCCCGCCAGAGTCAAGGGGGGCGGGGGCGGCCGCTTCGGCCCGGGCGGCGGCTTGTGCGGCGTCCAGGGCGCGTCGGAATACCAATAAGCCAGTTCCTTGCCACAGCCGGTGCCGTCATCGGGTTTTGGCGTCCACTGGTTTTTGCATGCGCTCATGCCTTCAGGGCATTTCATGCGGACGTGGAAATGGAAAGTGTGGCCATAGAGCGGGCGCAGCTTGGCCAGCCAGCTGCGGTCCGGCCCCTTGGCCCAGCGGCACATCTCGGCCTTGATCGGCGGGTGCACGAAGATGCGCGCCACCTCGGGGTCCTGCGCCACGGTTTGCAGCAGGCGGGCGCGGGCTTCGGACCAATTGTCAGCGTTCAGCGTCTTGTGGTCCTTCACCATTTCGAGAGGCACCATGGTTTCACGCTCTGACGTGGTGAGAGTGTGATCCGGCATCGGGGTGAACCAGATATCGGCATCAAGGCCGATCTGGTGGCTGGCGTGGCCGGTGAGCATCGGGCCGCCGCGCGGCTGGGCCATGTCTCCAACCAGGAAGCCGTTCCAGCCCGCCTTGGCCTTGGCTTCGGCGGATAGCTTTTCAATGAGGGCGATGAGCTGGGGTGTGCCCCAGTTGCGGTTGCGCGAGAGGCGCATCACCTGCCAGGTATCACCGGTCACCGGCAGTTGCTGGCCGCCGGCCATGCAGCCCAGCGCATAGGCGCCGATGGCTTGCGCCTTCAAATGGGCCGAGGTTTTCTGGCGGCCAAAAAGCTTCTTGGCCGGAATGGCGAAAATATTGGTGGAAACGGGTGCGGTGTCGGCCTGGCCGGTGGCCAGTGCGGCCATGTCTGCCTGATCGGTGGCGCTTTGGGCAAGGGCTGGCTGCGGCGCGAGAATGGCGCAAGCCAACGCTGCTGCCAGCAGCCTATTTCTTGCGGAAGGCATCGAGGGAAACCACTTTGGGGGTGTCGCCATCAGCTGCTGCCTCGGCGGCTTCGGCCGCAGGTTCTTCCGGCTTGGCGGCGGGCGGGGCGGGCTGTTCTTCCTTCATCTCCACCACTTCGAACTGCAGGCCGAATTGCACAGCAGGGTCAAGGAAGCCTTTGACCGCGGCAAAGGGGATGACCAGCTTTTCGGGGATGTTGTCGAAGGACAGCTCCACCTGGAACCGCTCTTCGGTCACTTGCAGGTTATAGAACTGGTGCTGCAGCACCACGGTCATCTCGCGCGGATAGCGGGCCGAGAGGCGCTCGCCGATCGACACGCCGGGATAGCGGGTGTTGAACTGGATGTAGAAATGGTGCTCTCCCGGCAGGCCCGATTTCTCAACTTTGCGCAAGGCTTCACGCACAACGCCACGCAGGGCGTTTTGCGCAAGCTGGTCATAGCGCATCAGGTCTTCCGGCATTTTTTCTCCCACTTTCGAATCGCGCCAAGTTAGCGGTTCTGGCGGGCCGCTTCAAAGGGCAAGGCGTGAATTTTGTGTAGCCTCTCTCAGGGCTTTTGCGGCGCCCGCAGGTGACCCGCGGCCAGCGGAATGAGGGCCGTCAAGGCATAATAGAGATAGACATCAAGCTTGTAGTAGCCATCGGCCGGGTTCAGCAGCTTGACGATGAAGGCATAGTCGCCCAGCACGGCGATGGCCAGCCAGGCGGCGGCCACGCCGAGATAGTGGCCCATCCCCGCCGGATGCAACTTGCGAAAGGCCACCCAGAGGGTGAGGGCCAGCGCAAAAGGAGTGATCACCCAGCCAATCAGGCTCACCGGCACCACCGCAAACAGCAGCATGCCCAGCACATAGCCAAACAGCCACAGCGCAAAGCCCCAGGCAAAGGCGTCAATGAGAAAGCGGCGGGTCATGTGGTCATTCTCCTGCGGGCGGGCTGGCGCGTCGAGTGGACATTGTGGCGCGCAGCGGTGACAGCGCGTGTCAGCATCAGGGGGCCGTGATGTTGCCGCTGAGGCTGATGTGGGCGGCAGGTGCGGCGGCCTTGGCAAGGTCTTCGCCCGTTGGCTTCAGGCTCTTGGCCGAACCATCGGCGAAGGTTTCCTGCTCGAGCATCGTGATGGCCGCAATGCTGGCGCCGCTGATCATGTTGCCGCTGATGGCGATGGGCGGGCCGCCGGCATCGGGCGGTGACACAATGCCGATGCCGCAGGCTGCGGCGCGGATCATGTTGCCGGCCACAAGGTGTTCATGGCTGGCCTGCCAATCAAACACCGCAATGCCGATGCCGGGGCCGTGGGCATTGTCGGCGATGCGCTCAATCACATTGCCTTGGCAGGTGGCGGCCATGGCGGCGAGGTCGATGCCGATGAAGTTGGCGGATTGCGGGTTGGTGGCGGGGCGGGCGATGTCGCGCACGATGTTGTTGGCGCAGAGCGCCAGCACGCCCACCGTGCCTTCTCCGCCGGACATTTCAATGCCCAGACTGCAATCATCCACCACATTGCTGGTGACGCTCACCGCCTCAAAGGCGAATTCGACGAAGATGCCTGCATCAGCGATGGCTGAAACGGTATTTCCCGTTACCACGCAGTTCTTTGAACTCACCACGCGGATGCCGCCGAAGGCGCAGTCGGTCACGCGGTTGTTCGCCACTGTCACATGGGCGGCGTTGAACACATCAATGCCATTGCCATTGGGGCCGTTGCCGCTGGCCGAGCGCACGCCTTCGATGTGATTGCCGGTGATGAGCGAGGAATCTTCACCCGGCTTGGCGCCGGCATGGAAAATGTAAATGCCGCCATTGCCCATGTCTGAAACCCGGTTGCCGGAAATCTCGAGGCCATGGGCGGCGTTTCCTGCCGCTTCGCTGAAGCGCCCGGCGCGCAGGGCCACCTCGGCCAGCGCGTGAAACTGGTTATCCTTCACCCAGCCGCTGCAGCGATCCAGCCCCAGCCCGCTCACTGCGGCATTGCGGAAGCTGCAGCCCTCGATGCGCAAGGCCGCACAATTGCGGGCCGCGACGAGATAGCTGTCTCCTGCCGCTTTCTCATCTGCGGCCGGGGCGTTGGCGCCATCAAAGGTGAGGCCGGAAAGGCGAACACCTTCGGCATCGCTCACCTGCAAAATGGGCCCGCCATGGAGAGAACGCAGGATGGTTTTTCCCGGCACGCCGGATATCGCAACCGGACCTGTGATGCTCAGTGTGCTGACGGAATAGATGCCGGGCGGCAGGGCGAGCAGCCCGCTTCCCGCCTGGGCGGCGTCAATCTGAGCCTGCAGCCGGGCGGTCTGGTCGGACGCGGCCAGCGCGCGCGCCGGGCTTGCGCCCAGTGCTGACGCCAGCGCAGCCTTCACCATTTCGCGTCTGTTGATTGGCATGTTCCGGCTTTCCCCCACTGGCTGGCCGCCACCATAGGGCGGGCGCTGGGGCAATGTAAAACCGATGCTTCAAAGATGGTTTTCAAGAAAGGCCAGCACCCGCGCCATGGCTTCGGCGGCAGCGCGGGGGTGATAGGCCGCATGGGCGGGAGAGAGCGGGCCCAGCAGCGCCAGCAGCCGGTTTGGCGGCAGGGTCATGAAGGCATGGCCCGCGCCTTCATGAATGTGCAGCTCGTGGGGAATGGAGAGGCGGATGGCCTCTTCCTGCAAATGCCGGGCATGGCCCTTCATCAGGCCATCGCGCGCGCCATAATTCGCAATGACCGGGCAGGCGCCATCCAGACGGCCTGGCGTTTGGCCATAGAAGGGGGCGGCCACCTGAAACAGGCCGGATTTGGCGAGGATCAGCGCAAAGCCGCCGCCCATGCAAAAGCCGGTGACGGCAAGGCGGGCGGCATCCACCTCCGGCCTTGCGGCCAGCGTTGCGCGGGCGGCAAGCAAGTCATCCACGCCGCGGCCTTCGCCCTTGTGCAAGTCACGCATCAGTGCACGGATGCAGGCGAGCCAGGGTTTGCGCGCCACCAGATCTGGCACCAGCACGGCATGGCCTGCCGCTGCAAAGGCGGCCGCGAGGCGGCGCATTTCGGCGTTGATGCCGAAGGGTTCGGTGATCATCAGCAGGCCGGGCAAGGGGCCCGATGGCGCGCCGGGCAGGACCAGCAGGCCGGGCATGGCAAAGCCGTCAGGGCAGGTGATGGTGAGACCGGTGGTGGTGATGTTGCCATCACGTTTCACCGGGCACCTCCAGCAGCCAGGCATTGGCCATGCCGTCCAAGAGCGGGAGCCGGCTTTGCCCGCCGGGCCAAGACGTGAAGAGCCTGTCGGGCAGGGCGCGGCCTGCGCGGGCCATGGCCCAGAGGGCGAGCAGCGCACCGCCGGGCCCCAGCCTTCCGGAAAACAGCATGGCCCAAGCCTTGATGCGCGACATCTGCGGCGAGGCTTCGATGACCAGCAGCCTGCCGCCGGGCTTCACCAATTGTGCCAGGAGGCGCAAGCCCTCACGCGGGTCTGGCAGCACGACAAGTAGGGATGAGGCCGAAACCACATCATGGCGCTGGCCGCGCGCAACTTCTTCGGCGAGGCCGCTCACCGCATAGCTGATCTCGCCCCATGCGCCGGGCCAGGCCTTGGCGGCGGCGATCATCCTTGTGTCCCTGTCCACGGCGCGCACCGCATAGGCCTTGGCCCCGGCCATGCGGGCGAGCAGGCCGGGGCCGCTGCCCACATCCAGCCAGGTTTGGGCGGCGGCGGCGGGGGGCAGCATGCCGGCCGCCTGCTGGTGCAGCGCCTTGTAGAAGGCGGCGCCATGCAGGCGGGTGAAAAGTGCGGCAGCGGGCATGGCCGGCTCAACGCGCGGCGGCGCGGCGCTGGCGGAGCAGCTCCAGCCCCAGCACGATGATGAACAAGACAGGCAGGAAGGGTGCGGTGGACACCTGCGAGAGCTTCAGCGTTCCAGCGGCCAGCGGCAGCAGCGTTCCAACCCAATCCACGGCCTGCACGATGATCATCGCCCACAGCCAGGCGGCGTGGCGGGCCATGTCGCGCAGCGCCACGGCCATGCCAAAGGCAAATCCCAGGCAGCGGGCGCCGAACTGCGCGAAGATCCAGCCTGTCCAGGCCGGGGCAGGGTCCAGGCTCATCATCTGCGGGAAGGCGGCGGGCGCGAAGATGAAGACGATGGCAAGCGCCACCTGCACGATGATGATCAGGCCGATAACGGCGCGGGTGAGAAGGGAAGGGCGGGCTTGTTGCATGGGCTGTTCTCCGTTTGATGGGCAACAGCTAGCCACGATATTTCATCTTGTGAAGTATGCAGTATTTTGTAATATAGTTTCATTTAATGAACTAATGTGGATGCGAAGGGTAAAATGGGCCAAAAGGGTTGCCCGATCGAGCGGGCGGTGACGGTTCTCGATGGCAAGTGGACGCTGCTGATCCTGCGTGAGCTGTTCCTCGGCACGCGCCGCTTTGGCGATTTGCGCCGGGTTCTGGTGGATGTCAGCCCCAAGACGCTGACCGACAGGCTGCGCGAGCTGGAGGCCAAGGGCGTGGTCAAGCGCACCATCTATCCGGAGATTCCGCCGCGGGTTGAATATGCCCTGACCAAGAAGGGTGAGCGGGCGCGCCCGGTGATCGAGGCCTTGAAGGAATGGGGCGAGAGCCTGGCGCGGAGCTGAGGGTGTGGGGCGTGCAAAAAGGGAAGTGCCGGTTTCTGTTGCCAGGCACCGGCGAGCCCCGCCTTAAGCGGCTAAGCCCAAGGACTTGATTTCGGTATTTCGCGCCGCATTAAGCAGCGAGAGCAACCGGAGCATAGTTGTCATTGGCAACTATAAAATGACCCGATAACGTCGGTATCATCACGGGCAAAAAACCCACCTTTACACCCTCGTCGATCCTGTTTCGCCCCCATCAGAGCCACTTTGAAACTGTGGCCGCCACGGCCTCTCGCAGATTGCCAACGCAATCTGCTGCGGCCTTGACGCCATTTGCTTCGCAAATGGCTTTGGTGGAGGCGCCGGGTACTGCTCCCGGGTCCGAATGGCTTATTGCGCGAGCCGTTTATCACCATAGTCTGCCCCCTTGCGGGGACGAGCAGGGCCTATATAGGCGCTGGCCATGGCAAAATAAAGGGCAAGGCTGTCCGGGCGCGATCTTTTCACAGGCAGGTTGCAATGCTAGAGTTGCAGGCGCAGCCAGCGAGGCTGTTAGCTTATAGCCCGATGGGGGATTTAATGTCTGACTATAGTGCCGATATCAAGAAATACACGTCCAACGTCAACGAAGCGGCGGTGGATGCCATTGTGAAATACTGTGGCATTGCCCTGAAAGGCGCTGACTCGCGCTATGTGTCGATGACCGATCCCGCCGAAGTGAAGCGCGTGGTGGATGGCTTTGCCGCCAAGAAGCTGGGCCTCGATGCCAAGACCGCCGAGGCCGCGGTTCTCGCCGTGGGCGAAAAGATGAAGGCCGACCGCACCAAGCACCGCGTCACGGTTTATTACCTGCTGGCCGAATCCACCAAGACCATGGGCAAGCTGACGGCCTGATCCGCCGCCCATTCACGAGTTTTGCGGCAGGGCGGCAAGCCCTGCCGTTTTGTTTTGCGGAATCGCGCCCAGCCCCTATGCTTTGGGCCATGCAGCAATATCTTGACCTGATGGCCCACGTGCGCGCCCATGGCACGAAGAAAACCGACCGCACCGGAACCGGCACGCTTTCCGTGTTCGGCCACCAGATGCGCTTTGACCTTGCCAAGGGTTTCCCGCTGGTGACCACCAAGAAGCTGCACCTGCGCTCGATCATCTATGAACTCCTGTGGTTCATCCGCGGCGAAACCAACATCAAATACCTGCACGACAACAAGGTGACCATCTGGGACGAATGGGCCGACAAGGATGGCAATCTCGGGCCGGTCTATGGCGCGCAGTGGCGCTCCTGGCCCAGGCGCGATGGCACCACGCTGGACCAGCTGGCGCAAGTGGTGAACATGATCAGGACCAAACCGGATTCCCGCCGCCTGATGGTGACGGCCTGGAACCCGGCGGATGTGGACAAGATGGCGCTGCCGCCTTGCCACTGCCTGTTCCAGTTCTATGTGGCCGACGGCAAGCTTTCCTGCCAGCTCTATCAGCGTTCGGCCGACATTTTCCTGGGCGTGCCGTTCAACATCGCGTCCTATGCTTTGCTCACCCACATGATCGCCGAGGTGACAGGCCTCGGGGTGGGGGATTTCGTGCACTCGCTGGGCGATGCGCATCTTTATCTTAACCATCTCGAGCAGGCGGATTTGCAATTGCAGCGCAAGCCGCATGAGCTGCCGCGGCTGGTGATCAGGCGCAAGGTTGCCGCGCTGGAGGATTTCGTGTTTGAGGATTTCGCGATTGAGGGCTATGCCCCTGATGCGGCCATTGCCGCCCCGGTGGCGGTATGAACCTGCTGGGGGAGGATTTCGCGCGTGCGCTAACCGGCTGGCTCTACCCTGCGGAGCCGCTGCAAAGGTTCTGGCGCTCGTTCGGTTTCTTCGTGCTTCTGTTCGTGATCTCGGTGCTGCTGCAATCGGTTTTCGCGCTCATCGTGTTCCGTGCCGGATTTCCGGCGGAGTTTGCCACGCTGGTGCAAACCATCCAGCAATCCTGGAAGAGTGGCGGCGGCATGATGGTGCAGCCCGGTGACCCCACCCAGGCCATTGCCTTTGTGAAGGCTTCCTTGATCGGCATGTTCCCCGCCGCCATCATCACGGCGCTGCTGGCGCTTTGGCTGGCACCTTTCGGCATGGCCAAGCGTGGAGGGCACTTGCCCATGGCCTGGCCCAAGCTTGGCCCGCTGGGCTGGGCCTCGGTGGTGGTGAGCTTCGTGGTGATCATGAATGTGGTGGCGGCCATTTTGTTCTCTGCCATGGGCGTTGACCCAAGCAAGGAGCTTGGCCTTGTTGAAACCGGCATGGCGGCCATGGCCAAGGACCCGCTGATGTTTGACATGGTGCTGCCCAGCACCATCATCGGCGCGCCGGTGATGGAGGAGATCCTGTTCCGCGGCGCGCTGTTTGCGGGGCTGGTGCAATCCCCCGTCGGGCGGCCCGGCGCCGTGCTGATCACGGCTGCGCTTTGGGCGGCGGCGCATGGCGGCGCTGCGCCCGTGTCCTACCTTGTGGTTCTTTTCACCATGGGCCTTGTGCTGGGCCTGCTGCTGTTGCGCTTTGGCAGCCTGTGGGTGACGATTGCCTGCCACACGGCATGGAACACGCTGGCCAGCCTTGCCGTGGTGTTCGCCGGAACGCAAACGTGATCACCCTTGTCTATGCGGTATCGCGCAATGGCGTGATCGGCAGGAATGGCGGGCTGCCCTGGCACATCCCATCTGACCTCAAGCACTTCAAGGAGGTGACGCTGGGCAAGCCTGTCATCATGGGGCGCAAGACCTGGGAAAGCCTGCCGCGCAAGCCCTTGCCCGGCAGGCTCAACATCGTGATCAGCCGCCGCCGGGATTTCCACCCGGAAGGTGCCGTTGCCGTGCCGGATGCGGCGGCGGCCCTTCTGGCGGCGCATGGGCCGGAGGCTTGCGTGATCGGCGGGGCCGAGGTGTTCAAGCTGTTCTGGCCCAGCGCAGGGCGCATACACCTGAGTCTCGTTCTCGCCGATGTCGAGGGTGACACATTCATGCCACAGATTGCGCCTGAAACCTGGGCCGAGGTGGCGCGGGGGCCGGTGCTGCAGGGAGAGAAGGATTCCCACCCCTTCCAAACACTGACATTTGAACGGCGCCCGGTTTGAGCGGGCATGCGAATCCGCCTAGAACGGGCCGAGAGCTGGAGAAGAGAATGCGCGTGAAATCAAGATTGATCCTCGGTGTTGCGGTGCTGGCGCTGGGCCTTGGCGGGCCTGTGGCGCCGCAGGTTTTCGCGCCGGAGCAGGCGCAGGCGCAAGGGCCGATGCTGCCCGATGTGGCCGACCTTGTTGAAAAGCTCTTGCCCGCGGTTGTCGAGATTTCCGTGCAATCGAAAAACCCGGATGCGCCGCAGGGGGCAGGGCCGCTCGATTCCTCGCCGTTCAAGAATTTCTTCGATGAGTTCCTCAAGCGCAAGCAGCAGGGCCAGAACCCGCCCGACGGCAAGGACAACAACGGCAAGGACGCGCAGAAAGACCCCAAGAACAATGAGGCGCCCACGCCAGCACCTGATGAGAACAATCTCGTCAACTCCATGGGCTCGGGCTTCATCATCGACCCCAAGGGCATCATCGTCACCAACAACCACGTGATCGCCGATGCCGTGAACATCCAGGTGCATTTGCAGGATGGCACGCTGCTCAAGGCCGAGCTGGTGGGCCATGACCCGAAGACCGACATCGCCGTGATCCGCGTCAAGCCGGACAAGGATCTGCCGGCGGTTGCCTTTGGTGACAGCGACAAGGCGCGCATTGGGCAATGGGTGGTGGCGATCGGCAACCCGTTCGGGCTTGGCGGCTCGGTTTCGCTGGGCATCGTTTCGGCGCGCAACCGTGACATCAACGCCGGCCCCTATGATGACTATCTGCAGACGGACGCTGCCATCAACAAGGGCAATTCCGGCGGGCCGCTGTTTGACCTTGAAGGCCATGTGCTGGGCGTGAACACGGCGATCTTTTCACCCTCGGGCGGCTCGGTCGGCATCGGCTTTTCGGTGCCCGCCAATGAGGCCAAGTCGGTGGCGGACCAGCTGGTGAAGTTTGGCGAAACGCGGCGCGGCTGGCTTGGCGTGAAGCTGCAGGCGCTGACGCCGGATGTGGCCGAGGGCCTTGGCATGCAGAAGCCGCATGGCGCGCTGGTGGCGGACGTGACGGCTGATGGCCCCTCGGAGAAGGCAGGCCTCAAGGCGGGCGATGTGATCGTCTCCTTTGATGGCAAGGCGATTGATGACTCGCGCGCCCTGCGGCGCATCGTGGCGGAAACCGAGGTTGGCCGTGACATCGCGGTGACTGTGCTGCGCGATGGCAAGGAGCAGGCAATCAAGGTGACGCTGGGCCGGCTCGAAGAAGGCGAGAAGCTGATGGCCCAGCAGGACGCGCAGAAAAAGCCGGCGGCGGGGGCCACCTCGCAGGCGCTGGGCATGACGCTGAGCACCATCACCGATGACTTGCGCGGCAAGTTCAAGATTGGCGACAAGGTGACGGGCGTCATCGTCACCGATGTGGCCAAGGACAGCGCCGCCGCGGCCAAGGGCATTGCGGCCGGCGACGTGATCGAAGAGGCGGGCGGCAAGCCCGTGGCCTCGCCGCAGGATGTTGCCGATGCCGCCGATCAGGCGCTCAAGGACGGCAAGTCATCGCTTCTGGTTCTGGTGGCGCATGGCGGAAACGCCGAAGACACGCGCTTCGTGGCCCTGAAACTGAAATAGCTGCGCTTTGGCCCCGGCCTCAGGCCGGGGTCTGGTCATCATCCAGTTCTGGCGGCATGGGCACCACGGGGCGCAGCGGCGGGCGCTTGGTGCCGAAGACCGGCGCGCGCGGCGGGCGGATGGGCACCACGGCCTCCATGCCTGTGGGCGAATGGGGGGCAGCGGGAATGCGGTCTTCCAGCCCGGTGGTGATGCGGCTTTCAACGACGAAATCCTGGCCGCCGCCGATCATCACCAGATGCTCGACATCATCGCGGCGCAAAAGGACGAGGCGGCGGGATTGGTCAATCTCGCAATATTCGACGATGCCCAGGCGCATGCCCTTGCGGCCACGGGCGCGGCGGCTGAACAGGCGGGCCAGCACGATCACCAGCACCACCAGAACCAGCGCCGCGGCGCCAGCGAGAATGTAGTTCATATAGGGTTGCAATTCGGCCATGGCGGCAATCTCCCATGATTGGAAGTTGAGTCTAACACGAATTGGGGCGATGCCAAGCCTGCAATGACGGGTAGTGATGGCCCTGCCGGGGCATATGCAATTTGCTGTAGAGCGCAAATGCTGGCTTTGGCTTATATTTCCTTCGATTCGGGGAAGGCAATGACAGGCGAGGCACGTGTGAATCCGTTTATGAGGCCAATGATGGCCAACGTGATTTTGCCTTTCGCCGGGGCGGCGCTGGTGATGGCAGCACTTGTGGCCTATGCGCCGCAGGTGGCCGCCGTGCCCACCGACTTGCCGCATTGGGGCATTGCAGCGCTGTGTTTTCTGGGCCTGGCCTGGCTGATTGGCGCGCTGCTGCGCCTGATGGGGCGGCCCAACACGGAAGCCGAGCGGCAATTCTGCGATGTGCTGGTGGACGCGCTGGGCGACCCCAGCGTGGTGGTGGATGCCAAAGGCCGCGCGGTTTACGCCAGCGCGCCATATCTCAAGCTTGCATCGAAAGCCGGGGCCTCGCGGCTGGTGGGCTTTGATGTGCTTTATGCCGGCTATCCCGATTTCGCTGAGCCGATCTACCAATTGGGCCAAGCGGCCAAGGCCGGCAACGCGGCAACGCGGGATTTGCGGCTGGCGGCGGGTTCTTCTGCCCCTTTCGCGCAGCCAGACAAGGCGCGCTGGCTGCGCCTTGCGGTTTCACCCATGGCGGCCAATGGGCGCGGCGGCACAACGCTGTGGCGGCTGATCGACATCACCGATGACCGCGCGCATCAGGAAAGCGCCTTCCTGCGGCTGCAGTTTATCATCTCCTATCTCGACCAGGCGCCTGTCGGCTTTTTCTCGACGCTGCCCAATGGCCGGGTGGATTATGTCAACGCCACGCTGGCCTCCTGGCTGGGCTTTGATTTGGCGGATGTGCAATCCGGCAAGCTGCAGCTCACCGAGCTCTTGGGGCCGGAAGGCGCCAAGGTGCTGGGCGCTGTCAGCCCCGTGGCGGGCAGCAGCCGGGTCGACAGTTTCATGCTGCCGCTTTCCGGCAAGAACCGCCAGCCCGAGATTTTCAAGCTGATCAGCCGCGCCGATTTCGACGCCGATGGCAAGCCGCTGCCGGCGCGCTGCATGGTGATGCGCAACGAAGACAAGGCGCTGGCCGGCGAAAGCCAAAGCCACAGCCTGGCGCGCATGGTTTCGGCCATTCCCATCGGCTTTGCCGAGGTGGACAAGGCGGGCCGGCTGCTCAATGCCAATGGCCAGTTCCTCAACCTGTCGCCGGGCTTGGGGCGGGGTTCGCCGGTGGCGGCGGCCCTTGAGGCCGAGAGTGCGGCGCGCTTTGCCAGGCTGGCGGGCGAGATCGCCAGCAAGCCGGACCAGACCTTGCAGATGGAAGCGGCCTTCACCGGGCCTTCGCCGCGCAGCGCGCTGCTGACGCTGAGCGGGGCAGGGGCGGATGGTGCGCTCTCCGTCTTCGCCATCGACAAGACGGAAAACCGGCTTCTGGAAGCGCAGCTGGCGCAGAGCCAGAAGATGCAGGCCATTGGCCAGCTGGCCTCGGGCCTGGCGCATGACTTCAACAACATGCTGACACCCATCCTGGGCTTTGCCGACCTGCTGCTCACCAAGATGCGGCCGACCGACCCTTCCTTCCAGGATGTGATGAGCATCAAGCAGAACGCCAACCGCGCCGCCGGGCTGGTGCGCCACCTGCTGGCCTTCTCACGCAAGCAGACCATGATGCCCAAGGCGCATGATCTTTCGGATTCGATGTCGGACCTTGGCATCCTTCTCAAGCGCGTGGTGGGCGAGAAGGTGGAGCTGTCGATCAACCATGGCCGCGAGCTGTGGCCGGTGATGGTGGACATCCACCAGCTGGAGCAGGCGATCGTCAATCTTGCCTCCAACGCGCGCGACGCCATGCCCAAGGGCGGCAAGCTGGCGCTTTCAACCTATAACCTGCCTGCGGGCCAGACGGGCGGCGTGGGCCACCCGCTGCCGGCGGGAGATTATGTGGTGGTGGAGGCGCAGGACAACGGACAGGGCATTCCGCCCGAAATCCTCAACAAGATCTGGGACCCGTTCTTCACCACCAAGGAAGTGGGCAAGGGCACGGGCCTTGGGCTTTCGATGGTTTACGGCTTTGTGAAGCAATCCGGCGGCTTCATCTATTGCGACAGTCCGCCCGGCGAAGGCACCAAGTTCCGCATCTTCCTGCCGCGCCTCATCCAGGACAAGCCGGCCGAGGCCGCCGCCAAGCCCGCCGAGGTGGCGCCGGTGCGCGAGGATTTCTCTGGCCGCGGCCGGGTGCTGATCGTCGAGGACGAGGATTCCGTGCGCGCCTTTGCGGCCCGGGCGCTCACCTCGCGCGGCTATACGGTGGTGGAGGCCAACAGCGGCGAGATGGGCCTTGAGGTGGTGGAGAAGGATGCCGACGGCTTTGAGCTGATCCTCTCAGACGTGGTGATGCCGGAGATGGATGGCCCCACCATGCTGAAGGAACTGCGCAAGCGCGGGGTTTCCTCCAAGTTCATTTTCATGTCCGGTTATGCCGAGGATGCCTTCGAGAAATCCGCTGACGGGCCGACCGACTTTGCCTTCCTGCAAAAGCCGTTCTCGCTGAAGCAGCTGGTGGAGAAGGTGAAGGGGGAATTGGGCTGAGGCCGGGTTGCAGGGAGTGGAACCAAGTTATGGCGCGGCTTGAGAACGTTATGACAAATAGTTGAATGGATTGAAGAATAAAGCTTTCGCAGAATTCCCTTGCCAATGGAACTAAAATAGAACATAAACAAAACATGCGCAGAACAGAAGTTGTGCAGCGGTTTGGTTCACAAGTTGGGTTTCATCGGTTAAGAGGAGAAGCGAAATGGGGCAAGCTCATCTGAAAGTTGTTGAGAATATGGGGACTGACAAGAACAAGGCGCTGGAAGCGGCGCTGAGCCAGATCGAACGGGCTTTCGGCAAGGGCTCGATCATGAAGCTGGGCGCCAACCAGGCGCTGGAGGTGGAGGCGATTTCCACCGGCTCGCTCAGCCTTGACATTGCCCTTGGCATTGGCGGCCTGCCCAAGGGCCGCGTTGTTGAAATTTACGGGCCGGAATCCTCCGGCAAGACCACGCTGGCGCTGCAGACCATTGCCGAAGCCCAGAAGCGTGGCGGCATTTGCGCCTTTATTGACGCCGAACATGCCATGGACCCGGTTTACGCCAGGAAGCTGGGCGTGAACATTGATGACCTTCTGGTCTCGCAGCCGGACACGGGCGAGCAGGCGCTGGAAATCGCCGATACGCTGGTGCGCTCGGGCGCGGTTGAAATCCTGGTGGTGGACTCGGTGGCGGCCCTCACCCCCAAGGCCGAGCTGGAAGGCGAGATGGGCGACAGCCTTCCCGGCCTGCAGGCCCGCCTGATGAGCCAGGCGCTGCGCAAGCTGACGGCCTCGATCTCCAAGTCCAACTGCATGGTGATCTTCATCAACCAGATCCGCATGAAGATCGGCGTGATGTTCGGTTCTCCCGAAACCACCACGGGCGGCAATGCCCTGAAGTTCTATGCCTCGGTGCGCCTCGACATCCGCCGCATCGGCGCGATCAAGGACCGCGAGGAAGTGGTGGGCAACCAGACCCGCGTGAAAGTGGTCAAGAACAAGGTGGCGCCACCCTTCAAGATGGTGGAATTCGACATCATGTATGGCGAAGGCATCTCCAAGGTGGGCGAGCTGGTTGACCTGGGCGTCACCGCCGGCGTGGTCGAGAAATCCGGCTCCTGGTATTCCTATGACGGTGAGCGCATCGGGCAGGGCCGTGACAATGCCAAGGCCTTCCTGCGCCAGAACCCCGAGGTTGCCAACAAGATCGAAGCGGCCATCCGCGCCAATGCCGGGCTGATTTCCTCGCGCATCACCGACGGCTCGATCAAGGACGAGGATGGCGAGGCCTGAGGCCCCGCCGCTTTCATCCGCCCCATTCTCCTGACATTCCGCATTCGGCCCCAGTTGGGCCGGACCCTAGGCAGGTTTGCCCCACAACCAGCCCCTGCCTGACTGTGCCGCCGGGTCTTCGCGATCCGGCGGCGTTTTCTTGCGCGGTTTCCCCTGCGGCCTGGCTGCCATGCCGCCGCGCCGCCGCCCCATCCAGCCCCCGGCAATCTGGACTCTTGCCCGCAGAAATTCTGGACGTTTTGGTTTCAACGCCTTAAGAGGGCGCCAGTTTCAATCTTCCGGGCCTGCCGTGGTGCTGAAGCTTTGCCTCACCATCCGACAGGCCCTTCACAACCTGGACCCTTTTCGATGACCGGCTTAGCGCAGATCCGTTCCACCTTCCTCGATTTCTTCAAGAAGCAGGGCCATGAGGTTGTGGCCTCGAGCCCGCTGGTTCCGCGCAATGACCCGACCCTGATGTTCGCCAATTCGGGCATGGTGCAGTTCAAGAACGTGTTCACCGGCACCGAGAAGCGCCCCTACAGCCGCGCCACCACCGCGCAGAAATGCGTGCGCGCCGGCGGCAAGCACAATGACCTCGACAATGTCGGCTACACGGCGCGCCACCACACCTTCTTCGAGATGCTGGGCAACTTCTCCTTTGGCGATTATTTCAAGCCCAACGCCATTGAATGGGCCTGGACGCTGATCACCAAGGAATATGGCCTGCCGAAGGACCGGCTCTCCGTCACTGTCTATCACAATGACGATGACGCATTTAACCTGTGGAAGAAGATCGCCGGCCTTCCCGATGAGCGCATCATCCGCATCCCAACGTCAGACAATTTCTGGGCGATGGGCGACACCGGCCCTTGCGGCCCATGCTCGGAAATCTTCTTTGACCATGGCGACAAGATCTGGGGCGGGCCTCCCGGCTCGGCCGAGGCTGATGGCGACCGGTTCATCGAAATCTGGAACCTGGTGTTCATGCAGTTCGAGCAGGTGAGCAAGGAACAGCGCATCGCCTTGCCCAAGCCGTCGATCGACACGGGCATGGGGCTGGAGCGCATTTCCGCCGTGCTGCAGGGCACGCATGACAATTATGAGACCGACCTGTTCCGCTCGCTCATCGCGGCCATCGTGGAAGAAACCAATGTGCCCGCCGAAGGCGAGGCCAAGGCGTCAAACCGCGTGATCGCCGATCACCTGCGCGCCTCATCCTTCCTCATTGCCGATGGCGTGATGCCGTCCAACGAAGGCCGTGGCTATGTGCTGCGCCGCATCATGCGCCGCGCCATGCGCCATGCCGAATTGCTCGGCGTGAAGGAGCCGCTGATGCACAAGCTGGTGCCGTCTCTGGTGCGCGAGATGGGCTCGGCCTATCCCGAGCTGGTGCGCGCCCAGCCGATGATCAGCGAAACCCTGAAGCTGGAGGAAACCCGCTTCCGCACCACGCTTCAGCGCGGCATGAAGCTGCTGGCCGATGAATCGTCGGCTCTCAACAAGGGTGACACCTTCTCCGGCGAGACGGCCTTCAAGCTCTATGACACCTATGGCTTCCCGCTTGATCTCACGCAGGATGCGCTGAAGGCCCGCGGCATCACCGTGGATGGTGATGCCTTCGCCAAGAGCATGGCCCGGCAAAAAGCCGAGGCGCGCGCCGCCTGGAAGGGCTCGGGCGAGGAGAAGACCGACAGCGTGTGGTTCGACATCCGCGAGCGGGTGGGCGGCACAGAATTCCTCGGCTATGACACCGAGCGCGCCGAGGGCGAGGTGATGGCCCTGACCCATGACGGCAAGGACGTAACATCCCTCAATGAAGGCCAATCTGGCGCCATTCTCGTCAACCAAACGCCCTTCTACGGCGAGAGCGGCGGCCAGACCGGCGATCACGGCGTGATCCGCCGCGCCGATGGGGCGCTGTTCCGCGTCACTGACACGCAAAAGCGCCTCGGTGATGTGTTCATTCATTACGGCATGGTCGAGAAGGGCTCGTTCCGCACCGGCCAGGCCGTCGAGATGGAAGTGGACCATGCGCGCCGCTTCGCCAACCGCGCGCATCACTCGGCCACCCACCTGCTGCATGAGGCGCTGCGCCGCGTGCTGGGTGACCATGTGGCGCAGAAGGGCTCGCTCGTCGAGCCGGGCCGCCTGCGCTTTGATTTCTCCCATTCCAAGGGCATGAGCAGCGAAGAGCTGGCGCAGGTTGAAACCATCGCCAATGAGGTGGTGCTGCAGAATGATGCGGTGACCACGCGGCTGATGTCGGTTGATGCCGCCATTGCCGAGGGCGCCATGGCGCTGTTCGGCGAGAAATATGGCGATGAGGTGCGCGTGGTTTCCATGGGCCGCAATGCGGCGGGCGACAACAAGCGCGCCATCTATTCGCTGGAACTGTGCGGCGGCACGCATGTGTCGCGCACCGGCGACATTGGCCTGATCAAGATCGTGGGCGAAAGCGCCTCCTCGGCTGGTGTCCGGCGCATGGAAGCGCTGGCCGGCGAGGCGGCGCGGGCCTATCTCGCGGAACAAGACAGGCGCGTGCAGGCGGCTTCCGCCGCGCTCAAGGTTTCGCCCGCTGAAATGCTGGCGCGCATCGAGGCGCTGGTGGATGAGCGGCGCAAGCTGGAAAAGGAACTGGCCGACGCCAAGCGCCAGCTCGCCATGGGTGGCGGCAAGGCGGGCGGCGGTGATGATGTCGCCGAGATCAAGGGCGTAAAAGTTCTGGCCCGCCTGCTCAAGGGCGTGGCTGCCAATGACCTGAAGCCGCTGGCCGATGAGGGCAAGAAACAGCTCGGCTCTGGCATCGTGGTCCTGCTTTCGGAAAGCGAAGACGGCAAGGGCGCGGTGGTGGCCGCTGTCACGGCTGATCTCACTGCAAAGTTCAACGCGGTTGATCTGGTCAAGGCCGGCGCGGCGGCGATGGGCGGCAAGGGCGGCGGCGGCAGGCCAGACATGGCCCAGGCCGGCGGCCCCGAGGGCGCCAAGGCCGCTGCGGCGCTGGAAGCCATCAAGGCCGTTATCGGCGCCTGATCCGCAAGCCATAACAATGATTTGAAGCGCGCTGGCCCCAAGGGCTGGCGCGTTTTTATTGCTGGGCGCAGGCCGCCAGGGGCGCGGTTTCAATTTGCATCGCCACTCTATTTATAATTGTATCCATCTGTCTCGTTTCAACCAATGTTGTTAGGCGGAAATTTACCAGTGCCGCCGATAGTGGCGCAGGGATTCATCATGAGGTGGGGGCAACACCACCGGGGGAGATTCATGACGCAATTGCTGGCCTCACACATCGCAGGGTTCCGCCTGGCGCGCATCATCCTGCTGCTGCTGATTCCCATTGGCTATTTCGGTTTTGAAGTGAGCATGCAAACGGCGCGGGAATTGCAGCTGGCCCGTTCCAACCGCTCCGGCATGACATTGATGGACCTCACCTTCCGCACCATGCAGGACTATGCCGAGGGCTTGAACGCCGACCGCGAGAAAAAGCTGCTTGGCGAATATGGCCCCGGCCTTGCCGTGGCAGCGGGGGTGGGCAACGAATATGACCAGTTTGCCAAGGCGCTGGCTGAAGACCCGCCCATGCCCAAGGAGGTTCTGCAGAAAGCCACTGCCCTCATGGGGGCCGTGGGTGGCGGCGTCGCCATGAATGACGCCGGCAACCGCGAGGCCAACACGCTGGCCGACCTTGCTGGCTTTTCAGCGCCAAAGATCCTCACCAGCTATGCCGCCTTGCGTGACAACGCACAGGCCTCGATGGCCGACGCCACGATGCTGAAGATGAAGCAGACTGATTTGGCCTACACCGCCTCGACGCTGGAGTTCATGTCGCGCGAGCTGGGCACCAGCACGGTGCAGGCCCGTGCGGTGAGCGCTGATCCGTTCTTCTATTCCAGGCTTTTGCAAACCACCTGGTGGCTGACCTTTGAGGCAGCGCATTTCCGCGCGCAGCTGTTTGACACGACGACGGACAGCGCCACGGCCGTGGGCAAGCTCAACGCCGGCATCGACGAAGATGCGCGCAAGTGGTTCGACACGCTGGACCAGACCTGGACTGACATCCGCGCCCGCATGAATATCATCGCTGATGGAAGGGCGCGCGAATTGAACAACTGGATTTACCGCACGCTGGCCATTGCCCTTGGCGCCACCGTGCTGGGCATTGGCACGGCGGTTTCGATGTTCCGCCACACCTTGCGTGAGCTCGACCAGGTGGAGCATTCGCGCCGTGCGGCCATTGCGGCGCGCGCCGAGGCCGAGCGCAGCACCGCCGAACTGGCGGTGTTGAACGACGGCATGGGGCGCATCAACAAGGAAATGAGCGCCAACCTGCAGGCGCTGCGCGCCGCGCAGGACCAGGTTGTGAAGAAAACCCGCATGGAGCAGATGGGCCAGCTCACCGCCACCATTGCCCATGAGCTGCGCAACCCCTTGGGCGCGGTGCGCACCTCCGCCTTCCTCCTCGAGCGCAAGACCAAGGGCAAGGACCTTGGCATCGAAGGCCAGCTGCAGCGCATCAACAATGGCGTCACGCGCTGTGACGCGATCATCACCCAGCTTCTCGATTTTTCGCGCAGCAAGCAGATCGTCACCAACGCGCAGGATTTTGACCATTGGCTGGAGCAGACCGTGGGCGAGGAGGCGCAGCGCCTGCCGGCCTCGGTTTCCATCGCCTGCAATCTCGGCCTTGGCGGCATGCATGTGCCGTTTGATGCCTCGCGCCTGCAGCGGGCGATTGGCAACCTGCTTTCCAATGCCTCGGAAGCGCTGGTGGGCGATGGCGATGGCAGCAAGCGCCACGGCACCGGCGAGCCCACCATCACGGTGAGCACCAGGCTGGCCGGCGAGTTCATCTCCATCGAAATCACCGACAACGGGCCGGGCATCAAGCCCGATGACATGCGCCGCATCCGCGAGCCGCTTTACACCACCAAGAGCTTCGGCACCGGGCTTGGCCTGCCGGCGGTGGAGCAGATCATCGTGCAGCATGGGGGCACGCTGCACATCGCCTCGGAATATGGCCATGGCGCCACCTTCACCATCCAGCTGCCCGCCCAGCAGCAGATTGAACAGGTGGCTTGAGATGCACGGGCAGGGCGCGGAGTTTGGCTCATGAGTGAAGATGGCAAACGCGCCGCGCCGCTGAGTGCCGAGTTCCTGGCGCGGATTCTCGACGCCATTCCCACGCCCATCTATGCCAAGGACGCGCAAGCGCGCTTTGTCTATTCAAACCGCCGCCACAATGAGCTGGTGGGCCGCAGCGAAGATGAGTTGCTGGGCAAGTCGGATGCCGATTTCTACGCGCCGGAAGCCGCCGCCGCCTTCCTCGCCAATGACAGGCTGGTGCTGGACACGGGCGCCACATCCTCGGTTGAGGAGATGTCGTCGATCGGCGATGGCATGACCAAGCCGGTGCTCAGCCACAAGGCGCGCATGGCGGGCGCTGAAGGCGAGAGCTATCTTGTCGGCATCAATTTCAGCCTCACTGAAGTCAAGAAGCGCGAGGAGCAATACCGCGCGCTGGCCGAAACGGTTCCTGTCGGTGTGGTGCAGATCGAGGAAGACCAATCCATCAGCTTCAGCAACCCGCTGCTGCATGCCTATTTCGCCAGCCTGGAAGAAGGCCTTGATTTGCCGGCCTTGCGCAAGGCGCTGGGGCAGGGGGCTGATTTTCCGGGCCAGGCCGCGCGCTTTGAATGCAGCCTCAAGGACACCGGGCGCGGCGAGCGGCGTGTGCTGGTGATCAGTTCCGGCTGGTTGCTGCTGAGCAAGAACAAGACACGCTCGGCCATCGTGTCGATTGTCGACATTTCCGAGAATGCCGAGCTGAAGCGCATCAATGAAGAGATCCTGCGGCTGAACCGCGAGCTTGCCTCAAGCATGCAGGCGCTGAAGGACGCGCAGGACGCGCTGGTGAAAAAAGGCCGCATGGAGCAGATGGGCCAGCTCACCGCCACCATCGCCCATGAGCTGCGCAACCCCTTGGGCGCGGTTCGCACCTCGGTGTTCCTTGTCGAACGCAAGATCAAGGACAAGGGCCTGGGCGTGGAGCCGCAGCTGCAGCGCATCAACAACGGTGTGACGCGCTGTGACGCGATCATCACCCAGCTTCTCGATTTCTCGCGCACCAAGAAGCTGGAATGCAAATCCGGCGATCTCGATCAATGGCTGGGCAAATGCGTGGAGGAAGAGGCGCGGCGCCTCGCTTCCTGCATCGAGGTCACCTGCTATCTAGGCCTGGATGGGCGCGAGGTGCCGTTTGATCCGGTGCGGCTGCAGCGCGCCGTGGCCAACATGATTTCCAACGCCTGTGAGGCCATGGTGGGCAATGGCGACATGCCGCTGGCCAGCCAGAAGGAAACACCGCAGCTCACCCTCACCACGCGTCAGAGCGGGCCATGGGTGGAGATCGAGGTGGCCGACAATGGCCCGGGCATTGCGGCGGAGACAATCGAGAAAATCCGCGAACCGCTGTTCACCACCAAGAGTTTCGGCACGGGGCTTGGCGTTCCGGCCATTGAGCAAATTGCCGCCCAGCATGGCGGGCAGCTCATCATCGAATCCGAGTTGGGCCGGGGGGCCCGCTTTATCATGCGCCTGCCGGTGGCGGGCGTTGCAAATGGGGAGGCCGCGTGATGCGAAGTTTGAAAATCCTGGTCGTGGATGACGACCGCGACAATGCCGATTCCATGGGCGAGCTGTTCCAGCTTGAGGGCCATGACGTGCGCGTGGTCTATAGCGGCAGGGAAGCCATCCACGCCTATCTGGAGGCGGATTTCAACCTGGCCTTCATCGACGTGATGATGCCCGGCATGAATGGCGTGGAAAGCTACATGGAAATCCGCAAGCTGAAGCCCAAGGCCAATGTCTTCATGATGTCGGGCTACAGCGTGGAAGAGCTTTTGAAGCAAGCCATGGCGCAAGGCGCCAAGGGCCTGCTCTCCAAGCCGGTGGACCCGCGCACGCTTCTGGCCGCCACGCATGAAGTTGGCGAGAATGGCGTGCTGGTGGCGCAGTGCGAAGGACCGCATTACATCAAGGAGCTTGAGCGCGCCGCGGCGGCCAGCGAAAAGCGCTGCCGCATTGTGGATTCACCCGGCGCACTGGAACGCGGCGGCACAACGGGCGACATGCTGGTCCTGAACATGAACCAGCCGCTCATCGACACCATTGGTCTCTATGCCACGCTGCGCAAGGCGCAGGACCTGCCGCCCACCGCCATCGTGGCGCCCTGGCGGCCCGAAACCGTGGATGGCGACAGCTTCACCGACATGCTGGTGACCGGCATTCTCAGCAAACCATTCGACCCGGACCGCGTGCTCACGCATGTGCAAGCCGTGGCCGCCTGAAAACAACAACTCTGAAGGGGACAAGAAAATGAGCAAGCAACTGAACATTCTGGTGGTGGACGACGATGCCGAGAACGCGGAATCGATCGCCGAGCTGTTTTCGGCCGACAACCACCGCGTCATCGTGGCCTATAATGGCCAGCAGGCCATTGACGCCTATGCCGCCAACGACTTTGACGTCGGGTTCTTTGACGTGATGATGCCGGTGAAGAACGGCGTGGAAAGCTTCCTTGAAATCCGCAAGTTCAACCCGCAGGCCAAGGTCTATTTCATGACCGGCTTCTCGGAGAGCGACCTTCTGGACCGCGCCAAGGCCGGCGGCGCGCTGGGCGTGTTCAGCAAGCCCACCAACCC